>NZ_ALMY01000019.1 GCF_000440115.1 Streptococcus suis YS56 | reverse complement strand
AATTTTGGACAAGGAATGAAAAAAGCCCGATTTAACGGGCTTTTTAAGGTGGTTCTAATCCACCCTGAGGGAATCGAACCCCCATCTCAAGAACCGGAATCTTACGTGATATCCATTACACTAAGGGTGGAAATGAAAAACTTGCACAAGGCAAGTTTTTATTTGAATTACAATTCAATGTCACCGAAAAGGTCAGCCATTGAGAATCCAGATTGAGTTTCTGGCAATTCGTAATCACGTTTTTCTTCACGTTTTTGACGACGTGGATGTGGAGCACGTTTTTCTGCTTTTTCTTCGCCTTCAGCTGCTGCTGGACGCTCTTCCAAAGCTTTGATAGAAAGTGATACACGCTCATCAGCTGCGTTTACTTCAAGAACTTTAACAGTTACTTCTTGACCTACTGACAAAGCATCTTTTGGATTTTCAACACGTTTGTGTGAAATTTGTGAGATGTGTACCAAACCATCGATACCTGGCAATACTTCAACGAAAGCACCAAAGTCAGTCAAACGTTTCACTTTACTTTCGATCACATCACCAGCTGCCAATTTTTGCTCAACGCCATCCCATGGACCAGGCTGTGTAGCTTTCAATGACAATGATACGCGACCTTCAACTTCGTCGATTGCAAGAACTTTAACTTCAACTTCCTCACCAACTGTTACAGCTGATTTAGGAGATACGTTACGCTCATGTGACAATTCAGTCAAGTGTACCAATCCATCTACACCACCAAGGTCGATGAAAGCACCGAAGCTTGTGATACGTGCAACTTTACCAGTTACAACTTCACCAACTGACAATTTACCAAATACTTCAGCACGTGCTGCTGCAGCTTCTGCTTCAACAACTTCACGACGTGACAAGATGAAACGGTTCTCAGCAGGATCAACTTCTTTGATTTTCGCATCAAATTCTTGACCTACGAAACGCTCAGTGTTACGAGTGAAACGGCTGTCGATCATTGAAGCTGGGATGAAACCACGAAGACCTTCAAATTCAACTGCAAGACCACCTTTAACGGCACGAGTTACTTTAACTGTAACAACTTCTTCTTCACGACCAACAAGCTTGTCCCATGCTTTACGTGCTTCCAAACGTTTTTTAGATACAAGATAAGTAACAGTGTCTGTATCTTTACCAACAACTTGGCGAAGTACTAACAATTCAAGTGTTTCACCAACTTTTACAAGGTCGTTGATATCAGCATCACGGTCGTTAGTCAACTCACGAAGAGTCAATACGCCTTCAACACCAGTACCTGAGATAGCTACGTTTGCTTGACCAGCATCAACTGTCAATACTTCTGCAGTTACCACATCACCAGGTGTAACTTCGCTTACACTGTTCAACAAATCTTCAAATTCGTTCATTATAAAAAAACCTCCGACAATCAGGTCTTTCGACCCAACATAAAATATATTTTATTTAAGGCACACGCAAGGACAACAACAATTAGACATCTTTGACGAACTAGACTATATCTAGTACCTTTACTGGGGTAGCTGGATTCGAACCAACGCATGAGGGAGTCAAAGTCCCTTGCCTTACCGCTTGGCGATACCCCAAAACATTTTCTAAGATAGTATTCTGAAATGAACTCGGGCTAAACGCTGTGTAAAAAAGATAAGTCGCCTAGCAAATCAGGATTTGCAGCCAACTTCCTATTTTTACTATGCGTTTGACGCCCTTAGTATCTTAGACATGGAGAGAGAGGGATTTGAACCCCCGAACCCGAAGGAGCGGATTTACAGTCCGCCGCGTTTAGCCTCTTCGCTATCTCTCCGTGCACTAACAGTCACTATTCTAACATAAAATAGCGACTATTACAAGCCTTTTAGTGACTTAAATTATAATTTTCAATAATATTTCCGACTGCTTTTTCTAATTTTTTGTAAAAGCTTTCGGTATTTCCATTTTTAATAACTGCAAAGTTATTTTCAGCCAATTCTGCAATTTCTCCAATTACTTTTTTACCTATAACAAGGCGGTAACCAGGGAACTCTTCTCTATTGACAAGAACTTTGCTATCTTCAATTTGAATTTCAATTTTTTTATCTTTTTTACTCATTTTCAAACCTCACTTTTATTATTCTACAAAAAAAGAGAAGAGCTTGCAAGTGCAAGCCTTCTGAAATTATTCAACTTCGACAATCCAACCTTCTGGCGCTTCAATATCACCAAACTGGATACCTGTTAATTCGTCATATAATTTACGCGTGACAGGTCCCACTTCTGTTTCGCTATGGAAAACATGGAGTTTGTCTGCAATCTGGATACCACCAATTGGTGAGATGACTGCAGCTGTTCCGCAAGCTCCTGCTTCGACAAACTGGTCTAATTCTTCGACAAGAACTTCACGCTCCACTGCCTTCATCCCCAGACGATGCTCTGCCAAGTGCAAGAGAGAATACTTGGTAATGGACGGCAAGATTGATGGTGAAATCGGTGTGACAAACTCGTTATCAGCTGTAATCCCAAAAAAGTTTGCAGACCCGACTTCTTCAATCTTGGTGTGGGTAGCTGGATCCAGGTAGATCACATCTGAGAAGCCCTGCTTTTTAGCATATTGGCCCGGTAAGAGCGACGCCGCGTAGTTACCACCGACCTTGGCTGCCCCTGTCCCGTTTGGTGCTGCACGGTCGTACTTGTCTTGGATGAGGAAGTTAGTCGGAGCGAGACCTCCTTTGAAGTAGTTGCCAACTGGCATAGCAAAAACGGTGAAAATGTATTCATCCGCTGGCTTTACGCCGATGATATCGCCAACACCAATCAGGAGCGGACGGAGATAGAGCGTACCACCAGTTCCATAGGGAGGAACGTAGTCCGCATTAGCTTTGACTACCTCTTTACAGGCCTTGATGAAAAGGTCCGTCGGAACAGGCTCCATGAGCAAGCGGTCAGCTGTCCGTTGCAGGCGCTCAGCATTTTGGTCTGGACGAAAGAGTTGGAGTTTTCCCTCCTTGGTGCGATAGGCCTTAAGGCCTTCAAAAGCTTGCTGGCCGTAGTGAAGGGCTGGTGAGCTTTCTGAAATGTGCAGTTCCGCATCTTCGGTCAATTGCCCTTCAGACCATTGGCCGTTTTTGAAATGAGCGATGAAGCGGTAAGGTAGTTTCATATAAGAAAAACCAAGGTTTTCCCAGTCAATGTTCACTGTCATATAGTTTCTCCAAATTCATTTTTTATTATTTTACTACTTTTGAAAGTGATTTTCAATTAAAAATTCAGAAAATTTTGTGAATATAAGAAAAAGCCTGGTAAACCAGACTCTTACTCTTTAAAAACAAATTCTAGTTGAATTTCAGGTGAGATAGCATTAAATAAATTTTGATAGTAGTTTTTGGCTGACTCTTTTATGTCTTTCTGATAATCTTCTAGAAACGTTTCTTGTTCTGCTGACTGAAATTCATCTGTGATCAGTTGGGCAGTATCGATTTCTTCCGTCGCAAAACTAAGTATCTCACCACTCTTATCATATAAGGTATAAGGTTCTTCTGCATCTAATTCCAATCCAACGACTTCAAAGGCTGGAAGGGTAATTTTGTACCTATTTTCAGAAAGATGTTCAATGGATACAGGACTTTTGATACCAAATTTTGCCTTGTACTTGATGATTAAGAGGGCTGATTTTTCTGAGAAAGGCATTTCTTGACCAAATAAGACCGTGTAGTTTTTAGCGGTCACAATTTTCTGGACAGCCGTATTTAGAAATACCAATTCATTGACTTGCTCAACAGACTCAATAGCCGTATGGACACTCACTTCCTGCTGATTACTCTTTTCACCAGAGATGTAGCCGTATCCCCATACACCACACAATAACAGAAGGAAGGATAGAACAAGCCATAGATAGACTTTTATACTGAAAAATAATTTGATAATTTTCATAGCATTTACCTCCCCTACAGTATAGCAAAAAGACTGCTTTGCGAGCAATCTTTTTAGTCTATCCAAGCCCTAAACACTTCCTCATCAGAAATGGTTTCCGAGATAAAACTACCGTTGCTAGTGCGTTCAGACAGGCTGAGCTGGGTCACATCAACCTCATAGAGTTTGCCCGTTTTAGACTGCACGTGAAGCACTTGACTTGTTGTTTCATCTTCATTTGCTGTACTAAAGAGGTCAAAATCCCCCCGGTCCGTCAAGACTGGACCCGCCGCAAAGACACGGTGAGGCTTAGTCTTGAGTTCGCGAAGCACCTGCAAACCACGCTTGGCACGGCTGGTCACAGGGATTTCCTCCGCCGCCATCCGCTTCAAACTACCACGCTGGGTCAGGAGATAGACAGAGCTGGTATTGCTGATAAAGGCCGCAGCCACCACATCCTCATCCTTGAGGTTGACCGCCTTGACACCGGCTGCCTTGGCACCGATGATTGGCACTTCTTCGATGTTAAATCGCAGAGCGTAGCCCTTTTCTGTGATGAGCATGATGTCGTCCAAAACTACAGGCGATACAGTAACGACCACATCATCCGCATCTTTGAGTTTGGCATACTTGGTTGACTTGGACTTGTAAGTCCGCCATGGAGCAAACTCCTTCCGCTCTACACGTTTAATTTGGCCAAATTTAGTCACCGCGAAATAAGTTCCCTCATCAAAATTCTCAACCAATTCAGCAAAGATAACCTCTTCATTGGTATCAAAGTTCATCAGGGTCTGGCTCAGGTGTTCACCGATGTCCTTCCAACGAATATCTGTCAACTCATGGACAGGTCGGTAGATGACATTTCCAAGATTGGTAAAGAGCAAGAGGTGCTGGGTTGTCTTGGCATTCTGCAAGAAAATCAACTGATCATCCTCTCGTTTGCCCATTTCTTCAAGGGTTGAGGCATTGAAAGAACGCGGACTGGTCCGTTTGATATAGCCTGCCTTGGTCACGCTGACAAAAGTTTCTTCTTCGACAATCAAGCTGGCAGTGTCAATCTCAATCGCTTCTGCCTGATCTTGTAATTCACTCAAACGAGGATTGCCAAACTGCTTCTTGACCTCACGCAGTTCCTTCTTCATAAGATTGAACATGGTCCGCTCATCGCCGATAATGGCTGCCAAGGTCTGAATCTGCTCGCGTAGGGCTGCTTCTTCATTTTCCAAGGTCACAATGTCGGTATTGGTCAAGCGGTAGAGTTGCAAGGTCACGATTGCTTCTGCCTGTTCCTCGCTGAAATCATAGCTGATTTTCAAGTTTTCCTTGGCATCAGCCTTGTTTTCAGAAGCACGGATAAGGGCAATAACGTCATCCAAAATGGAAATAACGCGAATCAATCCTTCTACGATATGGAGGCGTTTTTCAGCCTTTTCCTTGTCAAACTTAGAACGGGCAATGATAATCTCACGGCGGTGGGCGATGTAGCTGGACAGAATCTTCTGCAAGCCGACCTGACGCGGTGTGAAGTTATCAATGGCCACCATGTTGAAATTGTAATTGATTTGCAGGTCGGTGTATTTGTAAAGGTAGTTGAGAATGGTTTGCTCATCGCTGTCTTTTTTCAGCTCAATGGCAATCCGCAGACCTGTACGGTCTGACTCGTCACGCACCTCAGCAATACCAGGCACCTTGTTATTGACACGGACATCATCAATCTTCTTGACCAGAACAGCCTTGTTGACCTCGTAAGGAATCTCAGTAATGACAATCTGTTTCTTACCAGCCTTGAGTTGTTCAATTTCACAACGGCTACGGACTACGACACGGCCCTTACCAGTTTCATAGGCCTTCTTGATTTCGTCAGCCCCTTGAATAATGGCACCTGTTGGGAAGTCTGGTCCAGGCAAGAACTCCATCAACTTTTCTAACTTAGCAGTCGGATGATCAATCATGTAAACAACGGCATCGATGACCTCCGCCAGATTATGCGGCGGGATGTCAGTCGCGTACCCTGCTGAAATTCCTGTCGCTCCATTGACCAAGAGATTGGGGAAGGCAGCTGGTAGCACAGTGGGTTCTTTTTCCGTATCGTCAAAGTTCCAGGCAAATGGCACCGTCTTTTTCTCAATGTCGGCCAGCAAATAACCTGCCATTTCCGACAGACGAGCCTCGGTGTAACGCATGGCCGCAGGCGGATCGCCGTCCATGGAACCGTTGTTTCCGTGCATCTCCACCAAAATCTCGCGATTTTTCCAGTCCTGACTCATGCGGACCATGGCATCATAAATAGAGGAATCACCGTGCGGGTGGAAATTCCCCATGATATTTCCGACTGACTTGGCAGACTTACGATAACCCTTGTCAAACGTGTTGCCGTCCTTATTCATGGAATAAAGAATCCGACGTTGCACGGGCTTTAGACCGTCACGAATGTCCGGCAAAGCCCGCTCCTGAATAATGTATTTGGAGTAGCGACCAAAACGCTCTCCCATAATGTCCTCAAGGGACATGTTTTGAATGTTAGACATAAATTAAGATACAAAGGGACGATTCAGTCCCGTGTTCAGTTAGAGAAACTAGCTGAACATTCCTTTCTTTGTTTCTTGTCGAAAAGTTTATCTTTCTTTTTTACTTTTTTTGATAATCGCCTTAGGTAGTGGGGACGGAAGCGACCTCCTTCGGAGTTCCATTCCTAAGTTGGAAGCCGAAGTCTTCCAACTTCCCTGAAGCTAATAACCTTGTTATTAGCTTCTTTCACTACGGCGGCGATTATCCTTTTCGGGCTCGCTCACGCTCGCCTGCATGCCGTAGCAAAATGTTAATACTGAGCAACAATTTCTTTTGTCGCTTGGATTTTCTTGTCTGTCCATTCAACCAAGTCTTTGATGACTAGTTTTTCGATAACTTTAATGAAATCGGACATGAAGGTGTAGTCGGGTTGGTTGTTTTGGGTAGGAATTTGAAATTCCATATCGTATGTTTGTGATGCCCTTAGTTTATGTCCAAAATCATACTTACCAAGCAACTGTTTTTCAATAATTGTTTTCAAAAACAATAAAGATTTTGGTTGAGTATTTTCTGTGTTCCAAAATACACCAGTATCATCACCAGCTCCAAATTCATACCCACGATAAAATGTATTTCCAAAAATA
>NZ_ALMY01000018.1 GCF_000440115.1 Streptococcus suis YS56 | reverse complement strand
CCTGTATTGGTTGTACCAGCCATAACAAAGGGTAAATCACCTTGAATTTGATCATCTTTCTTTAAGCGTCGCCCTTGATGGATTGACGGAAAAAGTGTTCTCATCGAAACTGGAGATAGCGACAATATACCCGAATACTCTACTCTACTCTCAGTATCGGTCAGTTTGGTGAATGTGTCAAGTATTTTCTCATCATTTTTTGTAAGGTGATAATCTTTAAGTCCAGTTACTGTTAGGTAAGCCTCGAGCGTCTCGATGCGTTCAGCCTCGAGCGCCTTTATGTAGTTTTCCATATATGAAAATGCCAAATTGTTATTTATTGTTGGTAATGAAATTATTAACTCATCAGCATCTTTTGCATAAAAATTACGTGAGTAACTAAATTTTCCAGAATATGAAGATTTATGAATTGCCACTGTAATAAATTGACAAACTGCTTTGGGCAGATGATTAGTATGTACTACTGCAACATGGTCATCAGCACCAAAATCATAACCTCTAAATTTAGCGGAACCAAACATATCAATTGTGATGCTATTTGCTCTAAAAATCTCGACATCATTTCCAATATAAGCAGAAATTCCTGTATTTTCTTCTCCCGCCGTCACAAAAGGCAAAGTGCCAAAGACTCTATCTGAACTTTTTAGTCGTTTCCCTCTTGTAGATTTTCCAAAAAGTTCAGCTAAATTATATTCCCGCCATTCTCCCCCTGCCTCTTCAAACTCTTTGTCTAATTTGGCTAGGCGAGGGCTTAGGGCTTTTTTGTGACGTCTTCTCCTTTTTGTTGGAGGAGTTGAGTCACTTCCCAGGAAAGATAGTCAGCAACGGTCTTTTTGAAATCCTCTAAGGTTGGCTTGGTATCAATGACTTGATGCTGTTCAAAATTCCAGTCATTACCATTTAGACTGATAAAGTCCTCGATATAGACAGCATCCAAATCCCAATCTGCTTCTACCTTAGCTCGACTGCCTGCCTTGTAAATCTTGATGATATCCTGATAACGTTGAACAGGGCTATCCACTTCTGAAATCCCACGTTTAGCTCGCTTGTAGCCATCATTTCTGAAGTCAATGAATTTGACAGGTCGTTCTACATCGTGAGGTGTTTTGGCTTCAAAAATATAAATTGACGTCTGAACCCCTGCCATTGGTACGAAAAGGTCAACTGGCATCTTGATTGAGGCAAGCATGGTATGCTTTTTGAGAATGGATTGGGCTGTTTTGGTAGCTTTACCAGAACCTGCTGAATCTTGGATGATAATCGCACCTAAGCCACCTTTTTCCATTTTATCCAAGCCATGTTCTAAGAAAGGCAGTCCATTTTCATCATAAGAAAAAGGTGGGTTCAACAACAGACGGTCGGCTTTAAAGTTTTCAAAGAGACTTTCTGGGCGGTTAAAGGCTGAACCTTTCTCAATACGACTTGAACCATCACCACGTAAAATCATGTTGGTAGCTGCCAAGGTAAACATCTCTGCATTTAGCTCAACACCGAGAAGATTGTTCTTCTTAAGTGTATCAATGGCTTCATTTGCTGCTGTGGTCGCCTTACCAAAAATAGTATTGGCATCTTCTATCATCAGTTCCATTGCAGAAATCAAGAAACCGGCAGAACCTGTCGCCAAGTCCATAACTTTGTTATCTTTTTTGATTGCTAAAATCTGTGACATCATCTTGGTCACATAAGGTGGCGTTAAAACAATCCCAATTTCCTTACCATCTCCAAGGGCATACTTGAGAAACTCAGAGTACATTTCCCCCATAATGTCAATATGACCACCTAATCCGTCAATGGCTTTGAAGATGTATTCGTAGATAAAGGTGAAAATTTGTTTGGTCACACTTGCCTGACCATCAATCAACTTGGCAACTTCTTTATCAAGCTCTGTCTTCTCGTCACGCTGAGCATCTTTTGAGATTTCCTTGAAAGAAGAAATCATCAAATCACGCTTGGTTTTCTCAATCCCCCTGTTTTCTAGGAAGTTTGAAATATGCGTTACGATCAATTCGCCATCATGCTTGTCCTTAACCTGCTTTCCTAATAAATTGTCAGGAATTAAGCCGTCATCTAACTTTATTTTTTCACCATTAGGAGTAAGCATTTCGATATCTTGCATAGCCAAAAGCATACCAGATACATAAAGAACTCGTTGTGGAGCAGTAATATTGTGATTGTGCATCAAGCGATTAAGTTTCTTGGCATAACTTTGCAAGACAGCTTGACTATCAATTAAAATCTGATGTTTTTCTTCTTCTGTCAGAACAGCGTTCTTATAGAAGGTTTCAAAACTTTTTTCATTTTCAAGAAAATCAAGCGATTGAACAGCTGTCAATTCTTTATAAGCATTCAATGCCGAACCGAAAACGTAGTAAACTTTGAATACAACATTTTCTTCATTGTCACCAGCAACACCAATCGCAAAGACTTCACTGTATTTCCCAGAAGCAATCATGTTCCGAGCATAGTAAAGAGCACCATTCACTGCGTAAGTGCCAATAGACTTGTCATCTTGTTTGATGCCTTCTTTATTTTCAGTCAGTAATTTTCTTGCTGAAAATTTATTTTCAAAAATAACAGGGCGACTATACTTTTCGACATGAAAGTCTGGTTTACCAAAATTAGCTTTAGATTCCGTTTTTGCGGACCCCCTCAGAGCCTCTCTCATATAAGGGCTCATACCTGATTCCTCATTGTAGTCTTGCAATTTACGCAATCCAATACGGTCTAACTGACCTTTTACCCAGTCATTAACATCTGACTCTAATTTCCAATCCATTTTTTACCCCACAAACTTCCTCTTATACTTGATATGACTAGCAATATTGCCTTCTACATCCTTCTCATCCCATAGTTGCAGTTCCCACGGATAGTAGAAATTACTCTTATTTTTGAAATAGATATGAATGCCGACATAGCCGTCCTTATCACGCAGATACCAGTTTTTCAGACCATATTGTTCCTGCCAGTCATCCAGACGCTCCATAACCTCCGCAATCTCTTCAGAAGTCAAAATCATACGAGCACCGAAAATATCATTGAGAATGGAGTTGACAGGATAGCCCTCGCTTCTCTCCTTAAAACGCTCAATCTTATCCAAAATCGATTCTGATGTTTTGACACGATAAAAATAGGCAATATCCTTGACATCTGCACGCATCAAGTAATCGTTAATGGACTCGTGTAAGTTGAGCCGATAAGCCAGAATAGGTTGAGTTGGAACCTTTGCAAAGGTATGTTTGAGATTGACCTTTGCAACCTTACCAGTTTCAAAATAATCCTTTGAATACTCCAGATGAATACGATTAATTTCACTTATTAAGCGTTCAACTTTCTCTAACATCTTCTTTCTCCTTTTGAAAATAGCAGAGCTACTCTTCCACTTTCTACTGGCTTGCTTGCCAGCTTCTAAAGTCATCGACATCTGTTTTGATTAATTTCAAACAGGCATTAAGGACAAAGGCATCGTCAAGTAGACCTGCTCCAAGGATGAAATCTGGTAAGGCATCAATAGGACTGAAAAAATAAATCAAAGCACCTATAATTGCGAGGATTGTCCCTTTGGGTAACTTGCTGTAATCTCTACGGATATAGCTTCGCACCATGGAAATCAAGCCTGGAATAGCCGCAAACTTATCTCCACCAAAAGGCATACGAGACAGTTTCCGTTCCGTGCTATGTAAAAAATGTTCTAATTTTCCTTGCTCAGATAGCAAGTTTTCTGCATGTTGCCGAGTTTTGGAAGATTGCCAAATCTTCAATGCTTGGTCAAATTTCTCTTCCAACTCCTGTTTATTTTTAAATGGCTTGCGCTTTCGAGCCCATTCAGACAACCGTTTTTGAAAACGGTCAGTTAATTTTACTCTTAGTGGCATAAAACACCTCACATAGTTTGTCTGTGCTAGATTTACAAATCCTCTGTCCGATAGAGGTTTTAACTCTACTAATAATAAGTCAAGGCATTTTTTTCTGAATTCCTTCTCTGATTTTTTTGAGCAGTAATTCTCTTGAAATTTCTTCCCAATAATTATAATAAATTAGTCTTATTCCATGTTCTTGACTTATCGTAAACTTTTCTTTATCACGTTGAATAGTTCTCAGATAATTTTCTTGACCACCAAAAAAATCAATTGGTTCAAAATGTTGTTTTCCTTGATATTCAATTGCGATTTTTTGGCTGGGGATGTAAATATCATAGGATAGCTGCCCACCTTTTGAACTTTTCAAAAAGTATGGTCTGTGTTGATAGATCACTTTTTCAGACTTAAATACCGATTTTACTAATCTGAATAACAATTCTTCCGACTTCCATTTATTGATAGGTCTTGAATAAGAAAATCTTTCAATTTCCACAAATTTATCTTCTCTAGCATTTTCAAGAATTTCATCAGCTCTTTTCCATACCTTACTTTTCTCTTTTTTAAACTCTTCAATTACAAAGTATTTAAAATAGTGTTCAAATCGGTCTAATATTCGCATTTTTTTCCAAGTCCTAAACGTACTTACAACTTCGGAATAATTCCCTCTCATGTCCTCAGCACGATAAATCCCTCTACCAGAAATCGATTTTTTAATAAAATCATTTATATAGTTAAAAGGATTCCTAGTTGTATATGCAACCAAATATTCTTTATTTCCTAAATATCCCTGAAATTCCATAACAATAAATTTATAACAAATTCCATCCCACTGATTATAACGATTCCTGAGATTCAATTGAGGATAATTTAAATCGTACCAGGCGAATCCAGATTCCAATAAACTCTACTAAAACCAGGAAAACTGCGATAGTTTAAGTGTACTGACAAAAATTCATTTTCAGGAAATAATTGTTGAATCTCTCGTACAAAATGAGAGTGAATATACTTAACTTCTAATTGATTAAAAGTTAATTCTAAAATATATAGAGAGAATAAAGCCAAGGAATTAGAATGAATTTCTTCAATTCTTTCAATAGCGTAAATATGACTATCTTCAATGATGAGAAAAGTGAGTTGACTTGAAATTTCTTTCACTTCAATTTGATAACCTCTGAATTTCTCAATAAATTTATCTTTAACTATTCTTGCTTGAATTTCTGTAAACCCACTCACTTCAAACTCCTATATAGTTAATTACTCTAAGAAAATTTTTAAAAGAATTTACTATAAAATTTATAAATTTATGTTCTCAATTTACAAATCCTCAGTACGATAGAGATTGTACCCCTCATAGTAATAAGAATGGTCGATGCCTTTCATGTAGAGTTCTCTACTATCAACCTCATCAGTCAAGGCATTTTTTAAGATATATTTGATTTCAATATCACGAATTGGACTTCGCTCCATTGCCAAAAGATAATCTTCTTTATCCACCAATGACCAATCAACTACCTGCCCTAATTCAGATTTCAGCAAATGATCCAACCAAAGCCTCATGCTACGACCATTCCCCTCACGGAAAGGGTGAGCCACGTTCATCTCTACATATTTTTCAATGATTTGTTCAAATGTTCGCTGGGGCATTTTTTCAATTGTTTCTAAGGACGTGTGCAGATACATGAGAGGAGCGAAACGAAAGCCACCTTTTGCGATGTTGACATCTCTTATCTTACCTGCAAAATCATAAATATCTTCGAATAGAAAGCTGTGAATAAAAGCAAGGGTTTCAAAAGTACCAGCTTGTTTATCAGCCAGCAATTCTTCCTCAAAAAGCCGTTTTGCCTTCTCCTTACTGACCTTTTCTTCCGTTTTTGCCAGCTCTAACGAGTCTTTTATCCCCAATTTATTTTCTAAAACCATACTGCACCTCAACTTCCCTGAGATTATTTAGTAAAAGCTGTCGCTTCCTCCAAGGTAAACTTGACATTGTCCTCAATCCACTTGCGGCGCGGCTCGACCTTGTCGCCCATGAGGACGGATACACGGCGTTCAGCACGGGCTAGGTCTTCAATGGTGACACGGATAAGGGTACGGGTTTCAGGGTTCATAGTTGTTTCCCAGAGTTGATCAGCATTCATCTCACCAAGACCTTTGTAGCGTTGGAGGATAAAGCCCTTGCCAAAATCCTTGCGGAGATCTTCCAATTCCCCGTCAGACCAAGCATAAGCAATCTTTTCTGTCTTGCCCTTGCCTTTAGACATCTTGTAGAGAGGTGGAAGGGCGATGTAAACCCGTCCTGCTTCTACCAATGGTCGCATGTAGCGATAGAAGAAGGTCAGTAAGAGGGTCTGAATGTGGGCACCGTCCGTATCCGCATCGGTCATGATAATAATCTTGTCATAGTTGACATCTTCAATAGTGAAATCTGACCCAACACCTGCACCGATGGTGTAAATCATGGTGTTGATTTCTTCGTTTTTGAGGATGTCCGCCATTTTTGCCTTGGCGGTATTGATAACCTTACCACGCAAAGGTAGAATGGCTTGGAACTTGCGGTCACGGCCCTGTTTGGCAGAGCCTCCGGCTGAATCTCCCTCGACCAGATAGAGTTCGTTTTTGGCTGGATTTTTGGACTGGGCTGGGGTTAGCTTACCTGAAAGAAGCCCCTTGTCCTTCTTGTTTTTCTTACCATTTCGGGATTCGTCACGCGCCTTGCGCGCAGCCTCACGAGCGTCACGCGCCTTAATGGCTTTACGAACTAGATTAGATGCTAGCTCGCCATTTTCCAAAAGGAAGAAAGTCAGCTTGTCCGATACAATGCCGTCCACCACAGGACGAGCAAGTGGGCTTCCCAGCTTGTCCTTGGTCTGCCCTTCAAACTGCAAATGCTCTTCTGGGACAAGGATAGAAAGGACCGCAGACAGACCCTCGCGGTAGTCAGAGCCTTCCAAGTTCTTGTCCTTTTCCTTGAGCAAGTTGGTCTTACGAGCATAGTCGTTCATGGCCTTGGTAATGGCCAGTTTGAGACCTGTTTCGTGGGTACCGCCGTCCTTGGTCCGAACGTTGTTAACGAAAGACAGGATATTGTCTGAATAGCCGTCGTTGTACTGCATAGCCACTTGGACTTGGAATCCTGCATCTTCTCCTTCAAAATAGAGGACAGGTGTCAGGGTTTCCTTGTCTTCGTTGAGGTAGGATACAAAGTCTTGGACACCATTTTCATAGTGATACTCTTCCTGCTCACCCGTCCGCTCATCTGTCAAGGTCATAGTGACTTGTTTGAGCAAGAAGGCTGATTCTTTCAGGCGTTCGGCAATGGTGTTGAACTTGAAATCAGTCGTTGAGAAAATGGTGTCATCAGGCATAAAGGTAACTTTTGTACCTGTTTTTGATTTTGGAGCGGTACCAATCTTCTCTAAAGTCGTGACTGGCTTTCCGCCCTGCTCAAACCGTTGCTTGTAAACAGCTCCGTCACGGGTAATCTCAACTTCTAACCAGCTAGACAGGGCATTGACCACCGAAGAACCAACCCCGTGGAGACCACCTGAAGTCTTGTATCCCCCTTGACCGAACTTACCACCTGCATGGAGAACGGTGAAGATGACTTCAACCGTTGGTTTTCCTGTTGCGTGCATACCGACGGGCATCCCACGTCCACGGTCAGACACAGAGAGACTGCCGTCCTTGTTAATGGTCACGTCAATCCGATCACCGAATCCAGACAGGGCTTCATCGACAGCGTTATCGACAATCTCCCAGACCATGTGGTGCAAGCCATTTCCATCTGTTGATCCGATGTACATACCAGGGCGTTTGCGAACGGCATCCAGCCCTTCTAATACCTGAATGGCATCGTCATTATAGTTATTTATGTTAATCTCTTTCTTAGTCAAAACTGACCTCCATACTTGTCATCCTTACTATATTACAAGTTTTTCAGCATTTTTGCAAAATTTTTCTGCTGACTTTCGGCTGGAACAAATAATAAAACGCATTTGAGGAGAATTCAAAGCAAATTGTGCTATAATGGAAGCATGATAGTCAATCTTATTTTATTATTTATTGCATATTTATTAGGTTCTATTCCGTCAGGACTTTGGATAGGTCAAACTTTTTTCAAGATCAATATTCGTGAGCATGGCTCTGGAAATACAGGAACAACCAACACATTCCGTATTTTAGGTCCAAAGGCTGGTACGATTGTATTTGTAATTGATTTTCTCAAGGGAACGTTGGCAGCCTTGCTTCCGCTGATCTTTCATGCCCAAGGAATTTCTCCGATTGTATTTGGGTTAATGGCTGTACTGGGACACACTTTCCCTATCTTTGCCCAATTCAAAGGTGGAAAGGCGGTTGCAACATCTGCTGGTATGCTTCTGGGTGTCGCACCTGCTTTCTGCCTCTATCTAGTCATAATTTTTGTGACTTCTCTTTACCTCACTTCGATGGTTTCCTTCTCCAGCGTGTTGGCTGCTGCTTTAGCAATCTTAGGAGCTCTGCTATTTCCAGCAATAGGAATCATCCTACCAAGCTACGACTGGCTCTTTACCATCATCATCGTCTTTTTAGGCCTATTTGTCATTATCCGCCACAAGGAAAATATCCAACGAATTTTGAAAAAAGAAGAAAATCTAGTCCCATTCGGACTCAATCTAACCAAACAGAAAAAGCGAGTTTAACCACTCGCTTTTATAGTCATTTAGTTTTAAAATAGTATTCCAAAGAATACTCAACCGATTGAAATCTCCTCAATAACTCAGC
>NZ_ALMY01000017.1 GCF_000440115.1 Streptococcus suis YS56 | reverse complement strand
GTTTGGAAAGCAGGCTAAAACATCAAGATAGCGTCTCACTTTTTCGCTATCTTGTTCTTTATAGGTTGTGGTCTGTTTTTAAAGTGATGTTCAGTTTTTTTAAGGCTGCCCAAACTGAGGGAATACTACAGTCAAAATGCTCTGCAATTTCCCTTAAGAAAGCATCTGGATGTTCCTTGACATAGGCTTCCAAGCGGTCAAGCGGAAGTTTGCGAGGACTACGAGCTCGTGGTTTACGATTCAGATGTCCTTCATTTTTCAGCTGTGTCTCCCAACGGTACAAGGTATCGGTTCCAATACCAAATAGGTCACAGGTTTCCTTTTTTGTGTGTCCTGATTGGACATAGGCAATAACGCGTTTTCTAAAATCAATTCCGTAAGTCATAAGTCTATTTTATCATACATCAAATAAAAACTAAACAACTATAAAATCCGTGTCATGTCATATCCTTTCTCGGTAGTCTAAAGGTAAATCGAAGCCCTGGAGTTGCCTCAACAGACACTCGACCACCCAATCTCTCAATAATATTTTTTACGATAGCTAATCCTAAACCATGTCCTTCTACTTGTTGACGTGTATCGTCTTCCCTGTAAAATTCTTCAAAAATCAAGTTAAGTTTATTCTTTTCTAGACCTTTCCCATTATCCGTAAAGGTCCAAACAACTTCTTGCTCCTCTAGATGACCAGCAAGGCTTATTTTCAATGGACGAACAGCTGCGTATTTTCTGGCATTATCAACCAGATTGTCCAAAATCCGACGGAATTGGGTAGGATCAATCTCAACAGGCAAGTTTTCAGATAGATCCAGTTGGAACTGAACGCCTTCATCTGCCAACTCAGCTGTTTTTTCTCTTACATATTCCTGTAAAAATGGAGACAGATCAAGTTTCACTTTATCAAAAGGCATCTTATCTGTTTGTAACTGTGAGAATGCAAATAGTTTTTCCAGTAACTTCTCCATCACCTGAGATTTTTGATAAATGACCGTCAGGTACTGATTGCGCTTTTCATCCGTATTGGCAATACCATCCAAAATTCCCTTGGCATAGCCTTTGATAGACGTCAAGGGAGTTCGCAAATCATGAGAAATATCTGCGACCATCTGCGTTCGGTTTTGCTCATACAATCGATTTTTCTCATGGGCAGCTAACAAGGAAGTCTGCATTTGATTGAACCCTTGGGTCAATTCTTCAAATTCCTTATCACCTTGGTAGGTCAGAGGTACTGTATAATCTCCCTGTTGGATACGGTCTACACCGCTATGCAATTCATCCAAAGGACGCATGACGACACTTAAAAGACGGCGAGTAAAGAAGAAATTCAGCACCACAACAACCACGATACCTGCTCCACCAACAAATAAAAGTTGTAGTAGAAAGGCCTGAAATTCCTGACTTTCTTGCTGTTCTTCCATATCCTCTAGCATAGCATAGAGATAGTAAATCTGACCATCTGTTGCGACCTTGCGACTAATGACAATTTCTCCATCCACATAGGAAGTGTGGGTTGTAGCAGACACTGTTACTTCTGACAATTCATCTGCATCATCTGTCAGATTTGAAAATAAGACCTCGCCATTACTCTCTACGTATAATTTTGCATCACTTAATGCTAAATCGTCAGCTAATTTGGGAAAATCTGTACCTGAAAAGCTTTCCAGCGTTTGCTGGCTGCTAGCTGTCTTCTGACTGGTTGATTGCCAAGTACCCTGACTACGATAAATGCTGTTCACCACATAGACACTAACTCCTAACATGGCTATCAATGATAAGACCAGCATAATCATATTCAAGCGAAATATTCGTTTCTGTAAATTCATTCTTCTTCTCTTCTAGTCAATTTTTTCACATTATAAGCAAAATCGCAGCATTTGTAAAGCATGGAAAACCATCAACTAAAAAAGCCTAGTAAAACTAGACTTTTTATTGTGTTCTTAATACCAGCCGTTTGCCAACCAGAAGGCTTTAGCTGCTGACCATGAACCGTAGCGTTCTGCTACATAGGCATCTGCCACACGCTCTTGGTTTTCTGGTGAATAGTCACCATTCAAATAAGTATTGGTTAACTGGTAGCGACCAATGTAGATACCGTTACGGGCATCATAGCTACCGCTTGATTCCTTCATTGCAATCCATTCTTTTGCTGCTGCATCCTCAGCGCTCAAATTTGAAGAATAGGTGCTAGTTGTTGCAGTAGAAGTTGATGATGTTGTTGATTGAGTTTGTTCAACTGAACTCTCTACTGTCTTCACTGTCACATCACCCAATTCGATAACTTGACCGACATGGATAAAATCTAAGTTGGTAATCTTATTCTGCTCTGCTAATTTTTCAACAGTAGTATTGTGTGTTTCAGCAATTTCAGACAGGGTATCACCAGACTTTACAGTATAGGTTTCTGCACTGACTACACCCGCAGTCAAAAGGGAGATTCCCGCTACCAAACCAGCAATAGTTGTTTTTAAGTTTTTCTTTAATGTAATGTTCATAATAGTCACATTCCTTTCTATCATGTGTCTATCATACCCTCTAACTATTACTTAGACTTTGTGAAATTGTTACAAATATTACAGACAAGTTGAGATTAGACAATAAAAACGCTATTTCTAGCGTTTTTTACTCATTTTTTCAATATAAATAAGAGTCCAGCTAAAGCTAACATAACTAAAATTGCTAACGTATCTGCTAACTTCCATTCCAAAATCCGGTACTTGGTTCTCCCATCTCCGCCTTGATACCCACGCGCCTCCATCGCCGTTGCAAGAGCATCTGCCCTCTTAAAACTTGATGCGAATAAGGGAATCAAAATAGGAATAACTGACTTTACCTTCTGAATAAGATTTCCCTCATTAAAGTCCACTCCACGAGCTCTCTGAGCATTCATAATCCGAGTGGTATCATCCATCAAGGTCGGTACAAAACGCAAGCTCATGGATAACATCAAACCAATTTCATGCACAGGAACTTTAAATTTCTTCAAAGGTGCAAGACCTGATTCAATACCATCTGCCAAGCTAAGGGGTGTCGTCGTCAAGGTCAACAAGGTCGAGAAGAAAATAATCAAAACAAAGCGAACAAAAATAATCGCCGCCTGTTGCAAACCCTCAACTGATAATTTAAAAATCCAAAATTCCCATAAAAGTGTCGCTCCAGGTGTAAAGAAAACCTGAAAGAAAGTTGTAAATAGAATAATTCCTATCATCGGTTTCAAACCATTAATAAAAAATGATAAGCGAATACGAGATAAAACAACCATTCCTAAAACAAATGCTATCAACAAGGCATTGGTGACCAAATTATTGGCCCAAAAAATCATCAATAGAAATCCAAACATTGCTAAAAGCTTACTTCTTGGATCCAAGCGATGAAGAATGGAATTCCCTGGAATATAGCGACCCAAAATCAATTTATCCATGTGTCACCATCCCTGTAAATTCTTCAATTGTAATAGGAAGACGTTCAAATACAAAGCCTCTTCTCTCCAAATTAGCTGCAAACTTAGTAATCTTAGGCACTCCCAACTGAATACTCTCTAAAAAATCTACCTCTTGAAAAATATCAACTGGTTTACCAGAACGGACCAGCTTTCCCTTTTCCATAATGTAAACAAAATCAGCATAGTTAGCCACATCGTCCATCAAATGAGTTACCAAAACGATTGTCATGCCTGATTCATGAAGCTTTTTGAAAATATCCATCAATTCCTGACGACCCGCAGGATCCAATCCAGCTGTTGGTTCATCCAAAACTAAGATACTTGGTTCCATTGCCAGAATCCCAGCAATAGCTACCCGACGCATTTGACCACCAGATAGTTCAAAAGGACTACGCTCAAACAAGATTTCATCAATTCCAACCAAGGCCAACTTTTCACGCGCAATCGTTTCAGCATCTTCCTGAGAAACTCCGAAATTTTGTGGACCAAAAGCAACGTCTTTTAAGACCGTTTCATCAAACACTTGACTTTCAGGAAATTGGAACACTAGCCCGACTTTCTTCCTGACTTGCTTAATATCCTTATTTTCAGATGTCGCTGTAATCACAACATCATCAATGACCACTCTTCCTTCTGTCGGCACATTCAATCCATTCAAGAGTTGTAAAATCGTTGACTTACCCGAACCCGTATGCCCAATAAGGGCCGTGTAAGAGCCATCAACAATCTCCAAATCCACACCAAAAAGCGCACGCCCCTCAAAAGGAGTGCCAGCTTGATAGGTATAGCTTACTTCTTGGAGATCAATTCCCATAAAGTTTCCTCTAATTCTTCCTCTGTAAAATGGCGGAGCGGTAAATCAAGTCCAGTCTGGCGCAAAGATGAAGCCAGTTCTGTCGTAAACGGTCTATCCAAGTCTAAATCTACCAAATCTTCTCGCATAAATAGTTCATTTGGAGTGCTAATTGATTCAACCTGTCCATTTTTCATCACGATAACTCGATCACTCAATGCAACCTCATCCAAATCATGTGTTATAGAGATAACCGTCATACCATGACGCTCCTTAATTTCACGGACAATCTTAATCAAGTCGAGACGACCTTCTGGATCCAACATAGACGTAGCCTCATCCAAAATAATAATTTTTGGACGCAAGGCAACCACTCCAGCAATCGCCACCCTCTGCTTCTGACCACCAGATAAACGAGCAGGCTCACGTGTTTTAAAATCAGTCATTCCAACCAATTCCAAAGCTTCGTCAACTCGACTACGCATCTCCTCCAAAGGGATTCCCTGGTTCTCTAAACCAAATGCAACATCATCTTCAACTGTGGCACCCACAAATTGGTTATCTGGATTTTGAAAAACCATACCAATCAAGCGTCGCTTATCCCATACATTATCAATGGTTAAGGCATCACCGTCAATATAAATATCACCTGATTCAGCTTCCAACAAACCATCAATCAAACGAACTGTTGTTGATTTACCCGAACCATTGTGTCCAATAATAGACAACCATTCTCCTTGTTTCACGTGAAACGAGACATCATTTAGGGTATAGCGCTCATCCTCTTGGTTGTATTTATATTTAAGATTTTTTACTTCTATAATATTTGTCATCATTTAAAAGTATCTTTGAATAAGTAAGAGGCACCCCTGAAATAATCATAACCTGAATATAGGGTGAAGAAAAGTGCAATATAGAGTGTTATTTGCCCCACAACGTTCCAGTGTAAGAGCAGGAAAATAACTGCAAACATCTGTGAGAATGTTTTGATTTTTCCTGGCATAGCCGCAGCTAGAACTGTTCCTCCATTTTCCACCAAGAGTAGACGAAGACCTGTCACTGCCAATTCACGACAAATAATAATTGCAACTACCCAAGCTGGGGCAAAGCCAAGCTCTACAAGCATGATAAACGCTGTCATCACCAAAATCTTATCTGCCATCGGATCCGCAAATTTTCCAAAGTTTGTTACAACCTGCCATTTACGAGCCAAATAGCCGTCTAGATAATCCGTAATACTAGCTAATGCAAAAATAAGTGCTGCCAACACATGACTAATTGTTGAATCCCAAACGGTCAGTAACAAGATAAAAATTGGGATTACCAAAATCCTACCTATCGTCAATGCATTGGGAATATTTTCTTTTTTCATTCTAATACCTTTATTGCCCTTATTCAAAATTTAAAGTGACCGCCCCTGTATCGGCTGTCAGAGCTGATAGATCTAGCTTTTGACCACCTACAGTTACCTCTACTCCTTTGACAACACCAAGAACAAGTGTAGTAGAAGTCACTCCTTCTTCAATAGTAGTAGTTACTGTTGGATTATCAGGTGTTAGTGTAACGCCCCCCTCTAACAAGGTGTCAGAAAGGCTGATCCAACTCGTTGTATTTTTTGCTGTTACAGTTACTTCTACTGGATAAGTCACTGTTTTAAGGGTCGCAACAATGTTAGAACCTGATCCTGAAATAGTCACATTTTCTGTAGCGGAACTACTTGAACTCGTTGAATTTGACTGCGCCTGCTCAGTAGAACTCGTCTCTGTGCCACTACTTGCTTCAGATACAGATTGCTCAACTATACTATATGACGTTGTAGTAGGCGTAATAGATGCTCTATTTTGGAGCCTGCTATGAACAATATAAGTCACAAAAATAATAATCAAACCCGTCGCAAGTAATAAGTAAACCAACGGAAGATAAGAGTTCTTTTTACGTTTACGAACCTTATAGCTTCTTTTCAATTCTGAAGATCGGAGTTCTTCTTCTCCATCTTCATAATATTTCACTAAACTATTGGTCTCGTAAGCATCCAGTAGGACATCTGTATCTAATTCCAAAGCCTCAGCATATGCTCTTAAAATAGAATGAACGTCATCTGAGTTTGCAATAAAATCAAAATCATTGTACTCAAGTGCCTGCAAATATTTAGCTTGGATTTTTGTTATCCGTTGCAAATCAACGAATGTCCAACCCCGTCCTTCTCTAGCTGTTCTAAGTACTTCCCCTATACTCTTTTGTCTCATAATACCCTCTCTCTATCGCTCATCATGTACAGTATACTATTCTAACAAAATTCCAAGGAAATTTCGACGGGTTGCGCCCACTTATTTTGGAAAAATCGTGAAATCTGTCATATCACAGTAATCAATAAAGCGACGACCTGCCTCTCTGATGTCATCTAACTGAAGACTTTGTATCATTTGAGGTATATCAAAAACATTTTCATATTCTGAATACTGAGAAACAAAGTGACTAGCTGTAAACTCAAGAGAATTTAAGCTACGAATAAAATCTCCATACATCTCGTTTTTCAACAATTGTAAATGATCCTCTGTCACATCTGCATCATCCTCAAATTTCCTAAGTGCTTTCATCAGTATACTAGAAAGCGTAATGGGTTCTTGAGTATCTCCCGAGATAATCAAATAGTGGTACTCAGGTGTAACCTCTAATTGGAACTGGAAAGAAGAATCAATTTTTCCCTGCTCGTATAACTGTTGATATCGTTTTGAAGTCCAACCAAACAACATGGCAAATAAAAATTGTAAACTGAGCCGATATTTCTGAATAGTCTCCCTATCAACCTCGTCATTTCCCCGTAGACCAACAGCCAATTTTGGGGTAGATACTTCAAATTGTTCTGAGAGATGCTCCTTTATCGGTAACTTTTGGACACCTGCCAATTCAAACGACTGAGCTGGATTATCCATCTGAGCTACTTGATAACTTGAAATTTGTTTCCAAACTGCCTCTAAATCAAAATTACCAATAACGAATAAATTCATGTTACTTGGATGATAAAACACATCAAAATTCTCATGTAAATCATCCGCAGTAATTGCAGCAATTGATTCAACTGTCCCTGCTATATCATAGGACAAAGGACTTTCTGGATAAAGCGATGATAAAATTCCCGTAAACAAGCGATAATCTGCATCATCTTGATACATCTCAATTTCTTGTTCAATAATCCCCTGTTCTCTTTCTACATTGTCTTCTGTAAAATACGGTTCTCGAACAAAAGATTGTAAAAGTGATAGAGACTCCAATACTTTCTGAGTCGTTGAAAATAAGTAACTAGTCTGTCTAAAACTGGTATAAGCATTTGCGCTTGCTCCCAATTTAGCAAACTCATTCATAATATCCTCTTCATTCTCAGTTTCAAACAGCTTATGTTCTAAAAAGTGTGCAATCCCTGCAGGATAAACAACACTATTACCATTAGCCAATGTAAATCGAGTATGAATACCCCCAAAATTTGTCGTTAGAATTCCATATGTCTCATGGAAATCTACTTTAGGAAGTAAAATAACTGTCAACCCATTGTCAACTTTCCCATAAAAGACAGATTCTTTCATGTAAGGATACTTCTTCTCAACTAACTTCATTCTTCTGTCCCCTCCATAAAGTAAACAGCCTGTAAATTAATCATCTGTCCTACTCGAATGACATCATCTATTGATACCGATTTGATAGCCTCAATCCAATCTAGCCAACTTAAATTTCTATTTCCTAAGGTAACTTGATTATATACTTGTTCTATCAAATTATTCTGCCTATCTTGAGCCAAGGTTGCTGAATGAATCAACATGTTTTTTGTCAACTCTAATTCTTCTTCTGTAAATTTACCACATTTTAAATCAAGTAGTTGTTTACTAATTAACTTCATTACCCTGAGTCTATTTTCGCGGCTAATTCCAGCATAGACCTTCAGCATTCCTGAAAAAATAGAGACCTGACTTCCAATTGTATAGGCCAAACTTTCTTTCTCACGAACATTCATAAATAACTTCGAATGAGAGAAAGCACCCAGTAGACCATTAAATACCATCAAAGCTGGATAGTTTACATCATTGTAAACCACCTGTAAATGATATGCCAATTCCAAAATGGACTGCCTTGCCTGTTTACGCTCGATTTTTTCTTGCGTGATGTTTGAGTATTCCTGATGATATTCTAACTCTAATTTTGGATTTCTATAAGTAAAACCAAAATCTTCAAGTTTTCTTTTGACTTGTTCTCTGTCAACCTTACCTAAGACAAATATATCAATTTTATCCATACGCAACATATTCCGATAAATCTGAAAGGTTGATTCTGCTGTTTCTTTTTCAACCAAATCAAGCCTACCGACGCGTGGAATTTGAAGAGAGGGATCTTTATAAAAAAGCTTACTCATTTCAACATCTGCATGATAAAAATTATCTTCTATCTCTGACTGAAGAAAATTGATTAAATTCGTTTTTTCAACCTCGAAAATCTGGCTATCAAATCCTCGACCCTTTTTCAGTGGTCTAAATATACACGTGTATAAAAAATCAAGAATCTCTACTGTAATATCCTCATTTTCTGGCAAGTGACGAGGACTGACATATGAAATTGTCACATCTACACAGTGCACCCTACCACGTTTTGAAACTGAGGTCGAGAACTGAGCACCATACAATTCTGCCAATCTTCTCCGAACAGCCTGAGCAGTCTGAAATTCTTGGTTACCCATTTCAAAAATATTTGCAACTAACACACGACCAGCAACTGTAGCCTCACTCATTTCAGCTGCAAAGCGAATACGTATACGATTTGTCGTAAACTGATCTGTATCAATAAAATGAAGATCTACTCCCTCTTGTAATTTCATCTTCTTCCTCTTTCAAACATCGTACCTTCCATTATACCATTTTGTGATATAATATTCTGTAACGAGGTGACTTATGGAATTTAAATTATTTGATGACTACATCACATTACAAGCATTATTAAAAACGACTGGTATTCTCCATTCAGGAGGTGCCATTAAAGGTTTCTTGGAAGAAAATACCATTCTTTTCAATGGAGAGGATGAAAAAAGACGCGGTAAAAAAATCCGTGTCGGAGATGTTATCACACTCCCAGACCACAACACCAGCATCACAATCGTCGCTCCTAGTGCAGAAGAAATACAGCAACACCAAGAGGATCAAGCTGAAAAAGAACGTGTGGCTGCAATCGTTAAAAAGTTAAATCAAGAAAATAAAAAGAATAAGAAACAGGTAAAGACTCCTAAAAAAGCAACTAAAAAGACTGAAAGAAAACCTGTTCGTTTCCCTGGTATGTAGACATGTGGCTAGAACGATTAGAGTTACAACATTTTCGCAATTACAACCAATTAGATATTGAGTTCCACAAAGGGCTCAATGTCTTTTTAGGCGAAAACGCCCAAGGAAAAACCAATATTCTAGAATCTATCTATGCTTTAGCTTTAACACGAAGTCATCGAACACGGACAGATAAGGACCTACTACAGTTTCAAGAAAAGGAATTATCTATTTCGGGTTTACTCCATCGCGCAAGCGGTAAAGTTCCACTTGACATTCACTTGACAGATAAGGGGCGAGTGACCAAGGTCAACCATCTCAAACAAGCAAAACTTTCTAATTACATTGGACATATGAACGTCGTCCTATTTGCTCCAGAAGATTTACAGCTGATAAAAGGTGCCCCTGCTTTGAGAAGAAAGTTCATCGATGTCGAGCTCGGGCAAATCAAACCACTCTATCTCTCTGACCTATCGAATTATAACCACGTTTTAAAACAAAGAAATACTTACCTCAAATCTACAGATAAGATTGATGAGAACTTCCTATCCGTGTTAGATCAGCAACTTGCTGAATATGGTAGTCGTGTTATCCAACATCGTATTGACTTTTTAAAGAAATTAGAGGAATTCGGAAATAGAAAAGTTCAAGATATTTCAGATAAGAGAGAGGAACTAACTATCGAATATCAATCCTCAATTAAGTTTACTACTTCTGTCAATTTAATTGACATATTCTTGACGGAATTGGAAAGGTGTCGCAAACGTGATTTATTTAAGAAAAATACAGGAGTTGGACCACATCGAGATGATGTAGCTTTCTTTATAAATGGAATGAATGCCCATTATGGTAGCCAAGGACAACACCGCAGTCTCGTTCTGTCACTCAAACTGGCTGAAATCGAGCTGATGAAAGAAGTCACACGAGAGTACCCAATTCTACTCTTAGATGATGTTATGAGTGAGCTGGATAATAATCGTCAAATCAAGCTACTAGAAACTATTACGGATACGACTCAAACATTTATTACAACGACATCTTTAGACCACCTACACAAGCTACCAGATAGTTTAAAAATCTTCCATATTGAGTCTGGTAAGGTTACTGAGTCAGAATAAGATTATTTACACTATTGTCAATAAAATTTACAAAAAAGTAAAGACCCTGTCAAGACAATGTCATTAAGTTAAGCATTTAAGCAGCTAAAGAAACTATTCTCGTCTGAGCAGTTCATGACAAAACGGGAATAGTTTTTGTATTTAGGGCGCACAAAAAGGAGGTTTTTTACCCCTATTTTTCAACTATTATGTTACTCTATAAGTGAAGCTTACAGGTGCCTTGCTTTTTATCTTTCTTTGGAACGTTCGATTTGGTCGGATGATGGATAAATGCTTGGCAATGTAGGTTTCTAATTGGAAGGAAGTGAGTTTGTTTCTAAGAAATTTTCGACAGGCATAAACAGCGTCTGAAAAACAAATTTTATAAGTCTGTTTTAACTTTGATGTTTTAATAGCAACGTGTGAGGTTAGCCATTTACAAACATTAAAATTGATAAAGCGAGCGTAGATTTCTTGGAGAATCCCTTCCTTCTTTTTTGCATGAAAATGAGTCAGACCGATACTGTATTTTAGGTCACGAAAACTGGTCTCTATGCCCCATCTGTAGGCATAGAGATCTTTTAATTTTTCTGGAGAATAATCGGTATTTGTCACCAAAGTTTCAAAGAAACCTGGCTTGATTTCGAGACGCACCATTCGAAAATGAAGTTCGTAAAACTGAAGTGGGTCACTTTTTCGGCTAGAGTTTAGTAAAAAGTCAAAGGAAGCATTATGAGGTAAAAAATGATACTGATTAGGGAAGTCTCGATACAGTTCTTTCATGTCATTGGTTTGTTTGCGACAGATGTTTAGGTCAAATACCTCATCAAAACAAGGGGTGTCAGGGAGGTTAAATCCTGATTTCATAGAATGATTCCCGTCACGAATACGAATAATATAGGACCAATTTCTTTCTTGGCAGTGAGCCATGACATTGTAGGATTCATACCCCCTATCCATTATTACCAGAGCTTGTTTGAAAGAAGAGTTCTTCATCATGTCAATAAAAGCTGCACGTTCATCAACCTCTCGATTATCTTGAATCCGTAAATCATGATATATCTCTTGTTCAAGATTGTAGAGAGCATTGATATGAATAAGATTGTAAGGAGTGTGATGTGGTCCAGTTTGAAAAGAGGTCGTTTTATCAAAACGATTTCTTGGTAGAATCACATCACTGCCATCAACAGCCAGGATAGGGAGATTATCAGAGACTGGAATTTTAGAAGTAATATCCCTAAAAAGTGTTTTAAAAGCTTGGTGTTTAATCTGATACCGTCGTTGAACAAAGGCAGATTGAGAGACAGGCAAATCTAAATCAAGTAGCTCTTTGGCTAAGGTATTACCACCCATGGTCAGTATGGCTTGAATCATGGTTTTCATAGTTAGCTGACTTTGCCGACTAAAATCTTTTTCAGGATGAAGCACAAACTGATTGGCACTAGAAACGATGTCGTTAATACTATCAAGTAAATGAGCTTTAATCTGATCTAGCATGACTTTTTCCCCTTTTATTTTTAGTGTAACATAAAAACTAACCCACCACAAAACGTGATAGGTTAGTTAACTTAATGACATTGGGCGTAAAACCGTTTGTTTTTTTTGTTATGGCTTCGAGCCAGTTTTTCTCGTAGAGAAAAACAAAAGAAAACCACCAGCTATGCTGGTGGCTGCCAAGGCTTTGAGCCTCCATTTCTTTTTCCTGTTATAATCTAATTGTTCAGGTTAGATAAGGAGGAGTAAACTAGTCCAGTGGACTAGTTTAGCATGGCTAAAACCAGTTACAGTTTATCACATACCAAATGGATGTGCTCTATCACATAGTTTTCACACCTAAGTACCGTAGAAAATCCATTTACTACAAAATAAGGCAGGACTTAATTGATATTTTCCGTCATCTATGTCGATACAAAGGCGTGGAAATCATTGAGGGACACATGATGCCAGACCATGTTCATATGCTTGTCTTGATACCTCCGAAACTTTCGGTTTCCGATTTTATGGGATATTTGAAAAGCAAAAGTGCTCTAATGATATTTGATAAACATGCCAATTTAAAATATAAGTATGGAAATCAAAAGTTTTGGGCTAGAGGCTACTATGTTAGTACCGTTGGACTGAATGAAAAGACAGTTGCGAAATATATTCGCGAGCAGGAGAAAAATGACATTGCACTTGATTCTTGAGTGTCAAAGAGTATGAAGATCCATTTTCAGATGGCAGTTTTAGAACGAGATAAAAGCCCGTTGTTACGGGCATTAGTCAAGTAATTATAGCACTAACCTGAACGAAGTTCAGCGAACGTCTTTAGACGTCGCTGGAGAGAAACGGCTTATAGCCGGTGTACAAGCCACCCGTTTTCACGGGTGGTTATGACTTACTGTACTGAATAGTTTGGAGCTTCGTTTGTAATTTGAACATCGTGTGGATGGCTTTCTTTCAAACCAGCACCTGACATTTCGATGAACTGAGCATTTTCATGCAATTCATTCAAGTTACCAGCACCTACATAACCCATACCTGAACGAAGTCCACCAACCATTTGGAAAATCATATCTGCAACAGAACCTTTATAGGCTACACGTCCTTCAATTCCTTCTGGAACAAGTTTATTGGCTTCATTTACAGATGCTTGGAAGTAACGATCTTTTGAACCTTGTTTCATGGCAGCGATAGAGCCCATACCACGATAGGTCTTGAACTTACGACCTTGGAAGATTTCTGTCTCACCTGGTGCTTCATCCGTTCCTGCAAACATAGAACCAAGCATAACGGCATGACCACCCGCAGCAAGTGCCTTGACAATATCTCCAGAATACTTGATACCACCGTCAGCGATAATGGTTTTACCATATTCACGCGCAACACCAGCTGCATCATAGATAGCTGTCACTTGTGGTACACCGACACCTGCGATGACACGTGTTGTACAGATTGAACCTGGGCCAATACCGACCTTGACAACATCAACACCAGCTTCATAAAGGGCACGAGCTCCCTCAGCTGTGGCAATGTTACCTGCAATCAAGGTACGAGTTGGGAAGTGGTCACGGATTTCTTTGATTTTACGAAGAACACCTGCTGAGTGACCGTGAGCTGTATCGATGACAATCGCATCTGCACCTGCTTCAAAGAGAGCTTCTGCACGTTCAAAAGTATCAGATGTGACACCAACAGCACCCGCAACCAAGAGACGACCAAATTCATCTTTCGCAGCATTTGGGAACTCAATCACTTTCTCAATATCTTTGATGGTAATCAAGCCTGACAAACGACCGTTTTCATCAACCAATGGCAATTTTTCAATGCGATGCTTGTGAAGAATAGCCTCCGCAGTCGCAAGATCTGTTCCAACTGGCGCTGTCACCAATTCATCACTTGTCATGTTTGTCGAAATTGGCTGTGAGTAATCTGAAATGAAACGCATATCACGGTTGGTGATAATACCGACCAACTTACGATTTTCTAATGTCTCAACGATTGGCACACCGGAAATACGATAAGTTGCCATCAATTTCTCAGCTTCTGCGATTGTGTGCTCAGGTGTTAAGAAGAATGGATCGATAATGACTCCATTTTCAGAACGTTTTACCTTACGCACTTCTTCAGCTTGCTCTGCTATGGACATATTCTTGTGGATGACACCCAAGCCACCTGCACGTGCCATTGCAATAGCCATTTTACTATCTGTTACAGTGTCCATGGCAGCAGAAATAATCGGAAGATTAAGGGTCAAATTTGGTGCTAATTGCGTTTTTAAATCAATATCATGCGGTAATACATGACTTTCAGCCGGAATAAGTAATACATCATCAAAGGTAAAGCCTTTTTTCAAAAATTTAGTGTCCCAGTTTGACATTTTCTTCCTCTTTTCTTTTTTGTTACTAGCTATCGCTATAATTATTTTATTTATGATAACATTTTGAAATCATTTGTCAAATATTATTCGCTTTAAAATAAGAAACAATAATAATTCAGAAAATTCATTCCTTCTTTCTTTTAGAAATTCGAACGTTTGGTTTTTACTTCGTCATAAAACAAACGAAAAAAGCAACGTTTTTAAAACATTGCTCTTTCATCGTTAACCTTATTTAAAGTAGTTAATTCCCATTGCATCCTTGACTTGATCCAAAGTGCTTGCTGCGACCTGACGAGCTTTTTGGCTACCTGCTTCTAACATAGCATATACTTGTCCCATGTCTTTGGCAAACTCCAGACGACGTTCACGGATTGGTCCTAATTCTCTCTCTAAAATGTCCAGCAAATAACGTTTGGTCTTCACATCGCCCAAACCACCACGTTGATAGTGCTCCTTCATAGCCTCAATCTCAGCCTTATCTTCTTTGCGCCCAAAAACGTCAAGATAGTGGAAAACCATGTTTCCTTCAATCTTACCTGGGTCTTCAACACGGATGTGGTTGGGATCAGTGTACATGGACATGACTTTCTTCTTGAGCGTATCCATGTCATCTGCCAAGTAAATCCCATTTCCAAGTGACTTAGACATCTTGGCATCACCGTCCAAACCTGGCAAGCGACCAGCTGCCTCATTTTCAGGATAAATGCCCTCCGGCTCTACCAAAATATCAGTCTGGTAAGCATGGTTAAAGCTACGAACGATTTCACGAGTCTGCTCAATCATCGGTTTCTGGTCATTTCCAACAGGGACAAAATTTGCCTTGAAGGCTGTGATGTCAGCCGCTTGAGACACAGGATAGACCAAGAAACCAGCTGGAATTCCTTCGCCAAATCCCTTCTGAGCAATCTCAGTTTTTACAGTTGGATTGCGTTCTAGACGTGCAACAGATACCAAGTTCATGTAGTACATGGTCAACTCTGCCAATTCAGGAATTTGACTCTGGATGAAAATCGTTGTCTTAGCTGGATCAAGTCCTGCCGCTAGATAATCTAGTGCTACGTTTCCAACGGATTCAACAATCTTTTGCGGTTCTTTGGCATGGTCTGTCAACGCTTGTTGGTCTGCTAAAAAGACAAAAAGTTCATGTTGACCTGCATCCTGTAATAAAACACGATTTTTCAACGAACCAACATAATGTCCAATATGTAATTTGCCTGTTGGACGGTCTCCTGTTAGGATAATCGGTTTACTCATAAAATATTCTCCTTTTACATAATAAAAGCCCACGCACAGAAAACTGTGCGAGGGCGTCAAGGACACGGTGCCACCTCACTTATAAGCATTAAATAAGCTTACATCTTTTTGCACATAAGGCCTGCTAGCCGAATCCTTATTTATTCAGATTCTATTCACTCAGTCCATTCATAAGCGACTCTTGTTTGTTTCCACCAACCACAAACTCTCTAAAAATTATCCACTTACTACTCTTCTGATTGATTCCTATTATAACCGCAAAAAATTAGAAAGTCAAGCTGACAAAGCCTTGACGATACTGTCTAAATTAGGGATAATAGAAATTGCTTTTATAACACTAACCAAGGAGAATATATGAAAGAACGTATAAAGGACTTTATCTCTGTCACACTCGGATCAGTTGTCATGGCCATTGGATTTAACAGTTTTTTTCTAGAGAATAATATCGTATCTGGTGGTGTCGGAGGTTTAGCAATCGCACTCAATGCTCTTCTGGGGTGGAGTCCGTCTGACTTTGTCCTCTACTGTAACATCCCTTTATTAATCATCTGTTGGTTTTTCTTAGGAAAATCTGTATTTATCAAAACTGTCTATGGTGCTGTCATTTATCCTCTTTGCATCAAGTTGACAGCAGGTTTACCCAACTTGACAGAAAATCCTCTCCTAGCTGCTATTTTCGGTGGAATTATCCTAGGTTTTGGACTTGGTCTTGTTTTCCTTGGAAATTCTTCTACTGGTGGGACAGGTATTCTTATTCAATTTATTCACAAGTACACCCCTTTATCATTAGGTCTGACAATGGCTATTATTGATGGTATTATCGTTGGTCTTGGATTTATTGCCTTCGATACTGATACTGTTATGTACTCGATTATTGCCCTAATGACCATTACTTATATTGTCAACCGCATGATGTCTGGTACACAATCTTCTCGAAATGTCATGATTATTTCTCAAAAATCAGAAGAAATTAAAGACTATATTACTAAAGTTGCTGATCGCGGTGTTACAGAATTTCCAATTATCGGTGGCTTTACAGGGGTTGACAAGCGCATGTTGATGACTACCATCTCTATTCCAGAAATGCAAAAACTGGAAACGGCTGTATTAGAAATTGATGAAACTGCCTTTATGGTTGTTATGCCTGCAAGTCAGGTGCGTGGACGTGGCTTCAGTCTTCAAAAAGACCATAAACATTATGATGAAGATATTTTGATTCCAATGTAATTCATTGAAAATTCAAGTTCTTTCTAGTACAATAAAACTAATAGACAGAAATAGAGGAGAAACTATGCTTACAGTATCAGACGTGTCGCTTCGCTTTAGCGACCGCAAATTATTTGACGATGTCAATATCAAATTTACAGCAGGAAATACCTACGGTTTGATTGGTGCAAACGGGGCTGGTAAATCTACATTTTTAAAAATTCTTGCTGGTGACATCGAGCCATCAACAGGTCATATTTCACTTGGACCAGACGAACGCCTTTCTGTGCTACGTCAGAACCATTTCGACTATGAAGATGAGCGCGTGATTGACGTCGTTATCATGGGGAACGAGCAACTTTACAGCATCATGAAAGAAAAAGATGCTATTTACATGAAGGAAGATTTTTCTGATGAAGATGGTGTTCGTGCTGCTGAATTAGAAGGTGAGTTTGCTGAACTTGGTGGCTGGGAAGCTGAAAGTGAAGCTTCTCAATTGCTCCAAAACCTCAACATTTCAGAAGACCTCCACTACCAAAACATGAGCGAATTGACCAACGGTGAGAAGGTTAAGGTTCTCTTGGCTAAGGCACTTTTTGGTAAACCAGATGTTCTTCTTTTGGACGAGCCAACCAACGGTCTGGACATCCAATCCATCAACTGGCTCGAAGATTTCTTGATTGACTTTGAAAATACGGTTATCGTAGTGTCCCACGACCGCCACTTCTTAAACAAAGTATGTACCCATATGGCCGACCTTGACTTCGGTAAAATCAAGATTTTCGTTGGTAACTACGACTTCTGGAAACAATCTAGTGAATTAGCAGCTAAACTACAAGCTGACCGTAATGCCAAAGCAGAAGAAAAAATCAAGGAACTACAAGAATTCGTTGCCCGTTTCTCTGCTAATGCCTCTAAGTCTAAGCAAGCTACTTCACGTAAGAAGATGTTGGATAAAATCGAGTTGGAAGAAATCATTCCTTCTAGCCGTAAGTATCCATTTATCAACTTCAAATCAGAACGTGAAATCGGTAATGACCTCCTAACAGTTGAAAACTTAAAAGTTGTCATCGATGGTGAAACGATTCTTGACAATATCAGCTTTATCCTGCGTCCAGGTGACAAGACTGCTCTTATTGGTCAAAACGACATCCAAACAACTGCTCTCATTCGTGCTCTTATGGGCGATATTGAATATGAAGGTACTGTCAAGTGGGGTGTCACTACTAGTCAATCCTACTTACCAAAAGACAATACTCGTGACTTCGATACAAACGAATCTATCCTTGATTGGCTCCGTCAATTTGCCAGCAAGGAAGAAGATGACAATACCTTCTTGCGCGGTTTCTTGGGACGTATGCTCTTCTCGGGTGATGAGGTTAACAAACCTGTAAACGTCTTGTCAGGGGGCGAAAAAGTGCGCGTGATGTTGTCAAAACTCATGCTCCTCAAGTCAAATGTCTTGGTCTTAGACGATCCAACCAACCACTTGGACTTGGAATCAATTTCCAGTCTAAACGATGGTTTGAAAGCTTTTAAAGAGTCTATCATCTTTGCCAGCCACGACCACGAATTTATTCAAACTTTAGCAAACCATATCATCGTCATTTCTAAAAACGGTGTTATCGATCGAATCGACGAAACTTATGATGAATTCTTGGAAAATGCTGAAGTACAGGCTAAAGTACAAGAACTTTGGAAAGCATAATAAAAAGGCGATTTATTCGCCTTTTCTTTTAAATCTATGAAAAAAATATTTACAAAAACATCCATTTATTATCTCTTATCTTTCCTTATTCCGCTGACTATTATTTCTATCGTCTTAGCATTTCAAGGAATCTGGTGGGGAAGTGATACAACAATATTGGCCAGTGATGGCTTCCACCAGTATGTTATTTTTAATCAAACATTACGAAATACTTTACACGGAGACGGCTCTCTCTTTTACACATTTTCAAGTGGTTTAGGACTCAATTTTTATGCTCTATCCTCCTATTACCTAGGTTCATTCCTATCTCCAATTGTCTTTTTCTTTGATTTACAATCCATGCCTGACGCTATCTATCTTGTCACTATTGTCAAATTTGGATTGACTGGGTTGTCAACTTATGTCAGCCTAAAGGGTATCCATAAAAATTTGAAAGAAGAATGGGCACTATTACTCGCTACTAGTTTTTCTCTGATGAGTTTTAGTACAAGTCAATTAGAAATAAACAACTGGCTAGACGTTTTTATACTCCTCCCACTAATTCTTCTTGGATTGCATCGATTATTAAAAAAACAGGGTCCGATTCTCTACTACATAACATTAACATGCTTGTTTATCCAAAACTATTACTTCGGGTATATGGTGGCTATTTTTCTAACATTATGGACATTGGTTCAATTATCATGGATAGATAGTCAGAGAATCAAAAGATTTATCAACTTTACAATAGTGTCAATTTTATCTGCTCTAAGCAGCATGTTCATGTTGTTACCAACCTACTTGGATTTAAAAACTCATGGTGAGACATTTACAAAAATTGTCAACCTAAAAACCGAAGACTCTTGGTATCTGGACTTCTTTGCGAAAAACTTAGTTGGTAGCTTTGATACAACAAAATTCGGTTCTATTCCCATGATCTCTGTTGGTCTCGTTCCACTAATACTCGCTTTATTATTCTTTACATTAAAAGAAATAAAACCAACTGTCAAACTCTCCTATGCTCTATTCTTTACATTCATTATTTCAAGTTTCTACCTACAACCACTCAATCTTTTTTGGCAAGGTATGCATGCGCCAAACATGTTCCTCTATCGTTATGCATGGGCTCTATCAATAACCGTTATCTATTTAGCAGCAGAGACACTGGTACGACTACGTCAAGTAAGTATTAAAAATTTTACTCTGATTGTTTCATTTTTACTCATTTGCTTTGCTTCTACCTTTATTTTTAGAGATCATTATGAGTTTCTAATGGATGTAAATTTCCTACTCACACTAGAATTTCTAATAGCCTACTTCATTCTTTTTGTAGCAATGATTCGCTATAAATCATCCTTAAAATGGACTAATATTGTTTTATTGTTCTTCACTTTCTTAGAACTTGGATTACATAGTCATTATCAGGTTCAGGGGATTTCTGATGAATGGCATTTTCCTAGCCGATCAAACTATGAAGAAAAATTGACAGATATTGACAGTATTGTAAAGTCTACAAAGACTGCAACTGATTCATTTTATCGTATAGAACGTCTATTACCACAAACTGGCAATGATAGTATGAAATTCAATTACAACGGTATTTCTCAATTCTCCTCCATTCGAAATCGTGCTTCCAGCTCAGTACTAGATAAGCTTGGTTTCCGTTCAGACGGTACCAATTTGAATCTTCGTTATCAGAATAATACAATTATTGCTGATAGCCTATTCGGAATCAAATATAATTTAGCTACTACGGACCCAAATAAGTTTGGTTTCACACTGAATCAGAGTCAGTCTACTATTAATCTTTACGAAAATAGTTTTAATCTAGGGTTAGCACTATTGACTGAAGGGATTTACAGAGATGTCGATTTTACAAATCTGACTCTCGATAATCAAACAAATTTTCTTAATCAACTAACAGGGCTATCTCAAAAATACTACCACACTTTATCAGATGTTGTTTCACAAAATACAGTTGAACTGAACAATCGAATGACTGTCAACAAAGTTGACAATGAGAATGCTACAAAGGCAACTTTCTTAGTAAATATACCTGCAAATAGCCAAGTATACTTAAATTTGCCAAATTTAACATTCTCAAATGAGAATCAAAAAAAGGTTGTCATTACTGTCAATAATCAGTCAAGTGAGTTTACACTAGATAATGCTTTCTCTTTCTTCAATGTGGGGAGCTTTACTACAGATGTACAAGTTCAAGTCGATGTATATTTTCCTGAAAATAATCAAGTTTCTTTTGATAAACCACAATTTTATCGATTGGACTTATTAGCTTTCCAACAGGCTATTTCCATTCTCCAAGAAAAACAAGTAGTAACAAAAACTGATGGTAATAAAGTAACCGTTGATTTTGTAACCGATAAAGAAGCCTCGCTCCTCCTTACTTTACCCTATGATAAAGGATGGAATGCAACCATTGATGGTAAACCTATCAAAATCCAAAAAGCACAAGAGGGTTTTATGAAAGTGGATGTAAGTCCAGGTCAAACTAAACTAGTTTTAACCTTTGTACCAAATGGTTTCTATCTAGGTTTACTGATTTCTTTGGGTGCAGTTTTTGTATTTTTCTCCTATCAATTCATTAGATACTATTATTCTAAGAACCGAGAATCCTAAACTTTCTCGGTTTTTTCTTGTAAAAAACAAAAAACCTTGATTTCTCAAGGTTTCCTATGCTTTATCTACTCCGCCAACAGATAATTATACGTTAAAATAAGTTAAAATATATAACAAAAATAGCGATAATCAAGGGTTTGTTACTTATCTAGGGAGTAATAAAAAGCGGGAATTTGACCAAATTTTGACCAAATGATTTTTTCCAAAATATTTAAGTTTTTTTCTGAATTATACAGAATTTTTATAAAAATACACTCTGACCAAGTTTTGACAAAGAAGCGTTTCGGAGTGACTAAAAATTTTCAAAATCTATTAACATTCCTAAAAATTGTTGGAATAGCGCAGTCTTTCCGAAATTTTTTGGAATCCAAAAAATCTTCCTACAATAAGTAAGAAGATTTTTTCATATTCGCTAACTATCCTTGTTTGCGTCTTCTTACACTTGCAAGACCAAGGCTAGATAATACTGACACACCTGCGAGTGCCAACAAACTTGTTTGCTCCCCTGTGTTTGGCAAGGTCTTAGCACGTTCAACACGTGAATAAGTAATTTTGTCACCAACCTGCGTTATACCAGCTTGTTTTCCAATTTTAGTTTGCACTACAGATGTTGCTTTCTTCCCATCAACGTAGTCAATAACTACCCCATTGGCATCTAGTACTGGAGTCGCAATACCACCTGCATTGTTGATAGCTTCAGCCTTAGTCTTCAAGTCAGCCAAGCGTTTAGCCTCAGCCTCAGCACGGTCTTGTTCCGCCTTCAGGTTAGCCAACTCCTCGTAGCGAGCAGTTTTCTCAGTTGCATTAGCTTTAAGGGTTGCAAGTAACTCCTTAGCAGTCTCATACTCTGCACGAGCAACTGCAAGGGCTTGATTAGCTTCAGTAAGCTTAGCATTCAAGACCGTAAGAACTGCACCCTTGTCAACCAAAGCTTTAGCAAGTTCATTGTACTTAGCAGTAGCTTTTTCAGAGTCAGATTTAGCTGTGCTTTGTTTAGCAATAGCATCCGTAAGGGCAAGTTGTGCAACCTGGTCAGCCTTCTTAAGTACTTCCAGAGTTTCTTTTTCTTGTGCAAGTACCCCTTGGGCTTTTTCATCTGCTGAGCGAGCCTCTACCAGTTCAGCCTTAGCTTTAGAAAGGGCGTTAGCCTTATCGATAGCACTAGCCTTAGCTACGGCAAGAGTTTCCTTAGCAGACTGCAAGGATGCTTGGTCTTTTTCAAGTTGAGTTTCAGCATCTTTTACTGCTTGCTCAAGAGCAGGAATATCTACTGTACCCGACTTCAAGTCAGAAAGTTGTTTTTGAGCATCTGCAAGGGCTTGTTGTGCATTAACATATGCAGTATTTGCATTTTGGTAAGCTACATTTGCTGTTTGGGCATTAGCCAAAGCAGTATCATAAGCTGATTGAGCTGCTGCGACTGCTGATTCGTCTACTACTGTTTTAGTTACTGTTTCGTAAATAGGGGTAGTTGTTGTAGTACCACCTGTTACTGTTGAATACTTATTAACAATTGGGGTACCTACAGTATCGCTAAATGTAACAACAACCTTAGGTACACGTTCCCCATGACCGTCCTTGAACGACAATACATCTAAGGATACCCCTACGGAGCTTGGTCCTTCTACAAGACCCAACACCTTAAGGGCTGTAGAAAAATCAGAGTTGTTTCCAACACCATTTACAATATTGTAAAGAGGACGATACAACTGATGACCTACCGCTGCCACTACCATAGACTTCAACTCTGCCATTGTAGAAACAGTCGCATCTCTATCATCAAATTGAGCGATATTTGCAATATTGTTAATGATTGTAGTGTTTTCGTTATTTGCAATATTTTTAGCAATAACTGTAACATCATTAATTGTTCCAGTAGCTTTTGTAAAGAAACCGCTAGAAACAAGCTGGTCATGAGTCATACCTTGATAATTAGCAAACATACCATTAAATAAGGTATCTGTAGTATTGTTTGCTACTGATACACTAGACTTAGTTACATCCAACAAAGGAGTACCTAGTTTAGAACGTAATTCATTAACCAATGAGGCATAGAAAAGGCTTAAGTCTGTGCGTTGCTCTTCTGTAAGGTCATGAACCTTTACAAGAGTAGAGTTATCTGTATCTGAGAAAGAGTAACGAAGGTTCTCAGTCCAAGATTGGAACTCGGCAACAGTTGGTGATGCCAGCAAGTCACGAACGTTCACTTTAACAGAAACAGTAGAGCCTCCGCTCTGATAAGAAATTCCTTTAGCTAGAGCAGACTCAATATCGGCAATTGTTCCTGTACCATTAGCATAGTTTTGAATAGCCTTCAGATAATCTGAGTTGGTTACAACACCATTTACACCCGAGAAGCGACCTGATTGAGCAACACCAGTATTTAATGTAGACGTACCGCCAGTAGTCTTAGTCTCAGTACCAACCTGAACAGTTTCAGTTACAGTAGTACCCTCCTTAGCAGTATCAAGAGCTGATTTAGTAGTAGATACTTCTTTATCAGCGTCTGATTTAGCTTTAGTTGCATTTGCCAAAGCACTTGCAGTTGAGTCAACATCAGCTTCCTTAGACGCTACTACCCCTTCTTGTGTTGCGATAGCTTGTGCCTTGTTGGTTTCAGCCAACTGTGCAGACTCAAGAGCCTGTTTAGCTTCTGCTAAGTCAGTAGTGTCTTTAGTAACAGCTTCAGTAAGAGTATCTACATCTTTCTGAAGTTGAGTTGTATCTGTAGTACCTGAAAGGTCTGCTACTTTCTTCTCGGCATCGGCAACCGCACTTGCAGTTTTTTGAGCATTAGCATCAGCATCAGATACGACACCCTCTTGAATAGTTACCGCCTCTGCTGTTGCATTTGCAGAATTTTTAGCAGTCTCTACAGTTTCATTAGCTGTAGCCAACGCTTCAGACTTGGCATCGGCATCAGTTTTAGCATCTGCTACTACCTCTGGTGTGACCTTATTAGCTTCTACAATTTGAGTATTCAAATCAGAAACCGTAGAATCACCCGTAGCAATAGTTTCTTCTAAACCACCTACAACTACTTCTTGCTCTGTAACCGCTTGGTTAGCTTGGTCTGCTTCAGCCTTGGCTTCAGACACCTGAGCATCAGTTACCTTAGTTTCAACAACTCCTTCACTTGCACCAGACTCAGCAATCACCTCAACCGAAGTAGAATCAGTACCAGTAACAACCTCCTCAGCACTCACTACCCCGCCTACTAGCATTGAAGTAGTCAATACAGATACAACCGCACCAGTACGCAATTTCTTAATGGTTCCGTGACCATGAATGTTAGATTTAAGCATAATATATAAACTCCTAAATAGCTTTTTAAAGATATTATACCATGTTTTATAGCATTTAAAAGCTATTTTACAAAAATATTCGCTTTTGGAGTAGTTCTTTAAAGATATTAAATACAGTAGTATAGGTTCTAAAAGAGGTATCAACATGAAAACAACAAATTTAAGGGCATATATCGGTAAACGGATTCGTATTCTCAGAATCCAAAAAAACATGACCCAGCAACAACTAGAGGAGTATGCCGACCTCCCTTTAAAATACGCCTATAAACTCGAAAACTTAGAACCAAACATAAAAATCCAAACACTTGAAAAAATCATGTCTGCTCTTGATACAGATGTAGAAACATTTTTTGATATCTCGCTAAAAGAAAACAACCCTCTGACCAATCAATTACTGTCCCTGCTTGCTGAGCTCCCTAAAGATAAACAAGAGCGACTCTTAAAACTTATGATAAATTTAATAGAAGAAGTTGAAAAATAAGCCAAGTCGAAAAATGACTTGGCTTTTTGCATGCTCTAATCTATGTAATTATCAAATCCGTTTCGTGTTTGAACAGATTTGATAAACTGTTCAACATTCTCCCAGTCCTCAAACTCCTCAACTATCTTAAACATTTCTAATCGTTCAGCTAGTTGGCAAAATACTGTAACATTCTCCTCTGATTCAAAAATCTTTTCAATTAAAGGGAGATAATCAAGCACATTCGTTAATAGTTGCTCATTTTGTAATAACATAGGTAGAGCATAATGACGATTACTTGATTTCTTCATCTTCTCCAATATCTTAGGGAATTCTTTGTTTTCAATTCGATGCTCAATAATGTCCGTAACCTTGTCCATAATTACTTTATCATTGTTTTGAATGCCTTCGTATATTTTTTCACTTAATTCACTAAATATTTCATTTTCAAAGATAGCATTATAAGCTCTATCACTAATAGCTGTTTTGGACGTAGAAGGGTTTCCTTGGAAGATTTTTTCTAGTGTTTTAACACCTACTTCAGAATCAATCATATCATCGACGTATTCTAATATTGCTTTGTATCCTTTTTCTTCAGCTGAAAGTTCTTGAAATTCCTTGAATTCCTCTAAATCTTCAACAAAGTTCAGAGTTATACAAGCCAGTAATAATTTTTCTTGTTGTTCAACCGTATCTATAGACATAAATAGCTCCTCACATATTTTTTTCATTAGCTTAGCATAACCGACAAACAAATTCAAGTGCTTTTTATTACGTTAGTGAAGGCAAAAAAAGCCTATTACATCAGTACTTAGACGTTAGGTAGATACTGAATTGTTTATGTGCTATTCTCGTAGTGTGAGATAGCTATTACACAAAATTACATATCTTCAATAAATTTGAAAATCCATGAATTTATTGGTGCATTTAATAAAATGGTTGGAAAGATAGGTTTTCTTATGGAAACTAAACAAACAACACTTCAAGGAATTCTTCTTGGAGCAAATAGAATAAAAAATTACGAGACTGGACAAGAAACTGGTCAAACCCAATTTAGTGTCGGTGTGCGAACTCCAGAAGGTCGATTCAATCAAACAAATATCAAAGCGGATACGGTTAATGTCTCTGACTTTGCTTCTTTGTTTGATGAGAAGGTAGAAATCATTCTCGAAAATGTTTCTATTAATGCTTATATAAGTGGGAATCGCGCTGCACTTTCGGTCAAAGCTAAGTCTGCTTTTATTGAAATTATTTAATGGATAGCGGGGAGTATCTCCCCTTATCCGATAGAAAGGAATTTTTATGACAATTGTGTCTTTGTTAATTATCCTATTTGCTGGATTTCTTTATTTTGCTCTTAGAATTAGCGAGATTAAAGAAAAACAGAAACAGGCTCAAATGCTTCAATTAAACCTTCCAACAATCATAGCAGATATTGAACAAGTAATTGAAAAAACTGCAACTGTTTCAGGGCAAAAACTTCTTTTTGATAGTCGCTATATTCGATATTTACAAACTAGCAGTGATTATCGTTCTCACCTTGTTAGCTTTCCTATTATGCTATCTAGAAAGCCTGTTGATGAAGAAGAGAGCTATATCCAACAAGTCTTTTTGACACAATTTAGCAAATATCTAGCTGAATCTACAACTTATACAAACTGGTCAGACAAAGGGAAGTCGTTATATGTTACACCTCAATTTGGAGAGTTGTTGAGGTATAACAATCAGTACTATCTCAATTTGGAGATTCAGTTTTCCTATAGTACTTATTAGGAGTATAAACAGATGAAATGCTTTCTGGATAAAAATCTAGCTGATTATGGGAACCATTTTTTCTGGGATATACCAGTTGGGCGTGTGCCACACGCTCTCTTTGTTGGCTCCTCGGGGTCTGGTAAGACGTATGCGGTAAAACTTTTTCTAGCACGTTTTGCACACACCTACCCCAGAGCCACGTTTCTGATTGGCGACTATAAGGCTGATTCTGACTTTTCTTTTTTAGATGGTTGTAAAGGATTTAAGCGTTTTAATGATGTCGCAGAACTCCTTACTTTAGCATTATCAATTCTTGAAAATCGTCAAAAAGGGCTTGATAAATCCAGAGAATTTGTAGTAGTCTGCTTTGATGAATTTACTGCATGGCAAAATAGCCTTGATAAGAAGGAGCGTGACCAAGCTATAAAAGACTTTACACGTCTTATTCAATTATCACGGTCATTTTCTATATTTGTAGTCGTTTCCCAGCAGGACGCTCATAAGTCAACACTTGGCTTATCACGTGATTCCATAGGTACAGTGATTGCATTGGGTAAACTGTCGAAGGAAACCATCTCTATGCTTTTCTCCGATGAAAAAGAGAACATCATAAGAAATAATTCCCGAGGGGTAGGATATATGAAAATCGATGGAAAAGAGAGCCGTCACATCATAGTACCTAGTTATAACATGCAACCGCTAGAAAATTTGATTCTGGAAGCTGTTCAACGGTCAGACTGTTACTTTCAAAATGATGAGGTTGTTGCCCCGTAGCCCTGGAGGCGAAGGATTGGCTTACAGCCTCTTAACGGGGATTCTGTAAAGACCCCCGTCCCATAGTAATTACCCCTTATCACTAGATATAGTCCACTTTTACCATGTAGTTAACTAAAACAAAATCTACCGCCTAGTTAACTTTTCGTACTTGGGCGGAGAGAGGATAATTTATGACACACGAAATTGAAGTAATTCTTAATAATAACAATGAACGAAAAACAGTTATTATGACAAGCGTTGACGAAATAACATTTGTTATCAAACTCACAGAAGATACAGTCGGTGATTATCCAGATAATTGGCATCAAATTGCTTCAACGCTATCTGAGATAATAGCTAATAAACTATCTCTGCCTATTCTTTTTGGAAATTATATTCCATTAAAAACACCTCCAGCAGGCTATACAGATGGATTCACCTTTCAAGACTTGCCTTACTATTTTGCAATTGCTTGGCATCAGACTAACTTTACAATGGGTATTATATTAAAGTTCAGTGCATCTGCATTGTCGCAATATAAATCTAGTTATCAAGACTTAAACAGTAAATCAATTGACGTCCACAACATGGCGCAATTACTGGACGAGGATTACTATGAATTACGTCTTTCACGTATTGACTTTGCCGTTGACTATTTTAACTATAAGTTAACTGTCAATGACCTCTACCAAGGTTTGAAAACAAAGCAATACATCATTACCAATAACAAGGGACGTAAAAATATATCAAAAATTAGTGCTCAAGAGGTAAATGGATATGCTCAAACTGTTTATATTGGTAGCAAGAAAAAGAATATTAACGCTTTACTTCGTATCTATAATAAGTACCAGGAGCAATTAGATAATCAAGGACGGTATATGCACCTCACAAAATTCTGTGATTCTTGGATTCGTATGGAGGCTTCCTATAAAGGAACTTATAGTAATCAAATCCTAGCTCTGCTACTAACATTAGAAAGCTCTGAAGACTTGAGCAAGCTAATTGTCAATAAAATACTTGATAAGTATTGCTTCTACGAATCAACTAATGGAGAAGCTCTTGATGTAACAAGTGATTTGATGAAAAATATGGGAGACTTTCCAGCACTAGAATCATTATCTTCAAGGAATAATGACCTGATGGCAACAATATTATATTTAATGAAAGGTAGTGGCTTCTATCCACTTCTATGGAAAATAGAAACAATATGGGGAACAGAAGCACGTAACCACTTCATCATCAGACTAATTCAAGAGTATGAGGCCAACTACACCCCAAACACAGATGTAGGAATATGGTTATCTAAGTTTGGTGACAAACTCTCTAATCTTAATTTTAAAGATTTACTTGAAGATGCTTTTCAAATTTTTTATCAAAAAAACAACATCAACCCTAAAAATTCCGCCAAGAACAATAAGAATGATGTTGCCGATTAACTGAGATAAGACTAGGCTTATCCCTAGTCTATTATCTCATAATTTAGAAAGGAGATAAAGTCATGGAAATAAATAAATTTACTATTGACTTAGCAAATATCACTATTAAGCTTCCTGATTCGAAGATTATTGTAGATAAAGATGAATATGAAAGACTGAAGAAAAGTGCTGTAGCAGGTCACTATATGACACTAAACGATGTCCTAGAAATGCTCTCTGTATCTCGTCCATGGCTACTTGAAAATGTCCTATATAAGCCGATTATTCGCAAACAAATTGATATTGAACAAAACCCAAACGGATTTGTAAAATATCCTCAGAATCGAGGAGGTCGATATTTCTTTTTAGCTACTAAAACACGTGAATTTTTCGAACAGAATTTTCTAGAAATTTTCAAATAATTATGCTATGATAACCAAGACAATCCTTGGTTATCTGCTTTTTATGAAAGTGAGGTAACTATATGGCATCCTATAGACAAAGAGGTAAGAAAAAATTATGGGACTATAGAATCTTTGATGATAAAGGAAAAGTAATAGCTTCAAATTCTGGATTTAGAACTAAAAAAGAAGCTGAACTTGAAGCAATTGAGATTGAACTTAGACTTCTAAAAGGGGCTAACATTGATAGACAAATTAGTTTACATGAACTTTGGAAAAAGTGGTATGAGCTACATATCGTGCCTTTAAATAAAAAACAGGCGACACTCAACAAACACATAAAACGTGGCAAACTAATTGAAGAGTTTTTCGGAAATATGCCTTTAGTAAATATAAAGGCTAGTCGCTATCAACTCTTTATCAATCAATTTGCCAAAACTAATGGTCGTGATAATGTTGCTCGTTTAAATTCTGAAGTTAAGAAAGTTCTAGAATTTGCTAAGCAAGACCGACTTGATTTCCATGACTTTACAATAGGTGTAAAGATAACTGGATTAGAACCAGCAAAATCAAAAGAAGATAAGTATATTCATAGTAAAGCAGATTATAAAAAATTAGTTAATTATCTTTACAATAATGTAAACTATACTGACAACTTAGTTTACTATCTTCTTTACATACAGTTAAAGACTGGTATGAGATTTGGAGAGGTGTTAGGCTTAACTTGGGATTGCATACTTTGGAAAAGCAAAGAGATTGTAACTTATAGGCGATACGATTCAGCGAAAAATGAGTTTACAGACCCTAAAACAAAAACATCTGTACGAAATATTCCTATTGATGATACTGTAATAGAAGTACTCGATAAATTGCTAAAAGAGCAAGATACAATTGATTTCGATAATCCAAATAATCTTCTATTTGTTAATCCAATTTATGGTGTACCTTCAAATAAAACTGTCAATACTTGTCTCAGTGAACTGCTTCATCAATTAAATATAACTCCAAAAGTCCTAACAGCTACTGGTATTCGTCATACCTATATCAGTATTTTACTGGCTGAAGGAATTGATATTTGGACACTTTCGAAAATCGTAGGTCACAAAGATACAAAGCAAATTATAGAAACTTACTCTCATCTTATTAAGGAAAAAGAGGAAGAAGAAACTGAAAAAATTAGAAAAATCATGTCAGCAAACACTTGACCATTTTTTGACCAAATTTTCCTATTGTATGATTATTCATGTCGCTTTTTCACAATTTTTTCATTCTTATCCAATATGCAGTAAAAGCTGATATAGTTCTAAATTCATTGACCAACTTTTGACCAAAACAAGAAAAAACCTTGATTTCTCAAGGTTTCCTAGTGTTTATATACTCCGCCAACAGGGCTCGAACCTGTGACATCATGATTAACAGTCATGCGCTCTACCAACTGAGCTATGGCGGAAGAAATAGTCCGTACGGGATTCGAACCCGTGTTACCGCCGTGAAAAGGCGGTGTCTTAACCCCTTGACCAACGGACCATTTTTAGAACAATAACTAGTATAATACATGTGACTTTGTTTGTCAATACATTTTTTTGATTTTTTATTGTATTGACAGAGTGCTTTGTTTAATGTAAAATAAAATGGTTAAGGTTCCATAGCTCAGCTGGATAGAGCATTCGCCTTCTAAGCGAACGGTCGCAGGTTCGAATCCTGCTGGAATCATTTAGACCTACCTCGAGTAGGTCTTTTTTCTTGCCATAATTCATAATTAATATATAAAACTGGCAAAATCAGACCAATAAGGGCATATTCTTCAAATTGGAAGGATAGGTGAGTAGATATAATGACACCTAGCATAAACCCTATAATGGTCAATAAGATGTTTCTACCTGTTTTTCTAAGTTCTGAATCTTTTTCAATAACTCCTTTAAACCAGAGGTAAGCAGCATTTTTGACATTCCCTGTCATCATCACATTGGCATACGGAGCACCTCGTAACCTTCTAAATGTTTCTACTTGAATAGAGGCTACGAAGGCTAGACTAGCAATTGTAAAAGACGCAGGCATAATAGGTGAGAGAATGATAGTTAGTAAAATAAGAACTAACATCATTACACTACTACCAAAGTGCCAAGACCATGTTTGTTTTTCAAAATACCTTCTTGCTAAGTAGGTAAAAAATTGTCCGAATACAAAAAATAAAATGGGAATGGAAAAATTAACTACCTGCGCAAAGTCACCTTTAGCTAAAAAATAAGCTAGGGAAATAACATTTCCAGATTGTACACCAGCAAAGCGACCACCCTGAGTCACAAAAGTAAAGGCATTTAAATAACCACTGATAAACGTTAATGAACAAGCAATTCTCAATCCCTCAAAAACACGATAATCTTTTTGATTCATTTTCACTCCTTGTTTCACGTGAAACTACTTATGATATGGGCTTCCCTGCTGAATCATAAATGCACGATAAATCTGCTCGATGAGAACTAATTTCATTAGTTGATGGGGAAGTGTCAACTGTCCAAAACTCATCAACAAATTAGCTCTTTTTTTAATACAAGAATCGAGACCCAAACTACCACCGATGATAAAAGTTATATCTGAATACCCATTTACTGCAATATCAGATAACTTTTGACTAAATTCTTCCGATGGAAATTGTTTCCCTTCTATCGCTAAGGCAATGACAAAATCTCGCTCTCCAATTTTAGACATAATTCTATCGGCTTCTTTTTTTAATATTTGTTCATTCTCTGCCTGACTGGCTTTATCTGGTGTTTTTTCATCAGGAAGCTCAATCATATCCAACTTAGTAAATCGTCCCAATCGTTTACTATATTCTGCAATACCTTCTTTGAGGTACTTTTCTTTCAATTTTCCAACGGTAATCAATTTTATTTTCATAAAATAATTGTAACATATCCACAAGCATACGACAGAAAATATTTTTAGAAAATCATGATATGGCTACAGTTTTTCACATAATTCACAGAGTTATCCACAGGTTGTGGATTGATTTTTGAAAACTTTAAGCTATAATTAAGAAAGCAAGAGTAATCTTAAGGAAAATTAAAGAAATGGAAAGGATTCCTTATATGAAAAAATATTTGAAATTTGCGATTCTATTTGTAATTGGATTTTTTGGGGGGCTTATCGGGGCCTTATCAGCCTCTTTCTTCCAACCACAGGTTCAACAAGCAAATTCTGCTATCACTAGTGTCAGCAATGTTCAATATAATAATGAAACTTCCACCACAAAAGCTGTAGAGAAAGTACAAAATGCTGTTGTGTCTGTTATTAATTACCAAAAGTCAGCCAACAATGGTCTTGGTGCTATCTTTGGAAATATTGAATCATCTGACGAACTAGCTGTTGCTGGAGAGGGGTCTGGGGTTATCTATAAAAAAGATGGTCAATATGCCTATATTGTGACAAATACGCATGTTATTAATAACGCAGAAAAGATTGATATTCTTTTAGCATCTGGAGAAAAAATCAGCGGTGAACTCGTTGGTTCCGATACCTATTCTGATATAGCTGTTATAAAAATATCAGCAGATAAAGTCACTACTGTTGCTGAATTTGCTGATTCCGATACAATTAAAGTTGGAGAAACTGCTATCGCAATTGGTAGTCCTCTAGGTAGTGTCTACGCCAATACAGTTACTCAAGGTATTATTTCCAGCCTAAGTCGGACAGTTACTTCACAATCAGAAGACGGACAAACAATCTCAACCAATGCTATTCAAACCGATACAGCTATCAACCCAGGAAACTCTGGAGGACCATTGATTAATATCCAAGGACAAGTTATTGGTATCACCTCTAGCAAAATCACCTCAAGTTCTGTAAGTAGCTCAGGTGTGGCTGTGGAAGGGATGGGATTTGCTATTCCTGCAAATGATGCAGTAGCTATTATCAATCAACTTGAAAAAGATGGAAAAGTTAGCCGACCTGCTCTTGGAGTTCATATGGTTAACTTGACGACCTTGTCAACTAGTCAATTGGAAAAAGCTGGATTATCAAATACGGAATTAACATCCGGTGTAGTAATTGTCTCTACACAAAGTGGGCTACCTGCAGATGGAAAATTAGAAACTTTTGATGTCATTACTGAGATTGACGGAGAAACTATTCAAAATAAGAGTGATCTCCAAAGCGCTCTCTACAAACATCAAATTGGAGACACAATCACTGTAACTTATTACCGCAATAATCAGAAACAAACTGTTGACATTAAGTTGACACATTCTACAGAAGAACTTAGTGAATAATTGACAAATGAGGCTTTACACAATTGTAAAGTCTCGTTTTTTTTGCTAGAATAAGGATATATGGAAGAATTACGTACACTAAATATTTCAGAAATCCATCCCAATCCCTATCAGCCAAGAATTCATTTTGATGAAAAGGAGCTACTTGAGCTCGCTCAATCCATTAAGGAAAATGGCTTAATTCAACCGATTATTGTAAGAAAATCTTCTATTATCGGATACGAATTATTAGCAGGAGAAAGAAGGTTGCGAGCCAGTCAATTAGCTGGACTGACTACAATACCAGCAGTGGTAAAAGAACTGACTGATGATGATTTACTCTATCAGGCTATCATAGAGAATCTGCAGCGTTCTAACTTAAATCCGATAGAAGAAGCAGCCTCTTATCAAAAATTGATTAGTAGAGGGTTAACACATGATGAAGTTGCTCAAATCATGGGAAAATCAAGACCATATATCAGTAATTTATTGCGCCTACTAAATCTATCATCTCAGACTAAACAAGCTGTAGAAGAAGGAAAAATTTCACAAGGGCACGCGCGACAATTGGTATCATTTTCAGAAGAAAAGCAAGCCGAATGGGTTCAACTCATTTTATCAAAAGATTTAAGTGTGCGTACGCTTGAAAAATTAATAGCTGCAAATAAGAAAAAACACACTAAGCTTAAACAACGCGACCAATTTTTAAAAGAACAGGAAGATTCACTCAGTAAAACTCTTGGAACAACTACAAAAATTCTCAAGAAGAAAAACGGGAGCGGAGAAATTCGAATTAGCTTTAATGACCTCGATGAATTCGAAAGAATTATCAACAATTTTAAATAGACTTGTTTACAATTTATTTTTATAAACACTCTTTTCCACACTAAAATCATTACAAAAAGTCAGGACCAGCAAAGGTTCTGACTTTTATTCACATCTTGTGGAAAACTTTTCTTAACAGTGTGGATTTTTAAAATTATCTGTGGAAAACTTTTATTTTTTATGGTACACTATTCTAACGAATATAATGTGAAAGGGGGAAAATATGAACCAAGAACAACTTTTTTGGCAACGATTTATTGAATTAGCAAAAGTAAATTTTAAGCCATCTATTTATGATTTTTATGTCGCTGATGCAAAATTACTCGGAATCAACCAGCAAGTTGCCAATATTTTCTTAAATCGTCCATTTAAAAAAGATTTCTGGGAAAAAAACTTCGAAGAGTTAATGATTGCCGCTAGTTTTGAAATCTACGGAGAGCCTCTTGCCATCCAATATCAATTTACAGAGGATGAACAGGAGATTAAGAGCATTACAAACGCAAGAAGTTCAGTGGTTCACCAGGTACAGACACCTGAGCCGGCTACTCCTCAAGAAACTTTTAAACCGGTTCATTCTGATATAAAATCCCAGTACACCTTTGCTAATTTTGTACAAGGAGACAATAATCACTGGGCAAAGGCTGCAGCTTTAGCTGTATCTGATAACCTAGGTGAGCTCTACAATCCCTTATTCATTTTTGGTGGTCCTGGTCTTGGAAAAACTCATATTTTAAATGCGATTGGAAATAAGGTTCTAGCTGATAATCCCCAGGCAAGGATAAAATATGTCTCATCGGAAACATTCATCAATGAATTTTTAGAACACCTCCGTCTCAATGATATGGAAAGTTTCAAAAAAACCTATCGCAATCTGGACCTACTTCTAATTGATGACATTCAGTCTCTCCGTAATAAAGCAACAACACAGGAAGAATTTTTCCATACTTTTAATGCGCTTCATGAAAAAAATAAGCAGATTGTACTCACAAGCGACCGTAATCCTGATCACTTAGACAATTTGGAAGAAAGACTAGTAACACGTTTCAAATGGGGGTTAACCAGTGAAATCACTCCACCTGATTTTGAAACACGTATCGCAATTTTACGTAACAAGTGCGAGAACCTGCCTTATAACTTTACAAATGAGACGCTATCCTATCTAGCTGGGCAATTTGATTCGAACGTACGTGACCTTGAAGGTGCCTTAAAAGATATCCATTTGATAGCCACTATGCGTCAACTGTCTGAGATAAGTGTCGAGGTTGCTGCTGAGGCTATTCGATCAAGAAAACAAACAAATCCACAAAACATGGTTATTCCTATTGAGAAAATCCAAACCGAAGTGGGAAATTTCTACGGTATCAGCTTGAAAGAATTAAAAGGTTCTAAGCGTGTTCAACATATCGTTCACGCGCGACAAGTTGCTATGTTTTTAGCACGTGAAATGACAGACAATTCCCTTCCTAAAATTGGGAAAGAATTTGGTAATCGAGACCATACAACCGTTATGCATGCATACAATAAAATAAAAACTCTCCTCTTGGATGATGAGAATTTAGAAATAGAGATTACCAGTATAAAAAATAAACTTCGTTAACCTGTGTATAACTTTTAAAAAAACTTCTGATTTTTCCACAAGTTGTGAACAAGTTAATTTCCGCAATTTTATTGGTCTTTCATCACTTTTCCACAGAATACACAGAGACTACTATTACTATTAACCTTATAGATAATAAATAAAGGAGAATCCATGATTCAATTTTCTATTAATAAAAATATATTTCTACAAGCACTTAGTATTACTAAACGAGCAATCAGTACAAAAAATGCTATTCCAATTCTTTCAACAGTAAAAATTACAGTAACTAGTGAAGGAATCACTTTAACTGGTTCAAATGGACAAATCTCGATTGAACATTTTATTTCTATTCAAGATGAAAATGCAGGACTTTTGATCAGTTCTCCAGGCTCCATTCTCTTAGAAGCTGGTTTCTTTATTAATGTCGTATCCAGCATGCCGGATTTGGTCCTTGACTTCAATGAAATTGAACAAAAGCAAATCGTTTTGACAAGTGGTAAGTCTGAAATCACATTAAAGGGAAAAGAAGCAGAACAGTATCCTCGTTTACAGGAAGTTCCAACTTCAAAACCATTGGTGTTAGAAACCAAAGTATTAAAACAAACAATTAATGAAACAGCATTTGCAGCGTCTACACAAGAAAGTCGTCCTATTCTTACGGGTGTTCATTTTGTTTTAACAGAAAATAAAAATCTAAAAACTGTTGCAACAGATTCACACCGTATGAGCCAACGGAAATTGGTCCTTGATACATCTGGTGATGATTTTAATGTTGTCATTCCAAGTCGTTCTCTCCGTGAATTTACTGCAGTTTTTACAGATGATATTGAAACAGTAGAAGTTTTCTTTTCAAATAATCAAATCCTTTTTAGAAGTGAGCATATTAGCTTCTATACACGCTTATTAGAAGGTACCTACCCGGATACCGACCGCTTAATTCCAACTGAGTTTAAAACAACTGCAATTTTTGATACTGCAAATCTTCGTCACTCGATGGAGCGTGCTCGTCTTCTTTCAAATGCAACCCAAAATGGTACAGTAAAACTAGAAATTGCTAATAATGTTGTATCGGCTCATGTAAATTCTCCAGAAGTTGGACGTGTGAATGAGGAATTAGATACTGTAGAAGTATCAGGTGAAGACTTAGTAATCAGCTTTAACCCAACTTACTTGATAGAAGCATTGAAAGCCACAACTAGTGAACAAGTGAAAATTAGCTTTATCTCTTCTGTCCGTCCATTTACATTGATTCCCAATAATGAAGGGGAAGATTTTATTCAATTGGTTACACCAGTTCGTACCAACTAAATAATATTAAGAACGGCTAAACTAGCCGTTTTTATGTTATACTAAAAAATAGCATCTAGCTTATTTTTATATATTTAGTGATGGGGAATAAATGACGTTATATATATTAGCTAATCCTAATGCTGGTAGCCATACTGCTGAACACATCATATTCAAAATAAAAGAAAGTTATCCACAGCTTGCAGTTAACATTTTTATGACAGTTGGGCCTGAGGATGAAAAAAGTCAAATCGAGGCTATTTTAAAGGAGTTTGTCAGTAGTGAGGACCAATTAATGATTTTAGGCGGAGACGGCACACTATCTAAAGCTTTGCGTTTTTGGCCAGCTAGTCTACCGTTTGCTTATTATCCAACAGGATCTGGAAATGATTTTGCAAAAGCAATGAATATAACATCGCTCTATAGAAGTGTAGATGCCATTTTAGAGGGAAAAACAAGTCGGATATATGTTTTAAACAGTTCATACGGAACGGTTGTAAATAGTGTGGATTTTGGCTTTGCAGCTCAAGTTGTCAATGGTTCAACGAATTCAATTTTGAAAAAAATTCTGAACAAGGTAAAACTTGGGAGGTTAACTTATCTATTCTTTGGTATTAAAACATTATTTTCAAAACAAGCTATAAACTTAGAATTAACTCTTGATGAAAAATCTTATCAGTTAGATAATCTCTTTTTTATTTCTGTAGCAAATAGTCTTTATTTTGGTGGAGGAATCATGATATGGCCAACAGCAAGTGCTAAAAAGAAGGAAGTAGATATTGTTTACTTCAAAAATGGAAATTTCTACCAACGTCTACAATCATTGTTAGCCTTATTAACGAAGAGGCATGAATCTTCTCATACAATTCAGCATTTAACAGGGGTAGATGTAGTTTTAAAATCAATAGAAAAATTATTATTGCAAATAGATGGAGAGATATGCACTGCAAATGAGGTAACGTTAACCTATCAGGAAAGAAGTATGTATCTTTAAGGAGGAAGTATGTATCAATTAGGATCCTTTGTCGAAATGAAAAAGCCTCATGCCTGTGTCATCAAATCGACCGGCAAGAAGGCCAATAAATGGGAAGTCATCCGTCTAGGAGCGGATATCAAAATCCGTTGTACCAACTGTGACCATGTGGTTATGATGAGCCGGCATGATTTTGAACGAAAAATGCAACAAGTGCTGCCGAGTGAAGCCTAGTTGACAGTTTGCAACTGCTGGTTGCGAATATTTCCTAAAAAGTGCTAGTCAACTGTTCCCTTCTAAACTATAATAGACTTATAAAAAAGAGGAGGAAATGATCATGAATCAGTTAGCACAGCAAATTCGAGTTTTAAGAACAGCCAATAACCTATCCCAAGATGAGTTGGCAGAGAAACTCTATATTTCCCGTCAGGCTGTTTCCAAGTGGGAAAATGGTGAAGCAACGCCGGATATCGACAAACTGGTCCAGCTGGCAGAAATTTTTGGTGTCAGTCTGGATTATTTGGTTTTAGGAAAAGAGCCTGAGAAGGAAATTGTGGTGGAACAACGAGGAAAAATGAATGTTTGGGAATACTTGAACGAAGAATCCAAACGACCTCTTACAAGAGGGGATGTTGTCGTTCTCATTTTTCTTGCAGTTATGCTTTTAGGTGGATTATTTATTCAGCATTATTTTTAACGAAGCTTGCCAAACAGCAAGCTTTTTCTCTACTTTTCTGCTATAATAGTCATGATTGAATTTTTAATTGGAGAGTAAAAAAACATGGCTTTAACAGCAGGAATCGTCGGTTTGCCAAACGTTGGTAAATCAACCCTATTTAATGCAATTACCAAGGCAGGAGCTGAGGCTGCCAACTACCCTTTCGCAACTATTGATCCAAATGTTGGTATGGTGGAAGTGCCAGATGAGCGTTTGCAGAAGTTGACAGAACTCATCACTCCTAAAAAGACAGTTCCAACCACTTTTGAATTTACCGATATTGCTGGTATCGTAAAAGGTGCTTCTAAAGGTGAAGGGCTTGGAAATAAATTCTTGGCTAATATCCGCGAAGTTGATGCGATTGTCCACGTAGTTCGTGCTTTTGATGATGAAAATGTCATGCGTGAACAAGGTCGTGAAGACGCCTTTGTGGACCCAATCGCAGATATTGATACTATTAACCTAGAATTGATTTTGGCGGACCTAGAGAGCATCAACAAACGTTATGCGCGTGTAGAAAAAATGGCTCGTACACAAAAAGACAAGGACTCTGTCGCAGAATTTGCAGTCCTTGAAAAAATCAAACCTGTCTTAGAAGATGGAAAATCTGCTCGTACAGTTGACTTCACAGATGAAGAACAAAAAATCGTTAAGCAACTCTTCCTCTTGACCACTAAACCAGTCCTCTATGTTGCCAACGTCGATGAAGACAAGGTAGCAGATTCTGAGTCTATCAGTTACGTTCAGCAAATCCGTGACTTTGCAGCAACAGAAAATGCAGAAGTGGTGGTGATTTCTGCGCGTGCTGAAGAGGAAATTTCAGAACTTGACGATGAAGATAAGGGTGAGTTTTTGGAAGCCCTCGGCTTGACAGAATCTGGCGTGGACAAATTAACACGTGCAGCCTACCACTTGCTTGGACTTGGCACCTACTTTACAGCAGGAGAGAAAGAAGTTCGTGCTTGGACCTTCAAGCGTGGTATGAAAGCTCCTCAATGTGCTGGCATCATCCACTCAGACTTCGAAAAAGGCTTTATCCGTGCCGTAACCATGTCCTATGATGATTTGATTCAGTATGGCTCTGAGAAAGCTGTTAAGGAAGCAGGACGCCTCCGTGAAGAAGGAAAAGAATATGTCGTTCAAGACGGGGACATCATGGAGTTCCGCTTTAACGTATAATAGATAATCAGGTTGGAATGTATTTTCCAGCCTTTTGGCATGTAAGGAGAAAAAAATGACACGATTGATCATCGGCCTAGGAAATCCTGGGGACCGCTATTTTGAAACCAAGCACAATGTTGGCTTTATGTTGTTGGATAAGATTGCCAAGCGTGAAAATGTGACTTTTAGTCATGACAAGATTTTCCAAGCAGATATTGCCACAACCTTTATTGACGGTGAAAAAATCTATCTAGTAAAGCCAACGACCTTCATGAACGAATCAGGCAAGGCTGTCCATGCCTTGATGACCTATTATGGTTTAGATGAGACAGATATTTTGGTGGCTTACGATGACTTGGACATGGCTGTTGGGAAAATTCGTTTTCGTCAAAAGGGTTCAGCTGGTGGCCACAATGGGATTAAATCCATTGTTAAGCATATTGGCACACAAGAATTTGACCGTATCAAGATTGGTATTGGACGACCAAAAGGAAAAATGAGTGTTGTCAACCACGTATTATCAGGATTTGACACAGAAGACCGTATCGAAATTGATCTGGCTTTAGAGAAACTTGACAAGGCTGTCAACTTCTATTTGGAAGAAGATGATTTTGATACCATTATGAGAAAGTTTAACGGATAATGAATATACTAGATATACTTCACAAGAACAAGCATATCAATCAATGGCAGTCTGGTTTGAACAAATCAACACGTCAGTTACTATTAGGATTGTCTGGAACCAGTAAGTCATTGGTCATGGCGACTGCCTATGATAGTTTGGCTGAGAAAATAATGATTGTAACGGCTAGTCAGAATGAAGCAGAGAGGTTGGCTACAGATTTATCAGCCATTATAGGTAGTGAGAATGTTTACAACTTCTTTACAGATGATAGTCCGATTGCAGAGTTTGTTTTCGCTTCTAAGGAACGGACGCAGTCAAGAATTGATAGCCTGAATTTTCTGACCGATCCAACTCAGTCAGGAGTTCTAGTTGTCAGCATGGCTGCTTGTAGGATTCTGTTACCAAATCCAGAAATTTTCAAACATTCAAAGATACAGATCGAAGTTGGTCAAGAAATTGAAGTTGACAATCTTGTAAAGAAACTTGTCAACACAGGCTATAAGAAGGTTTCACGAGTTTTAACTCAAGGAGAATTTAGCCAACGAGGGGATATCCTAGATATTTTTGATATGCAAGCTGAGGCCCCTTATCGTTTGGAATTTTTTGGAGATGAGATTGATGGCATTCGTATCTTTGATGTTGACAGTCAAAAGTCTTTAGAAAATTTGGATAGCATCAGCATTGCTCCAGCATCGGATATTCTTTTGACAGCTACTGATTATGAGCGGGCCTGCAGTAGTATTGAAACAGCTATTGAACAATCGCATATAGAAGAGCAGCAGTCATATTTACGGGAAGTCCTGGCAGATATGCAAACAGAGTATCGTCATCCTGATTTACGAAAATTTCTATCAATTTTATATGAACAATCTTGGACACTGTTGGATTATTTGCCAAAGGGTTCTCCCTTATTTTTAGATGATTTTCATAAAATTGCAGACAAGCAGTCTCAATTCGAAAAAGAAACAGCAGAGTTGTTGACAGATGATTTACAAAAGGGTAAATCAGTGTCAAGTTTAAACTATTTTGCATCTACCTATTCGGAATTAAGAAAATATAAACCTGCCACCTTCTTTTCAAGTTTTCAAAAGGGGTTGGGAAATGTAAAATTTGATGCCCTCTATCAATTTACTCAACATCCTATGCAGGAATTTTTCCATCAAATTCCCTTATTGAAAGAAGAACTAACTCGGTATGCTAAATCGAAGAATACAGTCATTATTCAAGCAAGTTCTGAAGCGAGTTTACAGACTTTACAAAAATCTTTACAGGAGTATGATATTCAGCTACCTAGCTATCCATCGGATAAATTAGTAGAAGGTCAGCAACAAGTGACCATTGGGCAGTTAGCTTCTGGATTTCATTTGATGGATGAGAAGTTAGTTCTCATTACTGAAAAAGAGATTTTTAATAAAAAGATTAAGCGTAAGGTCCGTAGAACAAACATTTCTAATGCTGAGCGCATTAAGGACTATAGTGAGCTAGCTGTTGGTGACTATGTTGTTCACCATGTTCACGGGATCGGTCAGTATTTAGGGATAGAAACCATTGAAATTTCAGGTATTCACCGTGATTATGTGACAGTTCAATATCAAAACTCCGATCGTATTTCTATTCCTGTAGAGCAGATTGATCTCCTTTCCAAATACTTAGCGTCTGATGGAAAAGCTCCAAAGGTCAATAAACTAAACGATGGTCGGTTCCAACGAACCAAGCAAAAGGTTCAGAAACAAGTTGAGGATATTGCGGATGATTTGATTAAGCTTTACGCTGAACGTAGCCAATTGAAAGGCTTTGCTTTTTCACCTGATGATGAAAATCAAGTTGAATTTGACAACTACTTTAAACACGTGGAAACGGATGACCAACTTCGATCGATTGATGAAATCAAAAAAGACATGGAAAAAGATTCTCCAATGGATCGTCTGTTAGTAGGAGATGTTGGATTTGGTAAGACAGAAGTAGCCATGCGAGCCGCCTTTAAAGCTGTTAATGATGGCAAGCAAGTAGCTATTCTTGTTCCAACGACTGTTTTAGCCCAACAACATTATGCTAATTTTCAAGAACGATTTGCTGAATTTCCTGTCAATGTGGACGTTATGAGTCGCTTTAAAACAAAAAAAGAGCAGGAAAAAACACTAGAGAAGCTGAAAAAAGGTCAAGTTGACATCTTGATTGGTACCCATCGCCTTCTATCAAAAGATGTTGTTTTTGCTGATTTAGGTTTACTGGTTATTGACGAGGAGCAACGGTTTGGTGTCAAGCATAAGGAACGCTTGAAGGAACTGAAAAAGAAAATTGATGTCTTAACATTGACTGCTACCCCAATTCCTCGTACTCTACAAATGTCTATGCTAGGGATAAGGGACTTATCAGTAATTGAGACTCCACCGACCAATCGGTATCCTGTTCAGACATATGTGATGGAAACAAATCCATCTGTAATTCGAGATGCAGTTCTACGAGAAATTGATCGTGGAGGGCAGGTTTACTACCTTTACAATAAAGTTGACACTATTGAACAAAAAGTGTCTGAATTGAGAGAATTGGTTCCAGAAGCTACTATAGGATACGTCCATGGACAAATGTCGGAAATCCAATTAGAAAATACTCTCTATGCCTTTGTAGAAGGTGAGTATGATATTCTAGTGACCACAACAATCATTGAAACAGGTGTTGATATTCCAAATGCGAATACCTTATTTATTGAAAATGCCGATCACATGGGACTGTCAACTCTTTATCAACTTAGAGGACGTGTTGGTCGTTCCAGTCGGATTGCCTATGCCTATCTCATGTACCGTCCAGACAAGTCCTTGACAGAAGTAGCTGAAAAACGATTGGAGGCAATCAAGGGCTTTACAGAACTAGGATCGGGTTTCAAGATTGCCATGCAAGATTTGTCTATCCGTGGAGCTGGAAATATTTTGGGCGCTGCCCAGTCAGGATTTATTGATTCTGTAGGGTATGAACTGTATTCACAATTGCTGGAACAAGCCATTTTGGAAAAACAAGGTAAGGCAGCTCAACGTCAGAAAAGCAATTCAGAGGTCAACCTACAGATTGACGCCTATCTACCAAGTGACTATATTGCTGATCAGCGACAAAAAATTGAAATTTACAAGCGTATAAAGAATATTGACAGTCGTGTCAACTATCAAGAATTACAAGAAGAATTGATTGACCGTTTTGGAGAGTATCCTGATGTAGTAGCCTACTTACTTGAAATCGGTCTATTGAAGTCATTTTTAGACCAAGTTTTCTGTCATACAGTTCTTAGACGACAACATCAAGTGACAGTAACATTCGAACCTATGGCTGGTCAAATTTTCCTAACGCAAGATTACTTTGAAGCTTTATCTGTGACAAATTTGAAAGCTCAGATAACGGAAAATAAAGGAAAACTAGCTGTTGTGTTTAATATTCAACAGAAAAAAGAATATGAAATATTAGAGGAATTGATTTCTTTTGCCGAAAAATTAAAAGAAATTAAAGCAAGGAAGGCAGAATAAATTTCTCAAATACCTTGAAAAATGGTAAAATAGTGAACTGAGGTAAAGTATGAGACTAGATAAATATTTGAAAGTATCCCGCATTATCAAGCGTCGAACAGTTGCGAAGGAAGTTGCCGATAAAGGACGAATAAAGGTTAATGGGATTTTGGCGAAATCTTCAACAGATTTAAAAGTAAATGATCAGGTTGAAATCCAATTTGGTAATAAACTACTCACTGTAAAAGTACTTGAAATGAAAGATTCGACTAAAAAAGAAGACGCACTGAAAATGTATGAAATTATCAGTGAAAAAAGGATAGAAAAAGATGAAGAAATCTAAAATTCTACAACTGAATAATGCCTTTATTCAGTCGGAGCGTAAAAAAACTCAGCATCAATTGGCAGAACGCCAACAAAAAAATCGTTTTATGGGTGCAATTCTCATTCTAGTTATCTTTCTTTTTATGTTGCCTGCCTACAATCTTGTTGGGACATACACTAATATTCAGCAGCAGGAAAAGAAACTTGCTGAATTGGAAAAAAATTACGAAGAACTGACCAAAGAACAGAAGCAGGAAGCAGAGATGGTTGCAAAATTGAAAAATGAGGAATATGCAGCAAAGTATGTTCGGGCTAAGTATCAATACTCTAAAGAAGGGGAATTTGTCTACAATATTCCAGGGTTACCAAAATGACCGAATCTATTTTTAAAATTGTAGAGCAATTTTTACAGCATTCTGATGAAAAATTAGAAGAGTTGAATCAAAAGAATAGAGAATTAAAGTTAGAAGAAAATGAATCGTAGAAAGGAGGGAGTATGCAGAAAAAACTGCTCGTATGGTTATTGCCAGTTTTATTTGGATGGCAGGTGGTCGATAGTACAGAAATACCATTTGAACTCACAGCGCAAGAAGAATATGAATTGACTCATACTATCTATGATCAGTATTTTCAAACTATCCCTCAAAACCCAAATGTTTTTCAAACTGAGAATCTTTATTCGGATGAAGAACTGACTATAGCAGGTGGACAATTACAGCCGAACCAACATTTTTCTATTACGGATGTTCTAGTCAATAGCAAAAAAGAATTGGTTTTCCAAATAGATGACAAGGGTTACATTCTTGCAAGTAGGCATCTACTATTTGATGATGTAATTGTTACAGAAACTACTGTTGAGCAAACTTATTGGACAAAAAAAGGTTTCACATTATTAACCTCACCAATTGCTAACGAAGCTACAGAAATAAAAAATGATTTACAACCCTATCAAGCTGTTATGGTTTCTAAAATTGTGACAACTCCCTTGGGAGATTTTGCTTATGTTACAGATAAAGGTTGGATTGCAATAACTAATCTATCTGAAATAGATAATAGAATGGAAGCCGTCCAAGAATTGCTGACTAGTAAATATTCTAAAGATAATATCGGTATATATGTCAAACAATTGTCAACGGATCAAACAGCAGGTGTAAATCAAGATAAATTATTTTATTCTGCAAGTATTGCTAAACTACCAATTCTTTATTACATTCAAGAGCAACTGAATGCTGGGTATATTGATTTGACTACTAAAGTGAAATATACAGCCGAATCTATGTCCTTCCCAGGAGCTTATGTTGCTGGAGGAAGTGGTTCACTGTCAAAAACTCCTGACAACAAAGATTATTCAGTGGAAGAATTGATCAACAAGACTGCTAAAGAGTCAGATAATGTAGCTAGTAATTTACTTTCTTATTATGTAGCTAATAAATTCGATTCCAATTTTTATCAAGTAATAACTGCTAAAACAGGTAGTGAGTGGAGTATGGTTACACGTGAAACTTCAGCTGAGATCGCAGGGAAAATGATGGAAGCCTTATATATTCAAAATGGCTATGTGCTAGAAAGTTTGTTATCTACTCAATTTGATAATCAACGTATTTCGAAAGACATCTCAGTTCCAGTTGCTCATAAAATTGGCGATGCAGATGATGTCAAACACGATGTAGCGATTGTTTACGCAGGGTCTCCTTTTGTTTTATCTATTTTTACAGATAAATCAAATTATGATGAGATTACACAAATTGCAAATGATATTTACGGGATTTTAAAGTAAATGAAAGATAGATTTTTAAAAGTGACACAGGATGGTCACTTTTTTGATAAACATAAGAAAGTACTAGTAGCCGTATCCGGTGGGGTAGATTCTATGAACCTATTCCATCTTTTATACGAATGCAAACAAGTGTTAGGGATTGAACTTGGAATTGCCCATATTAATCATGGACAGAGGGAAGAATCTGTCATCGAGGAAAAATATCTTAAACAGTTAGCAGAAGAAAGTAATGTTCCCTTTTATCTGTCCTATTTTGAAGGTGATTTTTCAGAAGAAGCGGCGCGAAAATGGCGTTATGGATTTTTTGCTACAATCATGGAGAAGGAAGGCTACACTGCACTAGTGACAGCCCACCATGCAGATGATCAGGCAGAAACTGTCTTTATGCGATTGATTAGAGGAGGGCGTTTGCGTCACTTATCAGCAATTCAACCGACTCAGCCTTTTGCAACAGGAGAACTTATTCGACCACTTTTATCTTTTAAAAAGGTAGATTTTGATAAGCTATTTCATTTTGAAGATTGCAGTAATGCAGATTTCAAATATTTTCGAAATAGAGTCAGAAATGACTATATACCAAAGTTAAAACAGGAAAATCCTAAAATCGAACTTGCTCTCAATAATCTTGCAGTTGATACAAATAATTTATTTCAAGCGCTAAGAGATTTGACACAGGATTTATCCGTTACAGATGTGATGAGTTTTCAACAACAGACACCTGCGGTACAAAGTTATCTATTAGAGGAATATTTGGAAAAATTTCCTGATTTACAGCTCTCTCGTCCACAATTTAATGAAGTATTACACATCTTGCGTTCAAAAGCTAACTACTATCATTTATTGAAAAATGATTACATGTTAGAGAAGGATTATCATCGTTTTCAAATTTATAAAATAGGACCAGAGACGGATAGTCAACCAGAAAAAATCATGATAAAATCAGAGGGTATTTTTTCTTACGGTTCATATATTTTTTCTCTCAATCATCCTTTGGTAGAAGCGGATAGTATTTTATATTTTCCTACAGAAAATCCAATTGTAGTGAGGAGAAGGCAGGCTGGGGATACCATTTTAATAAACGGAGTAAATAAAAAACTCCGCCGTTGGTTTATTGATAATAAAATCTCACAGAAAGTTCGACAAAATGCGCTTATTATCGAGCAGAATGGAGAAATTTATGGAATTACGAATCTTGTTAGCAGTGATTTGAGTAAATCAGTAAAAAATGATATAATCAAAGCTACCTTATATATAAAAATGAAAGAGTAGAACAACTATGTTGGACAAAGATATTAAGAAAATTCTTGTTTCAGAAGAAGAAATCGTTGCAAAATGCAAAGAACTCGGTCAAATTCTAGCAACAGACTATGCAGATAAGAATCCTATTCTTGTAGGAATTTTAAAAGGTTCTATCCCATTTATGGCAGAATTAATGAAACATATTGATGCCCATGTAGAAACGGATTATATGGTTGTTTCTAGCTACCATGGCGGAACGGAGAGTAGCGGTACCGTTAAGATTATCAAGGATTTGGACAATAGTGTTGCAGGTCGACATATCATCTTCGTAGAGGATATTATTGACACTGGTCGCACATTAAAAGAGTTGAAAGAACTCTTTGCTTTGCGTCAGGCAGCTTCTATTAGAATTGCCACTCTTCTTGATAAACCAGAAGGTCGTGTTGTTGAAATCGAGCCAGACTACACTTGCTTTACTATTCCAAATGAATTTGTAGTTGGATTTGGCTTAGATTATGATGAAAATTATCGTAATCTTCCTTATGTTGGTGTACTCAAAGAGGAAGTTTACACAAAATAGAAAAAGGTTTCCTACTATATTATGAACAATCAACCAAATAAAGGATTTATAAAAAATCCTTTTCTCATTATTCTCGTTATTGCCACTATTGTTACAGCCTTTCAATTTTTTAACGCTGGTCAGCAAGTAGCAACTCAAGAAATCAGTTATTCACAAGTAGTAACTGAATTGAAAAATAATAATGTATCTGAAATTACTTATCAACCAAATTCAAGTGTTATTGAAATTACTGGTAAGTACAAAACAGAACAGGAAGCTAAAGATGAGTTAGCTTCATCTATTAAGTTATTCCAAGTTTCTAGCAAAGTTAAGTATAAAAACTTTAAGTCACTAATTTTACCGTCAGAAACGAATTTATCAGAGCTACAAGCTCTTGCAAATGAAAATGGAGTAAAGGTTACTATTAAACCTGAAAGTTCAAATGGACTTTGGTTAAATATCGTCTTTAATTTGTTACCGCTTATCATTGCTGGTGTATTCTTCATGATGATGATGAACCAAGGTGGTGGCGGAGCTCGAGGAGCCATGAACTTTGGACGGAATAAAGCTAAAGCTTTGGAACAGAGTAACATCAAGGTACGTTTCTCAGATGTAGCAGGTGCAGAGGAAGAAAAACAAGAATTAGTTGAAGTTGTTGAATTTTTGAAGGATCCAAAACGCTTTACTAAACTTGGAGCACGTATTCCAGCAGGTGTGCTACTAGAGGGTCCTCCAGGAACAGGTAAAACCCTGCTTGCCAAAGCAGTAGCGGGTGAAGCAGGTGTGCCATTCTTCTCCATTTCTGGTTCAGATTTTGTTGAAATGTTTGTTGGTGTCGGTGCCAGCCGTGTTCGTTCATTATTTGAAGATGCAAAAAAAGCAGCACCAGCCATTATTTTCATCGATGAAATCGATGCTGTCGGTCGCCAACGTGGTGTCGGCATGGGTGGCGGTAACGATGAACGTGAACAAACCCTCAACCAACTCTTGATTGAAATGGATGGATTTGAAGGCAACGAAGGAATTATCGTCATTGCCGCGACCAACCGTAGTGATGTTTTAGATCCAGCCCTTCTTCGTCCGGGACGTTTTGACCGTAAGGTATTGGTTGGTCGTCCAGATGTCAAGGGTCGCGAAGCAATCCTTAAAGTTCACGCAAAGAATAAACCATTAGCAGCAGATGTAGACTTGAAATTAGTGGCTCAACAGACACCAGGATTTGTTGGTGCTGATTTAGAGAACGTTCTTAACGAAGCAGCCCTTGTAGCCGCACGTCGAAACAAAACTGTGATTGATGCTTCAGATATTGATGAAGCAGAAGATCGAGTCATTGCAGGACCTTCTAAGAAAGACCGCCAAATTTCAGCTAAAGAACGTGAGATCGTTGCCTACCATGAAGCAGGTCATACAATTGTTGGTCTCGTACTATCAAATGCACGTGAAGTTCACAAAGTAACAATTGTTCCCCGTGGTCGCGCAGGTGGATACATGATTGCCCTCCCTAAAGAAGATCAAATGCTTCTATCTAAAGAAGATATGAAGGAGCAATTGGCTGGTCTTATGGGTGGTCGTGTTGCAGAAGAAATTATTTTCAATACCCAAACAACCGGTGCCTCAAATGACTTTGAACAAGCTACACAGATGGCGCGTGCTATGGTTGCAGAATATGGTATGAGTGAAAAAATGGGACCAGTGCAGTATGAAGGAAGTCATGCAATGTTTGGTGGACAAACAACTCAAAAACATATTTCTGAGCAAACTGCATATGAGTTAGATAATGAAGTAAGAGATCTGCTAAATGAAGCTCGCAACAAAGCGGCTGAAATTATTCAGTCTAATCGCGAAGCTCATAAACTAATCGCAGAAGCATTACTCAAATACGAAACTCTTGATAGTGTTCAAATTAAATCTCTGTATGAAACAGGCAAAATGCCAGAGAATATTGAACACGATGACGAAGATGTTCATCCCCTTTCTTATGAAGAAGTAAAAGAGAAGATTAATACGAAAGAGTAGTATAAAAATACTCTGGGCAAGACATTCCATAACGGATCTGCCCCCACTCTCAACCACTAAAATAACCACAAAGCCTTCGCTAAGTACATAATCTTGGCGAAGGCTTTTTTACATGCTACACATCAGAAACGGGGCATTTACAAGAAAAACGAATCAATAGCAAATGTACTTTAATACTCAATAAAAATCAAAAATAGCAAGTCTAAGCTACTTATAACATGTGAAACCTTAATTTATAAGTTTGAGTTGAGGATTGTGGATTTCAAGTAGCTGTTTTCTTCTAAAAAAATAACAAAATCGAAACGCTCCATATCCACTTTGAGTGGTAGGTGGCTATTTTTGATTTTAAATGAGTATAAAAAAGAAAAATCAAATAAAGTATGCTAGACAAAAATGTCCTGTAGAAAGACAGCACTTTTCGATAAACTTAAACCATCAACAAAAGGAGATTAAGAAATGGAATTCGAAAAAGTGTACGCAAGCGTCAAAGGTATTGTAAACAAGGCTCGAAAAGAGTTTTACATTAAACTATGGGATCGAGATGATTGGGAACAAGAAGGAATGATGACCTTATTTGAATTGTTGGAAGATCAACCGTGGCTAGTTGATGAACAAGTTCAATTATATTGTTATTTCAAAGTCAAGTTCAGAAATCGAATCAAGGATCGTATCCGTAAACAGGAAAGTCAAAAACGCAAGTTTGACCGTATGCCACATGAAGATATTCACGAATTATCTCACGCAATACAATCACCGGGATTGATAAACGATGAACTATTAATGTTGAGAGGTGCGTTGAGAGATTATCGAAAAAATCTGAGCAATGATCAACTTGATAAATACGAAAAATTAATTAGCGGACAATGTTTCAATGGTCGCCGTGAAATGATACGTGATCTACAAATTCATTTGAAAGACTTTCGCTAAAGTTAGTCACTAACATTATGTTAATCAAATCAAGAAATTGGGCAGAAGCATCATAAAAAGTTCTGTTCAGTTTCTTTTTATCTAGGTTATAGCATAGGAGAGGAGTGACTAAATGTGATACTCAGCCAATAGTAACTTAAGTGCCTGATTGACTGATTCAGCGGTATTATTTGGAATTAACCTTATGCTTTAGTATCTACATAGAACTTCTAGTGTAAAAAATCTCCAAAAACCGGTTGACAACGTGTATAAGTCGTGATAGAATAACTGAGTTGTCTCTTGAGGAGCTAGTCAGTAGCGGAATGAAAAAAAGTTTCAAAAAAGTGTTGACAAGTTCAGTAGAAGATGATAGAATAACTGAGTTGTCTCTTGAGGGACTGGTCAACAGCGAAACGAAAAAAAGTTTCAAAAAAGTGTTGACAAAGTTTTTAA
>NZ_ALMY01000016.1 GCF_000440115.1 Streptococcus suis YS56 | reverse complement strand
TACTTAAAAAATCCAATTCTATCAAGCGATTGAAGCGGATCGTGGAAAAATAAAGTGATAAAGTCGGGATTATATCACATTCCCCTAAAATACTAGAATGATAGCTAAAGAAAAAAACCGAGAAATCTCGGTTTTTAAATATTTTTAGCAACAGTCGGAACCAAGCTATCCACTTGGATACCTGCACCCTCGAAAAGAGTTCGAACTTCTTCAACATCAACTTTTCCGTCAATCTGTACTTCGATGACAACTTTTCCAGACTTGGTAGCAAGTTGCACAGTAGACACAATATTATAATCCTTATCTGCCACCAATCGAATAATTTTTTCTAACTCCCCTGCCTTATTTTCAACAAGGAACCGAGCGCGTACTCCTTCTTCTCCATACCCTGAGACATGAAGAAAAGCTGCAAAAATATCACGATCAGTAATGACCCCATACAGTTGACCGTTATCAACAACTGGAAGAATCCCCACTTTGTTTTTATACATGAGATAAGCAGCATCTTCAAGACTAGCGTAACCTGAGACTGTGATAACATTCTTAATCATCACATCCTTGACCTTAGTCTTATTCAAAAGGTAGTTCATCTCGTAAATAGATAGGCTAGTTGCTTTCGATGGACTAGCTTCTGCGATCGTTCCCTCAGTGACCAAACCAACCAACTTATCATTTTCAATAACAGGTAGACGGTGCAAATCCTGTTCACGCATAATATCTGCAGCGTGTGCAATGGTTGTATCTGGTGAAATATAAACAACTTTACGGGTCATAAAATCTTTAACAGACATAGGACTTCCTCCTTTGGTAAATCATACTTTATTATACCACAAATCCGAAAACGATTTCAATATTTAATGAAAAGAAATGAAAATCAATTCTTATCCAGTACCTTGAAAGGAATATGGGAATAATCTCTGTGCGTTTTCAAAAATTCCAAGGCTTCTTTTTTTACCTGTATGAGATTGACACCTTGGGCATTGGCCCCATAGACACAGCCACAATAGCACTGGCGATAAATGTCATACTCTTCACACATTTGAACTGAACGCTGATAGCCTCCATTTTTCTTAAAGTCACTCGGAAGATACTGGGTATCGTATAATTTCTGCACCTCAATCCCAACAGCATTGATGGTCTGCGAATTCTTATGTGGACTGATTGTCAAAGCCGAACCAAAATAGTCAAAACCAAGCTCAACTGCCTTCTCCGCAGTCTTATCCAACCGATAATCATAGCAAACCTTACACCGATCTCCTCCCTCTGGCTCATTGGCAAGATGCTGAGTTTTCTTGAAAAATTCCTGAGGGCTATAGTCAGCTTCTAGGTAGCCTACCGACTGTCCAGTTTTCTGATTAAATTCTTTGACAAACTGGGCCGTCACGGCTGCCCGCCGCTGGTATTCCGCCTTTGGATGAATATTGGAATTCGCAAAATAGATGGTTACATCTGCATATTGAGTCAAGTACTCCAATGTATAGGTCGAGCATGGTGCACAACAGACATGCATGAGAATTTTCGGTCGAAGCCCCGCTTCCTGCCACGTGCTCGCCATTTTTTGAAATACTTTATCATAGTTAACCTTTTGATTCGGTGATAGAGTCGATAAAATCTCTTCAACTTTAATCATACAAACCTCCAAATATACATTCATTATACTATATTTGAAGACCACTGCATAGATAGTAATAATATGAGAGAACGCTCCCCATTTCCACCTAAACAGGTCCCTCGGACCTTGATATAAAGAAAAACGCCCGCCGGCGTTTCTCATCTCCAACTTAAAACGTGGGGTAACCCACTTATAAAGAAAACCGCTTACCAGCGGTTCTCATCTCCGACCTAAAAAGGTCCCCCGGACCTTTTTAGCCACCCAGATATGCTTTTTTGACTTCTTCTGAGGCGAGGAGTTCTTTTCCTGTTCCTGAGAGGACGACTTTTCCTGTTTCTAGAACATAGCCACGATCTGCGATAGCAAGGGCTTTGTTGGCATTTTGCTCAATCAAGAGGACAGTTGTTCCTTGTTTTTGAATATCTTGGATGATATCAAAAATTTCTTGAATGAAGATTGGAGCCAAGCCCATTGACGGCTCGTCAAGGAGCAAGAGTTTTGGTTGACTCATTAGGGCACGTCCCATGGCCAACATCTGTTGCTCACCACCTGAAAGGGTAGCGGCATCTTGGTTCTTACGCTCCTCCAAACGTGGGAAGCGCGCAAAGATTTTTTTCAAGTTTGCTTGGTTTTCTTCACGATTGTTGCGAAGGAAGGCACCCATTTCCAAGTTTTCCATAACAGTCAAGCCTGCAAAGACATGTCGACCTTCTGGAACTTGTGACAAACCGTCTGCAACGATTTTACGAGCAGGAACTTTTTGAATCTCATTTCCAAGGAAAGAGATCGTTCCAACTGATGGACGGACAAGTCCTGAAATAGTACGAAGGATAGAGGTTTTACCAGCACCATTAGCACCGATAAGTGTTACAACTTCACCTTCATTAACCTCAAAGCTAACATCTTTAACAGCTTCGATAACACCGTAGTTAACGGAAAGATTTTTTACTTCTAACATTGCCATTAAGCTTCACCTCCAAGGTAGGCTTCAATTACACGCTTATTATTACGAATTTCTTCTGGTGTACCATGGGCAATCAAACGACCGTACTCCAATACGTATATCCGCTCCGTCACTTCCATAACCAAGCTCATATCGTGTTCGATCAAGATGATAGTAATGCCAAATTCTTCTTTGATTTTACGGATGAGTTGGGTCAATTCTGCCGTTTCTTGTGGGTTCATACCAGCCGCTGGCTCATCCAAGAAAAGAATTTTTGGTTCAGTCGCAAGGGCACGAACGATTTCCAGACGACGCTGTTGGCCATACGGAAGATTTTTAGCTAATGTATCTGCATCGCCATCCAAATCAAAAATCTTCAAGAGATCAATTGCTTTTGCTTTTAATTCTTCTTCATTTTTGTAGAAGGCTGGTAGGCGGAAGAAACTTGCAAAGACATGAGCCTTGCCATGATTTCCCAAACCAATCAAAACATTTTCCAAAACGGTCATATTTTTGAACAAACGAATATTCTGGAAAGTACGACCAAGACCAAGCGAAGCAATTTTTGATGGTGCTTTACCGTTCAAAATAGTCCCTGCAAGAGAAATTGTCCCCTCGCTTGGCTCATAAACACCTGTTAAGAGGTTGAAAAGAGTCGTTTTACCAGCACCGTTTGGACCGATAAGACCAACCAATTCCCCTTCATGAAGTTCCATGGTCACGTCACCAACGGCAGTCAGGCCACCGAAGTTCTTGGTTAAATCTTTTACTTCAAGTAATGCCATTACTTAACCTCCTTCTTCTTGAGTAGAGCCGCTACACTGAATTCCTTCGTTCCCAAAAGACCTCCAGGACGGAAAATCATCAAGAGAATAAGAGCTAATGAATAGATAATCATTGAAATATCAGAGTAACTCTTGAGGAATACGTTCAAAATACCAAGTACAATTGCTGCTACAAAGGTACCTGTAATAGAGCCCAAACCACCCAATACAATGATAATCAAAACGTTAACGGAGGTCATAAAGGCAAAATCTTTCGGAACAATTGTCCCAACGTATCCTGCATGGAGACCACCTGCAATGGCTGCCGTCATAGCACCAAATACAAAGGCTGAAACTTTAACAAATGTTGGATTGACACCTACAGATTCTGCCGCAATTTCATCCTCACGAACAGAAATTGTAGCACGTCCCATTGGACTACGTAGGAAGTTAACTGTCACCAAGGTTGTGATAATTACAAAAATATAAACTAAAGGCCAGCTTGTAAAGAGTGGAATAGACATAATACCTGCTGCACCATTCGTTACACTACCACCATTGATAATTAAAATACGAATAATCTCTGCAACACCAAGGGTCGCAATAGCAAGGTAGTCACCTTTCAAACGCAATGTTGGAAGACCTACTAAGAGTGCTACACCTCCAGCAACCAACATACCGACAAGCAAGGCGATGGCGAAACCACCATAAGATGGCATCATTTTCCCAAGGATACCCACTGCGTAGGCACCAATAGCCATGAATCCAGCATGTCCAAGTGAAAATTGACCTGAAAAACCGACAATCAAGTTTAAGCCGACAGCCAAGATAATCTGAATACCGATTTGCTGTACAATTTGAACATAGTAAAAATTCAAAATACCAGCTGAAACAAGTCCCTGAATGATTCCAAAGCCAGCTAATAAGATTGCCAACCAAATTGCATTAACTTTTAAATTTTGCTTCATGGTTACACCTTCTCTTTCACATTTTTACCAAGAATACCACTTGGACGAACAAGGAGTATGATGATTAATACAGCATAAACGATCGCATCACGGAAAGTATCCAAACCGATTACATATGTAAATGTTTCAATAATACCGATAACAAATCCACCAAGTGCTGCACCTGGAATAATACCGATACCGCCCAATACTGCCGCAACAAAGGCTTTCAGACCTGGCGTCATCCCCATCAAAGGCTCTATCTGGTTATAGTAGAGACCTAGGAGAACACCCGCAGCACCCGCAAGAGCTGACCCAAGAGCAAAAGTAAAGCTGATTGTACGGTTTACGTTAATCCCCATCAACTGAGCCGCATCGCTATCTACAGAGACCGCACGCATGGCTTTCCCCATTTTTGTACGTTTGACAATTAATTGAAGAGCGACCATCAACGCAAGCGATACACCAAGAATAATCAACTGGATATTGGTTACAGAAACTGGGCCAAGGTTAAAGGTCACAGCTTCGATTGCTTGTGGAAAGGCTTTTACGTCTGCTGTAAAGAATTTGACCATAGTGTATTCCAAGAAGAAGGATACACCGATGGCAGTAATCAAGGCTGCAATACGCGTTGAATGACGCAAGGGACGATAAGCCAAAAATTCAATGACGACACCAAGAAGGGCAGTTCCAACCATTGACAAGATGAGGGCAACAAAGAATCGTGTGCCACCGTCGGCAATGAAAGTTAGGTTATTTAATAAGAAATACCCCATAAAAGCCCCCATCATATAGAGGTCACCATGGGCGAAGTTAATGAGTTTGATAATTCCGTACACCATGGTATAACCAAGGGCCAAAAGGGCATAAACAGAACCAAGAATCAAACCATTGACAAGTTGTTGAAGCATAGGTTCACCAATCTTTCTAAATATTTTTCGAGCTCAATAGCATTGTTACATTATACAAAATTTTCTGAAAATAAGCAAGTTAGATAGAGAGTTTAATCATTAAAATTACCGAAAATTTAACCAAATTTTAAAGCAACATGTATACTATTCTATACATTCTGACAAGCGAAAAAGAGGGAATTCCCTCTTTTCATCCACTATTAGTCAATAGAGATAGTATCTACAGATGATTCTTCTCCGTTTGTTAAACCAACAACATAAACTGATTTAACGACATTGTGCTCTTTGTCAACAGACATTGTACCAGTCACACCTTCAAAGTCTTTCAGAGCTGCAAGATTAGCCTTCACTGCTGCTGAATCAGCTGCACCTTTTGCTGCTTCTGCTGCCATGTAAACCGAGTCGTAAGCTAAAGCTGAGAACATTGATGGCTCTTCATTGTACTCTTTCACGTATGCATCATGGAATGCTTTTGCTTTTTCGCTTGCTGATGTTACAAATCCAGAAAGGTAGTAAACATTTGATGCTGCTGATGCAGTTGCCAATTCAGTAAATTGTGGTGAGTCAAAACCATCTGAACCAAGAATTGGCTTGTCAATACCCAAACCGCGTGCTTGCTTCACAATTGTACCTGTTTCATTGTAGTAACCAGGCATGATGATGGCATCAAATTCCTTATCTTTCAATTTTGTCAAAGCAGCTTGGAAATCCTTATCGCCAGAAGCAAATGTGATTTCTGAAACGATTTCTCCTTTGTAAGCCTTCTTGAAAGCCTCTGCTACACCCTTACCATAATCAGAAGAGTTGTCAAAGTAAAGAACAACTTTCTTAGCTGACAAGTTCTCAGTAGCGTATTTAGCCATAATTTGACCTTGATACCCATCTGTAAAGGTTGTACGGAAGAAGTATTCTTGGACCCCACCTTTATCGTTCACAACCAGGTTTGTTTGAGTTCCTGAAGGAGTAATCATAGGAACACCAGCAGATGTCAATGCTGGAATAGAGGCTGCTGAAGCTCCTGATGTAGCAGGGCCAATCACAACGTTTGCCCCTTCACTTGCCAAGCTTGTTGCAACAGTAGCTGCCTCTGCTGTTTCAGACTTGTTGTCTTTTGTGATTACTTCGATTTTTTTGCCGTCAATACCACCCGTAGCATTGATTTCTTTCACAGCAAGGTTGGCACCTTTTTCCTCTGTTTGACCATAAGATGAAACAGCACCTGACAACTCCAAGTTGTAGCCGATTTTAAATGTATCACCTACAGAAGAACCTGCGGCTGAAGTATTGGTTGTCGAAACATTACCACATGCAGCAAGTAGAGCTGCAGAGGCAAATGTAGCAAGCGCTACTGCAAATTTTCTTGTTTTCATGAAAACTCCTTAAATCTTTCTTAAATTTTACGATGTATCTAATATACTGAATTATCTGAAAATTGTCAACAAAAAAAGAAAAAATTTTTAAAATAAAAAATTAGCAGGTATGTATCCCCTGCTAATTCCGACTATCCTACGACTGATTGCTCTTCATCTCTCCATAGATTACCTACAAAGTTTTGGTCTAATTCCTTAATGTACGAAGGAACCACTTTTTTTACAAAACGTTCCTTTTTCAATTTTGATATGGTAGCTTCTACTAGTTCTTGATCCATATACACCAAAACATATCGTAATCGTTTAGAATGGTAAACAATATCTCCATATTGGCTGAGTTTACGTGCATCACGATTGTAGTGTAAATAGACAGTTAAGCAAGTGCGATTTTTCTTCTCAAACATGTCTTCTCCTCTAAAAATTCTCTTTCTATATTATACCGTTTTCAATGATAAATGAAAAGCTCCAACTACCTGTAAAAGAGTTGGAGCTAATAGGAATAGTCAGTGTTATTACATATTTGTCACTGCTTATTTGACTTTTGTATTGTCCATGATTTGGTCAATAAATCCGTAAGCCAAGGTTTCTTCTGCTGACATCCAGTAATCACGTTCTGCATCCTTATGGATTTGTTTGACTGTTTTTCCAGAATTATCAGCTAAGATTTTTTCCAATTTGTTACGGGTTTTGAGCAAGTGCTCAGCAGCAATAGCCATATCTGTTTGTTGCGTACCGCCACCAGTTCCGCCCATTGGCTGGTGAATCATGTATTCTGCATTTGGCAACATGAACCGTTTACCTTTGGCACCGCTTGATGCAATAATCGTTCCCATGCTGGCTGCTGTTCCCATAACGATGGTTTGAACATCAGCTTTAATGAAATTCATCGTGTCTACAATGGCAAGACCTGCTGACACAGAACCTCCTGGTGTATTGACATAAAGATAAATATCCTTAGTCGGATCTTGGGCATCAAGGAAAAGCAATTGGGCAATGATTGAGTTTGCCATGTTATCCTCAACTGGTCCTGTCAACATGATAATACGGTCTTTCAAAAGGCGTGAGTAAATATCATACGAACGTTCACCACGACTGGTTTGTTCAATAACTACTGGAATCATAAAATTACTCCTTTTCGAGATTTTCTGTACCCATTATATATGAATAGTCAAAATTGGTCAAATAAAAAACACGATTTCAGGAAATGAAAAAGAAACCAGCAGAGCTGATTCCTTTTAATCAATTATTTTGTACCGAACAAGCGGTCACCAGCATCACCAAGACCTGGTACAATGTAGCCTTTTTCATTGAGTTTTTCATCCAAGGCTGCTGTGTAAATATCAATGTCTGGATGTGCATCTTGAAGAGCTTTTACACCTTCTGGAGCTGAAACAAGAGCAACAAATTTGATATTTGAAGCACCACGTTTTTTCAATGAATCAACTGCAAGAATAGCTGAACCACCTGTAGCAAGCATTGGGTCAACTACAAAAATATGACGTTGATCAATATCTTCTGGTAATTTCACAAGATACTCAACGGGTTGAAGGGTTTCTTCATCGCGGTACATACCGATGTGACCAACTTTAGCTGCTGGTACCAAGCTTAGCAAACCATCAACCATACCAACACCTGCACGAAGAATTGGTACGATAGCTAATTTTTTACCTGCAATTTGTTTCTGAACTGTTTTAGTGATTGGCGTTTCAATCTCCACATCTTCAAGTGGCAAGTCACGCAAAACTTCGTAACCCATTAGCATTGCGATTTCATTTACCAACTCACGAAAATCCTTAGTAGAAGTCGATGTGCGACGAAGGATTGACAACTTGTGCTGAATGAGTGGGTGTGAAATGACTTGGAATTTACCCATGATGATAAAACCTCTCTTTTTTGTTTTTTCCATTTTACCAAAAAATCATGAAAAAAGCATGGGAAAAGAAAAGGAATTTATTTTTTGAGAACGACTGCCTCATATGGTCTCAATAATTGCCCATCAAAAAATGAAGCCACATCGTAATTATGCATAAACAAGGAATACCCTTCACTTGATACTTCAAATGCTTGCTCATCACTGGTGAAATTTACCAGAATGATGAAATCATCCTGATCATCATATTTACGGTAGGCCATTACCGAGCTATTTCCAGTCTCCATCACTTCATATTTTCCTTCAGACATACAAGGATAATCTTTCCGAAGAGCGATTAATTTTTGATAGGTATAGAAGAGCGATTGTTTGTCTGCCAGTGCTTTTTCAACGTTGATGTCTTTGACAGTATCTCCCAAAGCCAGCCAGGCTTGACCTGTACTGAAACCTGCTCCTTCTGCTCCTGTCCATTGCATTGGACGGCGAGCATTATCACGACCTTTGGCATTTATAGAAGTAATCAATTCCTCCTTGGTGAAGCCATTTTCAATCCGTTCCGCATACATGCGACGTGTTTCAATATCGTCCGCTTGGCTAATATCCGTAATCGGTGTATTAATCATACCAATTTCCTCACCTTGGTAGATATAAGGTGTCCCTGACATAAAGTGAAGATAAATAGCCAACATTTTACCACTTAGCTCACGAAAGGCAGGTCGATCATCACCGAAGCGAGAAATGGCACGAGGTAAATCATGGTTATTCCAGAAAAGTGAGTTCCAGCCTTTACCAACCAGTTCAGTCTGCCATTTAGATAGAACCTTATGCAAACGAGCTGGATCAAGCGGTGCCAAATCCCACTTTTCTTTCCCTTCCTGCTGATCAAGTCCTACATGTTCAAATTGGAAAATCATCGAAAATTCTTTTCGGTCAGGATGCGAATATAACTGAGCATTTTCTGGATTGGCACTCCAGGTTTCCCCAACAGTCACTAAATCGTAAGCACCGAAGGTTTTCTCATTTAATTCCTGAATAAGAGGATGGAGAGTCGGTCCATCGGCTGTAATTAATTTTTCCGGTTCTTTTCCAATCAAATCAATCACATCTAGCCTGAAACCACCGACACCTTTTTCAATCCAAAAATTGATCATGTCCCAGATTTCTTGTTTCAGAGCAGGATTTTTCCAGTTCAAATCTGGTTGCTTAACAGAGAATTGGTGGAGATAGTATTTGTTCAGATGTGAAACGTATTCCCAAGCAGAGCCTGAAAAGGTCGAGCGTAATTCATTCGGCTCATCAGCCCAAACATAATAGTCATAATAGGGATTATCTGGTCCTTTGAGGGCTTCTTGAAACCAAAAATGTTCATCCGAGGTATGATTGAGCACCAAATCCATGATTATTTTGATATTGCGCTTATGGCCTTCTGCAATCAGCTCTTCCATATCTTCCATGGTCCCAAATTCTGGAGCAATTCCTTGGTAGTCACTGATGTCGTAACCATTGTCATCCATGGGGGACTGATAAACAGGACTAAGCCAAATAGCATCAATTCCAAGCTCGTGAAGATAATCTAATCGGCTGATAATCCCTCGAATATCCCCTACTCCATCTCCATTTGAATCTTGAAAACTACGAGGGTAAATTTGGTAAATGACGGACTTCTTCCACCAATCTGTCTTTTGTATTTCTGACATTTGATTGATCCTTTCTATACAATCTAATTTACGCAAGAAAAAGGGGAATCCCCCTCTTTCTATATAATCATATTATAACTCAATTGTGGTAATTTTGCCCTCTTCTATTTCAACAATTTCAAAGGATTTCTCTTTTAGATTTGCTGTTAGACGGGCAGACACCCCTGCATCTTGATTGTTCCAGACAATTTCCATACTTGTTTCATCCAGCATCTTAACAGAGAACTCTCCGTCGAAAGCCGGACTTGTATTGCGGAATTTAAGGAGTTTGAACAAGGATTGTACAACTGGCCGTTGTACTTCGTTCTCAATTTCTTCCAAATCATAATAATGGCGATTGATATTGCGGCCTTCCTTAGTTGATTCTAAAAGTTCAATATCATTTTCGCCTGCAAGTAAACCAACATAGTAAATCTGTGGAATACCAGGTGCAAAACATTGAAGAACACGCGCTAATAGGTAAGCTTGATCGTTGTTGCCAAGGGCAGAATAATATGTACAGTTAATCTGATAAATATCCAAATTATTGTAGGCTTCTGTACTATAAATTTTCTTCACATTGGCACCTTGTGCATATAAGGCTTCACGCGTTTCCTCTGTCTCCTCATCCGTCAGCAAATCCTTAACGTCCACAACACCTATTCCATCATGTGTATCAAGAGTTGTAAATTGCTTACGAGGGCAAATCTCCATCCAGTGAACCAGACGATTGACATGACCAGAATACAAAGCGTGGAGAACCAGCATTGGCAAGGCAAAGTCATAAACATAATAATCCTGTTCCGCAATTTTTTGCTGAATGGTGTAGTGCTCATGAATTTCTGGTAAGATTTCTACATCTTTTGGTGCCAATAACTGACGTGGAAAATGGAGCATTTCCCAAATATCAGGCTCTACAAAGAAACAGTTGGTTCCTATTTTTTTATTGGCATAAGCAAAGGCGTCCAAGCGAATAATCGAAGCACCATGTTCTGCCAACTGCTCCAAATTTTCTTGGATGAACCGACGTGTTGTCTCTGTAGTCACATCCAAGTCAATCTGTTGCTCATCAAAGGTACACCATACCTTCTCCTCGCTACCATCAGCAAATTTGGCAATGCGATATGGAGCACGAGGTTTACGCTTGTAGATCAAATCAACATCTTCTTGCGTTGGCTCACTATTTGGCCAAAAGTTTTTATAGCGAATAAACAAATCCGCATAAGCTGATTCATCTTTCTTTTCAAGAAAATCAAGGAAATAAGGAGATTTTGCAGAAATATGATTGATCATAAAATCGAACATCAGATAGTAGTCCTTACTCAATGCTTCAATATCTGACCAATCTCCAAATGCAGGATCTACCTTTGTATAATCCATTGGTGCAAACCCACGGTCACCTGATGATGGGAAAAACGGCAGAATATGGATACCTCCCACAACATCCTTTAATGGCCCCTCAAGTACTTTTTTCAAATCCTTAAGATTCTTGCCTAAACTATCCGAATAAGTAATCAACATCGCTTGATTTTTAATTTTCATAGATTTTCTCCTTTGTAAGCCTTTTCTTTTTTCATTGTTAGAAAAGGTTGAACAAGTCAACCTTTCGATTTATTTGACAGAACCACTCGTCATACCAGAAATAATATGTTTTTGGAAGACAAGATAGACAAGTAAGATTGGAATAATTCCCACCACATAGGAGGCAAATGATGGTCCATAATCACTGAAATACATGCCTTGATAGTTGTATTGGAAAAGTGGTAAAGTCCACATGCTTTGATCACGGTTCAATACTAGTAACGGCAAGAGGAAATCGTTCCAGACCCAGAGGGCATTGATAATCAAAACCGTTGCATGCATAGGTTTCATGAGTGGGAAAATGATTTTCCAGTACATGGTAAATTTATCACAGCCATCAATAGCTGCCGCCTCATCCATTTCCTCAGGAACAATGGTCTTAATATAGCCGACGTAGAGGAAGAGGGCCTGAGGAACTGCATAGGTCAAATAGAGGATAATCAAGCCGACAATATTATTCAAACCAAGGCTTGACATTAATTTGGTCATTGGGAGCATAATCACCTGGAAAGGTACAAAAATCCCAATAATCAAGAAAAAGTAGATAAAGTTAAACACTGTCTGGCGTTTCATTTGACGGGCTACGGCGAAAGCTGCCATTGGAATAACAAGTAAAATCAAGCCAACAGCTACAATCGTTATCAAGGCAGAATTACCAAAATATTGTACAATCCCATCATTAAACAAGCGTTCGTAGTTATTTAAGGTGAAATTTTCAGGAAGACCAAAGAAATTGCTCGTGATTTCCTTTGTTGGTTTGAATGAACTTATAATCGTCACAAGTAGCGGAATAAACATGAAGAGAATACCGCTGAAGAGCACGAGATAGACCCACCAATTTTTCTGTTTTTGAGTATTCATGACAGTCCTCCTAAATTTCAAATTTCTTCGAAATTCTCATCTGAATCAATGAGATGACAATAATGAAGATGAAGAGTACTACAGCCAAAGCATTGGCATAAGAGAATTTGTTGTCTACAAAGGCATAGTTGTAAACGAGTAAGCCCAAGGATTCTGTTTTGCCATCTGGGCCACCACTTGTCAATGCAAAGATAAGATCAAATGCTGTCAAACCTGATTTCATAGCCAAGATGAAAACCATACTGATAGATGGCAATAAGAATGGAAGCTCAATATTGAAGAACTGTTGAGAACGACTTGCACCATCAATTGCAGCAGCTTCCTTAACATCTTCTGGGATACTTTGTAAACCAGACAAGAAAATGATGACTGGCATCGCCAACCCTTGCCAGAGAGCCACAAAAAGTACAGCTGGAATAACAGTATTTTCTTGGACCAATAAGTTTTCCATCAACCAATCAATATACAGAATCTCACCAATTTGTGTGAAACCATAGTTGAACAATTGGACAAAAATCAATCCTAAAGTGACTGTGGATAGCACCGCCGGGAAGAAATACCAGGTTCTAAAGAAACCAACTGCTTTAATCTTACGATTGAGCAAGGTAGCCAACCAAATCCCTATAACAATTTCTCCGATGACCAAACCAATAGTGAAGATAATGGTAAAGGTCATGGAAGTATAAAAATCAGGATTTTTTAAGATGTCTAGATAGTTTTGAATACCAATTAAACTAAAATCCGATGTCAATCCATTCCAATCCGTCAAGCTGTAATAGATACCTGTAAATAGGGGATAGAAGAAAAAGATCAACTGTAAACCAATTGGTATGGCAACAAATAGATAGGGCCAATATTTAGCAATAAATCCTTTTTGATTCATCATGGTACTCCTTTTTGAAAATATGTATAGTTGCTTAGGGTCAGTTTGAATGGAGTGGTAAGGGGGATTCAAACTGACCCTAAGCAACTATAAAGAAGAGCTAGGCTGTTCTAGCCCTCTTTATAGTTTTCTTGAATTATTTTTTCATTGGATCAAAGAATGCATTCAGTTTTTTCACTAATTCTGCTGAGTTTGGTTTTTTAACCATTTCAACAGTGATATTCCAGAACTCTTCTTCTGATTCCCATTCAGATTGCAACCAAACTACGTGTTTGTCAGTGAAGGCATATTGTGTAACTCCAGCAGTTTCTTCAAACTTGCCTTCTGTAGCTACACCTTCAACTGAAGTTGGTGAGCCATCTACATCATAGTATTTTTGCATCACTTCTGGACGAGAGAGGTATTCTAGGAATTTTTTAGACTCTTCTGGGTGCTCTGTATCTGCGGAAATAGATAGAGCAAGGTCTGCTGCACCGATGGTATAGTCGCCACCTTCTTTATCACCAGGGAAGGTAAACATACCATATTCAAATTCTGGTTCTTGTTGGTTAACGGCTGTAGCTGCCCACGTACCTTGTGGAAGCATGAGAGCATCTCCTGCCGCAAAAGCTGCCACTGCATCTGCATAGAGGGCTCCAGTTGCACCTTTTTGTCCGTTATCTGTCAACAATTGCAAGCGTTCTAAGACAGCTTTCGTTGTAGCATCATCTTGAATCGCTCCCTTTGCACTGCGAATCAGAATATCTTCTGCGCCATCAAATCCACCCGCAACAGTTACCCAAGCTAACTGATGGTAGCCGTTCAATGACCAAGCGTCATTCAATGAAAGGGCAAATGGTGCTGCACTGCCGTCAGCCTTGATTTTGTCTACCAAAGCCACAAATTCTGCATAGGTAGTAGGAACTTCGAGACCCAACTCTTTGAACTTATCTTTATTATAGTAAATACCATAAGCATTCGCTGTCAAAGGAAGGGTGTAATTTTTTTCGTTAACAAGATATGGCGTTACAGCACCATCTTTCAAGTGGTTTAAACCTGCATCATCACCAATTTCTAGGAAACGACCATCCGCTGCGTATGCTTTAAAGTCCGCATTTTGTGGATAAATGTTGATGACATCTGGAGCTTCGTTATTTGCCATACGGGTTTTCAGAACAGTTCCTGCATCTGGTACATTTGAAAATTTAACATCAATCGTAGGATTTTCTTTTTCAAAATCATCAATAATTTCCTGCAGAGTCGCTTGCATTTCAGGTTTTTGTGAGAAATATTCAATTTCTACCTTATCGCTACTACTTGCATTCCCACAAGCAACCAAAAAGCTGGCAAAAGCACAAACCGACGCACATTTTAAAAATGTTTTCATTTTCATTATAAAATCCTCCTAGATTTTGTTAAAAATATATTGTACACTAAAATAATCTTTTTGAACATGTGGCATTGTAAGTCCAATGTTCATCAATTCATCACCGTAGAATGATTCTCCCAATTGAGGACATTCATACAAGGCATCTGAATCAAGTCCTTTTAATTGAACTTGTAAAAGCGGAGCTTCTGATTGAGCCAGTATCTTAACAAAGGTGAATACCGCTTGACTTTTATCTTTATTGACATAATTGGCAGCCCAGGTATTGCTTGTTTTTTTCAAGCGATAGAGCAAGCCTTCCTGAACTGTTGAGCGAATGGATTTGAAGGTTTGAACTTGCTGACGGATTTCATCTAACTCATCTGAGTTTAGTTTGGTCAAATCTAGTTCATAACCAAATGCTCCCCCCATCATTGCCACATTACCACGTGTTGCAAGCGGAGTGATTCGACCAACTTGGTGGTTAGGAACTGCAGACACATGGGCTCCCATAGAAGAAGCAGGTAAAATCAAACTAGTCCCTTCTTGGATAGAAAGTCGACCAATCGCATCTGTATTATCACTAGCCCAAGCCTGTGGCATATAGTAGAGCAAACCGAGGTCGTTTCGACCACCGCCACCAGCACAGGATTCAAATAAGATGTCTGGAAAACGCTTGGTAAGGTTGTCCAAAACTCGATATAGTCCTAAAATATAGCGATGATGGAATTCAAATCGTTGATCATTTGCATAATATGGCGACATATTCGTAATATTGCGATTCATATCCCATTTAACATAACTAATCGGAGCTGACTCTAATATACTTGCGACAGATTCGATAATATAATCACAAACCTCTGACCTGGTCAGATCCAACACCAATTGTTCTCTACTGAAAATCGGTTTCCTCCTATCAATATGAATGGCCCAATCTGGGTGTTTCCGATAGAGATCACTATCTACTGAAATCATCTCTGGTTCAAACCACAATCCGAATTTCATGCCAAGTTGGTTTATACGATCAGCCAGTCCATCCAAACCATTTGGTAGCTTGTCCAAATTGACTTTCCAATCACCCAATGAACTTTCATCATTATTTCGTTTTCCAAACCAACCATCATCTAGTACAAAAAGTTCTACTCCAACTTGACTGGCCGATTTCGCCATCTCTACGATCTTGTCTTCAGTAAAATCGAAATAGGTCCCTTCCCAGTTATTAATGAGGATCGGGCGTTCTTGATGGCTAAACTTCGAAGCCACAATATGATTTTTTATGAACTCGTGACTATCTTGTGTCATGCCAGTCAACCCTTTATCAGTGAAGGATAAGAGAACTTCTGGTGTTTGGAAACGTGAATGTTGTCCTAATTCCCAACAAAATTGTTCATCGTTTAATCCCATGCCCCAACGACAGGTCTCTAAAGGTGTCACTTCAACAAATCCAGTGAAATTTCCACTATATACTAATTGAGCAGCGTAGACATGACCACTGTCTTCGGTTACAGCAGGGTCCGCGAGTGCTATGAATGGTGTTTTTGAATGACTTGAGGCTCCTCGAATACTTCCAATGGAAAATTTCCCCTTGGTTAAGGGTGTCTGTGTCCACTCCTTTTCAAATCCATATCTGCCCGCTAGGCTATGTACAACAAAATCTTTGTGTGGAAAATCAAGTGTAAAAGACAAAGCCTTTTCGATTTTTGTTGGAAATTGACCTGTTTGAATGGTTGTAGAACGGCTAAGATAATTCGCGTCCTCAAACACACTGTACTGAAGCGTCACAGTAATGTCTGTTAGCTGATCATAGAGATCAATCTCTAGACTATCTACCTCGTCCTCATCAGCAAAACTAGAAGGTAATCCTTCAAGTGCTTGTTTGCCTTTCTTTATTCTGTGTGCCTTATACTTTAAATCCAAGGCCACACCAAACTCATTTCGCAATTCAATTGCAGCTGTGCGGAAATCACCTAAACCATTACTAGAATATTCCTGTTGTAAGGTATCCATAGAGTATGTCCTGTTTCCAGAAATTGGACTAGGTGAAAAGGATCGATCTAGATATGTGATTTTATTTCCCGGACTAAAATGTTTAACCTTTTTACCAAAATATCTGTGAACTAAATCTCCCGTTTCCAAAATTTGAATAATGTATGAAAACTCTCTAGTTTGTAGGTGGAACAAGCGATTTTCTTCTAAGTATTGAATCATGTTCTTCTCTCCTGTCTCCTTTACATACTTTATTTTATAGAATGAAAGCGCTTTAATTAATGGTCTTTTGTATCATTAACATGTTATAATGTTTCCTAAGTCTAGTGGTAAAAAGTCAATAGAAAGTTGAGAAAATTCTAGTTGTTTTTTTAGAAAACAGGGTACACTAA
>NZ_ALMY01000015.1 GCF_000440115.1 Streptococcus suis YS56 | reverse complement strand
AGGTAGATACCAAGTTTAAAGCAGTTATTTCCGGAGACAAAAGGAGAGAAGAAAGTTTTCATGCGTATGGCGTGCTGATTTACCTTTAATTAAGGAAAAAATAAGCAAAAATGGTATAATTAAGGGATAATAGAATTTGTAAGAATCACGTAAAGGAGATGAGAAAGCAAGTATGACCAAGTTGATTTTTATGGGAACACCAACATTTTCAGCGACAGTCTTAAAAGGACTTTTGGCGGATGACCAGTATGAAATCCTTGCTGTTGTCACCCAGCCAGACCGAGCTGTTGGACGAAAAAAAGTCATCCAAATGACCCCTGTGAAAGAAGTAGCCTTGGAATACCATTTACCGGTCTATCAACCTGAAAAGCTATCTGGAAGCCAAGAACTAGATGAGCTAATGAATTTAGGAGCAGACGGGATTGTGACGGCAGCTTTTGGGCAATTCCTACCAACCAAATTATTGAACTCAGTTGACTTTGCAGTCAATGTTCATGCTTCTCTTCTTCCTAAATACCGTGGTGGTGCCCCTATCCATTACGCCTTGATTAACGGTGATGAGCGTGCGGGCGTAACGATCATGGAAATGGTCAAGGAAATGGATGCTGGTGATATGATTTCCAGTGATAGCATTGCCATTGAAGAAAGCGACAATGTCGGCAGCTTGTTTGAAAAATTGGCAGTTGTTGGTCGGGATTTATTATTACAAACCTTACCAGCCTATATTGCTGGTGACTTGAAACCAGTCGCTCAAAATCCAGAACAGGTAACCTTCTCACCAAATATCCAGCCAGAAGAAGAGGTACTGGATTGGAATAAGACAGCTCGTCAACTCTTCAATCACATTCGCGGTATGTACCCGTGGCCCGTTGCCCACACCTATTGGCAAGGGGAGCGGTTTAAAATTCAAGAAGCTGTAGAAGCAGAAGGCGAAGGACCAGTCGGTCAAGTCATTGCTCGAAGCAAGAAAGAATTGATCATTGCGACAGGTCAGGGAGCCCTTTCTCTGAAAACTGTCCAGCCAGCTGGTAAGCCAAAAATGACCATTGCAGACTTTTTAAATGGTGCAGGTCGAGATATTGCAGTAGGAGATCAATTTGGTGATCAATAAACATGAAACAGCAAGAAGTCTAGCCTTATCTGTATTGGAACAAGTCTTTGATCAAGGTGCTTACTCGAACATCGCTCTCAATAAGGCCCTAGAATCTTCTCGTTTATCAGCACAGGACAAGGGCTTGGCGACCGAGTTGGTCTATGGGACAGTCTCTCGTAAAATTACCCTAGAGTGGTATTTGGCCCATTTCATTGAAGACAGAGAAAAGTTGGACACTTGGGTCTACTATCTCCTCATGTTGAGCCTCTACCAGTTGGTATATTTGGACAAGTTACCACCCCACGCAGTTGTCAATGAGGCAGTTAATATTGCCAAGCGAAAGCCTGGTACTGACAAGTTTGTCAACGCTATTTTGCGTAAAATGAGCCAATCGACCTTGCCCAATCCTGCAGAAATCAAACGAAAGAACAAACGTCTATCCGTTCAGTATTCTGTGCCAGTTTGGTTGGTCCAAACCTTGATTGCAGAATATGGTGATGAACGTGCAGAGAAGATTTTCCAAAGCTTACATGATCGGAATAAGGCCAGCGTTCGTGTGACAGATAGTCAACGAGTGGAGCAATTGGCAGAGGAACTAGATGCCCAACACTCGCAGTTATCACCAGTTGGGTTGGTTAAATCTCATGGACACTTTGCGGGGACAGATTATTTCAAGGAAGGGCTTATCACTATTCAAGACGAAACCAGTCAATTGGTAGCTCCGACTTTGGATATTCAAGGAGATGAAATCATCTTGGATGCCTGTGCAGCCCCCGGTGGAAAAACCTGTCATATGGCAAGCTATCTTACGGATGGAAAAGTTTATGCGTTGGATTTATATGATCATAAACTAAACCTGATTGAAAAAAACGCACTTCGTTTAGGTCTAGAAGATAAGATTGAGACCAAACGTCTGGACGCCAGTCGTGTTCATGAAACATTTGGCCCTGATACCTTTGATAAGATATTGGTAGACGCTCCTTGTTCAGGTATTGGACTTATCCGCCGTAAGCCAGATATTCGTTATAACAAGGCATCGATGGACTTTGATTCTCTAAAGACTATCCAGTTGCAGATACTGGACAGTATTTGCCAAAGCTTGAAAATTGGTGGTATAATAACCTATAGCACATGTACGATTATTGCTAAGGAAAACCAAGAGGTTATTCAAGAATTTCTGCAAAACCATCCCAATTTTGAGCAGGTGACACTAGAACACCCTCAAACAGATATTATGGTGGATGGCTGCTTGTTGATAACCCCTGAACAGTATAAGACAGATGGATTTTTCATCGGTCAACTTAGACGAAAATCCTAGAATAAGAGGAGGAAGTTGCTTAGCAACGATAAAAATTATGGAAATTGCATTACTTACTGATGTAGGACAGAAACGTTCGAACAACCAAGACTATATCAATCGCTACAAAAACCGTGCAGGGATTGATTTGGTTGTATTAGCTGATGGCATGGGTGGTCACCGTGCTGGCCATATTGCTAGTGAAATGGCAGCAACAGATTTGGGAGCTGCTTGGGTTGATACTCAATTAGTGACCTTAAATGATGTCCGTGAATGGATGGTTGCAATCATTGATGCTGAAAACCAAAAGATTCATGAACTTGGACAGACAGAAGAATACAAGGGGATGGGAACAACTCTTGAAGCAGTTGTTGTCATCGACAACCAAATGATCTATGCCCATGTCGGAGATTCACGAGTTGGATTGATTAGAGATGGCGAATATACACGTCTAACCAACGACCATTCGCTGGTAGGTGCCCTTGTTCGAGCTGGTCAGCTCACAGAAGAAGAAGCACAGCGCCATCCTCAAAAAAATATTGTAACGCAGTCCATCGGACAAGCCGAACCAATTGAACCAGACATTGCTTTGAAAACTCTTGAGGTTGGAGATTATGTCCTTATTAACAGCGATGGCTTAACCAATATGGTACCAACCGAGGACATTCGTGATATTGTATTGAGTGATGTTTCAATTGAAAGCAAGGTAGAAACACTTGTACGTTTTGCCAATAATGCAGGCGGTCTAGATAATATTACAGTAGGTTTGCTTCACATTACGGAGGAGGCTAGGTAATGATTCAAATCGGTAAGATCTTTGCCGGTCGGTATCGAATCGTTCGGCAAATTGGTCGAGGCGGTATGGCAGATGTTTACCTAGCAAGAGATTTGATTTTAGATGGAGAAGAGGTTGCTGTTAAAGTTCTTCGGACCAACTATCAGACAGATCAAATTGCTATCCAGCGTTTTCAACGTGAAGCGCGTGCCATGGCAGAACTTGACCATCCCAATATCGTTCGTATTTCGGACATCGGTGAAGAAGATGGTCAACAGTATCTGGCTATGGAATATGTCAATGGCCTCGATTTAAAACGTTATATAAAAGAAAATGCACCACTCTCCAACGATGTTGCGGTGCGAATTATGGGACAGATTCTCCTTGCTATGCGAATGGCGCACACGAGAGGAATTGTCCATCGAGATTTGAAACCTCAGAACGTTCTTTTGACTTCCAATGGAGTCGCTAAAGTAACAGACTTTGGTATTGCAGTTGCCTTTGCTGAAACGAGTTTGACACAAACCAACTCCATGTTGGGTTCTGTTCACTATCTTTCACCTGAGCAGGCGCGTGGTTCGAAAGCGACCATTCAAAGTGACATTTATGCGATGGGAATTATGTTGTTTGAGATGTTGACAGGTCGCATTCCCTATGATGGAGATAGTGCTGTGACGATCGCTCTTCAGCATTTCCAAAAACCTCTCCCATCTGTTAGAGAAGAGAATGCCAACGTACCTCAGGCTTTAGAAAATGTTGTACTAAAAGCAACGGCTAAAAAATTAAACGAGCGCTATAAGTCGGTTGCAGAAATGTATGCAGATTTAGCTTCGGCCCTATCCATGGATCGTCGGAATGAACCCAGGGTTGAACTAGAAGGGAACAAGGTTGATCCAAAAACCTTGCCAAAACTCTCCCAGGCCAATGTTGAAACGAAAGTACCGCATACAAACAGTTCTGCCCAAACTTCTGCGACGGATAAGGGGTCTGGTAAGAAAGAAGTGGCGAAGTCGGGAAATAAGCCTGTTTCAAAACCAAGGTCAGGTATGCGTACACGCTACAAAGTCTTGATAGGGGCTATTTTGTTAACAGTCATAGCGGCTGGACTCATATTTTTCAACACTCCACGAACACTTACCGTCCCTGACGTATCTGGTCAAACCGTTGAAAAAGCTACAGAAATGATTGAAGTGGCAGGATTGAAAGTTGGAAACATCACAGAAGAAGCGACAGCGACTGTAGATGAAGGCTTGGTAATACGAACCTCCCCGGCTGCAAAGACGACCAGACGTCAAGGAAGTAAGATTGATATTGTAGTAGCAACGGCTGCGATGGTATCTATTCCAGATGTGACAGATAAGGATTCTGATACTGCACGGCAGGAATTGGAGGTTCTTGGTTTCCAAGTGACAACAAAAGAAGAATATAGCGAAAAAGTTGCCCAAGGTCTCGTCATCAAAACAGATCCAGGAGCAAATAGTTCTGCTGAGAAGGGGGCAAAAATTACCCTTTACGTTTCCAAAGGAGTAGCGCCACAAGTTGTTCCAAACGTTGTTGGAAAAACTCAGGAGAATGCTACTCAAATTCTTCAGACAGCAGGCTTCAGTATTGGAACTATTACTCAGGAATACAGCTCATCTGTTACTGCGGGTCAAGTTATCAGTACAGATCCCGTTGCCAATACAGAGTTGACAAAAGGTTCTATCATCAATCTAGTTGTTTCAAAAGGAAAAGAATTGATTATGCCTGATTTAACATCTGGCAAGTACACCTATTCACAGGCACGTAGTCAATTACAAGCACTGGGTGTCAATGTGGAAAGTATTGAAAAACAAGAAGATAGAAGCTATTATTCAACGACAAGTGATATCGTCATTGGACAATATCCTACTGCTGGCGCAACAATTGATGGAACAGTTACCTTGTATGTCTCCGTTGCATCAACCGGCGCCGGTAGCGATTCCTCAACAGGAAGTTCCACGAGTACAAGTACTTCAACAGATAGTGGACAATAAAGATGAATAAGGTTGGGCAGATGCCGGACCTTTTTCTCTTGATTAGAGAGCGTAGCTTGTGAGCGGTCCCCTACCTATGCCAAAATTGTTTCCTTCTGTCCATCAGGGTGATGGTCTAGGAGTGATTTGCATAGTTTATAGTATGTTTAGTTTATTTTGCTTGCCTTGTTAATTTACTTTGCCGTACCCAAGTACAGCCTGCATCTCGTTGCTTTGAACTAATATTTCCTACTTTGGATGGAGTTCTTTTACTTATTTTTTGTTACAATAGTATAGAAAGGATGGAGAAGATGCGGAAAGTTCAATTTTTTCTACTAATAGAAAGTATGATTTTTACGATGGCAGCCTTTGACGTGGTAGCCAATGAGGCCAGTCGGACCCTGCTACTTTTCTCTGCCTTATTACTCGTCATTTGGTACTTCCTAGGAAGAAAAGTTAATAGTGTTTTACTGGTCAGCTCCTTATCTCTATTATTTTTGGTCTTTGTTTTAAATCCCTTCTTCATTATTGGGATTATGCTGCTAGTCGTGTACATGCTGATTAATTTCTTTTCACGTTATGAAAAGAGAAACCAATATACCCATATTATTTTCAGTGACTATTCTCTACAGGTTCAAAAAGAGAAAAATAGATGGTTTGGCAACCACGACCACTCTCAAGATAGGTTTGGTTTTGAAGATATTAACATTGTACGCTTGTTTGGCAATGATGTAGTTGATTTGGATAAGACTGTATTAGTTGGCAGAGATAATATTGTTGTTATTCGTAAAACGTTTGGACGGACAAAAATTATTGTTCCAATTGATGTTGAGGTTGCACTTTCAGCAACTAGTATCTATGGACGAGTAAGTTTCCTGGGTGAATCATATTGGGATTTGCGGAATGAAAGTATAGCGATCAATAGTCCCGATTATCAAGAATCACACAAACGTGTAAAAGTCGTTACCAACAATATACTGGGAGATGTGGAGGTGGTTCGCGTATGAGAAAACGTACCTACCTACTCCTCGCCTGGTTTGCCTGTCTTATTGTTTTTGTGGTGATTGCTTCCACCCTCCCACTTTTAAATTATTCATTGCTAGATGTTACGCTCTGGATCTCAACGGAGCAGCTCGTGTTTACTCTCATTCTACTAGTTATTGTTTTGACCCTTTTTCTAGCTGTAATGGTACAAACTGTCAGTCTGGCCTCCACTCAGGTTATGCGGACGAAGTTACAAGCTATCTTGAAGAATAAAAGTATTCGAACAGATACCGAAAGTGATCAACTCTTGCTCCAGTTATCTGATAAGGTCAGAAACCTCACGCGTCAGGTGCAGCTGGTTGACAATCAAGATTTAGTCAAGAAAGAAGAGATTGTTGAGGGAGAACGGAAACGGATTGCCAGGGATTTGCATGATACGGTTAGTCAAGAGTTATTTGCAACGAGCATGATTTTGTCAGGATTATCGTCCAATCTATCCACTCTTCCGCAGGAAACTTTGCAGGAACAGCTGATGCTCGTGAAAGACATGATTGAGTCTGCCCAAAGAGACCTACGCATCCTATTATTACATCTACGCCCAAGTGAACTTGAAAGTAAAACCTTGGTTGAAGGATTTGAGCTGATTTTGCGTGAAGTTAGCGACAAAAGTAATATTATCGTTCATTTCCAACATGAAGTAGAGGAACTACCGAAACTAATTGAAGAACATCTCTTCCGCATTGCGCAAGAAATTATCAGTAATACCTTGCGACATGCCAAAGCCAAGCATTTGGATGTTTACCTCTTGCAGAAGGAAACAGAACTTCAGTTGAAAATGACAGACGATGGGATCGGCTTCCAACAAGGTGCAGATGATGAATTAAGTTACGGTCTTCAAAACATACGTGAGCGGGTTGAAGACATGGCTGGAACGATAAAAATTCGCACAGCTCCAAATAAGGGAGTGGCGATTGATATTCGTATCCCACTATTGAAAGGAAAAGAAGATGAATACGATTCGAGTGATGCTGGTTGACGACCATGAGATGGTCCGTCTAGGATTGAAAAGTTACTTAAATTTACAGCCAGATGTTGAAGTAGTTGCAGAAGCTAGTGATGGCGAGGAAGGTCTGGCTAAAGCGTTAGAGGTTAAACCCGATGTTATAGTGATGGACTTGGTTATGCCCAAGATGACTGGCGTAGAAGCAACCCTGGCCTTGCTGAAGGAATGGCCGCAAGCGCAGATTGTCATCCTGACTTCCTATCTAGATAATGAGAAAATCTATCCTGTGCTGGAAGCAGGAGCTCGTGGCTATATGTTGAAAACGTCAAGTGCTGACGAAATCTTAGCAGCCATCCGCAAGGTAGCTCTTGGAGAATATGCTATTGAGACAGAAGTAGAGAAAAAAGTAGAGCACCATAAACGCCACCCAGATTTACATGATGACTTGACAGCTCGTGAACGCGAAATCTTGACGCTGTTAGCCAAGGGATATGATAATCAACGAATTGCAGATGAGTCTTTCATTTCCCTAAAAACTGTTAAGACCCATGTTTCCAATATCTTATCCAAACTAGCTGTTAGCGATCGTACTCAAGCAGTTGTTTATGCTTTCCAGCATGGTTTGGTGGCGCAAGAGGACCAATAGTGGTATAATGAAAATTAGTTAATTTTCAACCAAAGGATAGTGGAATTATATGGATGCAAAACTCAGATATAAGGCAAAAAAAATAAAAATAGTCTTTTTTGACATTGACGACACGCTACGTGTAAAGAATACAGGCTACATTCCTGAATCAATTCAGCAGGTTTTCAAATCACTGAAAGAAAAGGGAATTTTGACAGGAATTGCTTCAGGACGAACGCCTTATGGTTTGGTGCCAGAAATCAAGGCCTTAAAGCCAGACTTTTTCGCTATGATTAACGGCTCCTACGTAGAAGATGCCAAAGGTCAGGTAGTGTACCATCAGCCGATGCCCCAAAATTTAGTAGAATCTGTATTAAATTGGGCTAAAGAAATTGGAATCGAATATGGTATGCTTGGTAGTCAAAAAGGGACCCTTTCTGCACGAACTGACCGCATTAGTCAAGTAATTGACTTGATTTATGAAGGTTTGGAAACAAACCCAACTTTTTATAAAGAAAATGACATCTATCAATTGCTAACTTTCGAGAAAGATGGTCACGAAGTAGAACTTCCAGAAGAGTTGCAAGCGGAATTGCGTAGTGTTCGTTGGGATGCTATTTCATCAGACATTGTGCTAAAAGGCTCTTCCAAAGCAACTGGTGTTGCTAAGGTTGTTGAAAAACTAGGCCTGAAACCTGAAAATGTCCTAGTGTTCGGAGATGGACTCAACGATATTGAGTTATTCGATTATGCAGGAATTAGTGTCGCTATGGGGCATTCGCATCCAGAACTGCAAAAGCATGCAGATTATATCACAAAAAAAGTAGAAGAAGATGGCATTTTTGATGCCTTGGAGAAATTAGGTATGGTAGAAAAAGAAAAATATTTCCCGCAATTAGATTTGGAAAATGTTACAGGACCAGTTGCGCATATCAAGACTAACCATGGTAAGTTAACAGTAAAACTCTTCCCTGAAATTGCACCCAAAACTGTAGCAAATTTCGTAGCTCTTTCTAAAGATGGCTATTATGACGGAATTATCTTCCATCGTATTATCAAAGACTTTATGATTCAAGGTGGCGATCCAACCGGAACAGGTATGGGTGGTGAATCTATTTATGGTACTGCGTTTGAAGATGAATTTTCAATGGAAGCTTTTAATCTCAGAGGAGCCTTGTCAATGGCCAATGCAGGACCAAATACAAATGGAAGCCAATTCTTTATCGTTCAAAACCAAAACTTCCCATACAATGCGAAAGAATTAGAACGAGGCGGTTGGCCTAAAGAAGTTGCAGAAGCCTATGTCAAAAATGGCGGTACACCACATCTAGACCAACGCCACACAGTGTTTGGTCATCTAGTTGATGAAGACTCCTTCGTCGTCTTGGATGCTATCGCAGCGGTTGCAACAGATTCAGCAGATCGTCCACATGAAGATGTTGTAATTGAGACCATCGAAATAGAGGATTAAGATGAAAATCGGAGATAAACTCAAGGGGACGGTAACGGGCATTCAGCCGTATGGAGCCTTTGTACAATTAGAGAATGGGACGACGGGCCTAATCCATATCTCGGAAATCAAAACAGGTTTTGTTGATAATATTTATGATCATTTAAAATTGGGGCAAGAGGTTTTGGTACAAGTAGTTGACTTTGATGAATATACTGAAAAGGCTAGTTTATCAATCCGGACCTTAGAAGAAGAACAACAAAAAATTCCGCGTCATCATCGTTTTACAAATGAACGGAATAAAATTGGTTTTTCCCCTTTAGCAAAACAACTTCCGAAATGGATTGAGGAAGCTAAAGGCTATCTCAAAGAACACAAAGAAAAGAAGGTATAGGATGCATTCCTAACCTTCTTTCTTTTTAATCATTGAACTCATAAAGAGCTGTTGACAAGTAACGCTCACCATTATCAGGCAAGATTGCCAACACTTTTTTTCCAGTTCCCAACTCCTTAGCAACTTCGATAGCAGCGTGAATTGCTGCACCTGAAGAAATACCAACTAAGAATCCTTCTTTTCCACCGATAGCACGACCTGTAGCTAAGGCATCGTCGGATTTGACACGAATAATGCCATCATAGGCGCTAGTGTCCAAAGTATCTGGAATAAAACCTGCCGAAATACCTTGGATCTTGTGCGGACCAGGTGCTTCACCAGATAATACAGCTGATTCATCAGCTTCGACAGCATAGATAGCAATATCTGGATTTGCTGTCTTCAAAACATGCGAAACACCTGAAACGGTACCACCAGTACCAACGCCAGATACAAAGGCATCCAGACCAGTTGCCCCAAAGTCTTCCAAAATTTCCTGTCCTGTTGTATCTTCATGAACTTTTGGATTGGATGGATTGGCAAACTGGAAAGGCACCCAGCCTTTTTTTTCTTCGGCAATCTCTTTTGCCTTGGCAATAGCTCCCTTCATTCCTTCGCTACCAGGAGTTAAGACAAGCTCAGCCCCATAGGCTTGGATGATTTTGCGACGCTCAATGCTCATGGTTTCAGGCATAACGATAATCACTTTATAGCCTTTTGCGGCACCGACCCAAGCAAGACCGATACCAGTATTTCCGCTGGTTGGCTCGACAATGGTATCCCCAGGTTTGATGGTACCGGCCTTCTCAGCATCTTCAATCATAGCCAAGGCGATACGGTCTTTGACAGAAGAACCTGGATTGAAAGCTTCCAATTTGACATAGACCTCAGCAGCTCCTTCAGGAACAATATTGTTCAGTTTGATAATCGGAGTTTTTCCAACTAATTGCGTAATATTTTGATAAATAGCCATAAGGCACCTCCAAATAATGTTACTACTAGTATATAGTAGAACTTCAAAAAAGTATAATATAAAAAAACTATCATAACGATAGTCTTTTTTAATAGACAGGAACCTCTATAATTCGACTGTCAGTCTTCTCAGCATGGACTTTACCATGGTAAAATTCTGTCAGGCTTGCCAAGGTTTGTTCTAAGCATTCCTTATCTACAAACACCATGGTTGAAACTTCAGTCATGAACTGGGTATCAAATTCTTCCAGCCCTTTCTCCGCTCGCCAATTAGCAAACTCTTGGTATTGGGCGTAGGACATGGTGATGGAGATTCCCTCCTGTTCCTTAACTTCCACTACACCGATTTCCTTGACTGCATTAGCCACAGCTCCAGCGTAAGCACGGATTAAACCACCAGCACCCAGTTTGATGCCTCCAAAATAGCGGGTAACCACCGTAGCGACATTGGTCAGCTCGTGATTTTCTAAAACCGTCAGCATTGGCACACCAGCAGTTCCTGAAGGCTCTCCGTCATCTGAGGAACGCTTGATTTCCATATTTTCTCCGAGAACAAAGGCAGAGCAGTTATGGGTGGCCTTGTAATGTTCTTTCTTGATCTTGTTGATAAAGTCGCGAGCTTCCTCCTCGCTGGTCACTCGTTTCATAAAGCAGATAAATCGTGACTTTTTAATTTCTTCCTCAACAATCCCATCTTCTCTAATTGTTTTAAATTCTTTCATAACCAAATTGTACTAATTTTTTTTAAAACTGACAAGAAATTCCGAATAAATAAGCGATGAAAGAATTAGAAAATTATTATGGAAGATTATTTACCAAATACCAATTGACGGCAAAAGAAAGAGAAATAGCAGAAAAAGTGCCAAGTATTACAAAAAAGAATAACTGCTTTCGATGTGGAACAGTGTTTGAAGAAGAAAACAAGTTGCCAAACGAAGCATATTACTGTCGAGCCTGCTTGCTTTTGGGCAGAGTACGGTCAGATGAAACACTCTACCATTTTCCACAGCAAGAATTTCCTGTAAATTCTTGTTTGAAATGGAAGGGGACGTTAACCGATTGGCAACAAGGGATTTCTGACGGCTTGCTAGCAAATGTTGAAAAAAGACAAGCGACCTTGGTTCATGCCGTAACGGGTGCTGGCAAGACAGAAATGATTTACCACACCGTTGCCTCTGTGATTGATAAAGGCGGAGCAGTTTGCCTAGCCAGTCCACGAATTGATGTCTGCATCGAACTCTATAAACGACTGCAAAATGACTTTTCAGTCCCCATTAGTCTCTTACACGGAGAGTCCGAACCCTATTTCCGAACGCCTCTCGTTGTTGCAACGACACATCAGTTGTTAAAATTTTATCAGGCCTTTGATTTGGTTTTGATTGATGAAGTAGATGCATTCCCCTACGCAGACAACCCCATGCTTTATCGAGCGGCAGATAATGCGGTCAAGGAAGACGGTGTTCAAGTATTTTTGACAGCAACATCAACAGATGAATTGGATAAAAAAGTTAAAACAGGCAAATTAAAACGGCTCAGCCTACCGAGACGATTTCATGGAAATCCACTTATTGTGCCACAAAAGGTTTGGTTTTCCAAGTTTGATGCCAACCTAAAGCAAAATAAACTGGTCCCCAAACTTACGAAGGCGATCCAAGAACAGAGAAAATCAGGCTTTCCCTTGCTCATTTTTGTACCAGAAATTTCCAAAGGTCAAAATTTTGCTAAGCTAATGGAAAAAACATTTCCAAATGAAACAATTGGTTTTGTATCCAGTCAAACAGAAAATCGTCTTGAAATAGTAGAAGGCTTTCGCAATAAAGACATTACAATCCTAATTTCTACCACCATTCTAGAACGTGGGGTAACCTTCCCTGGTGTAGATGTCATCGTTGTCCAAGCTAATCATTACCTCTACACCTCGTCCAGTCTTGTGCAAATTGCAGGTCGAGTTGGCAGGAGTATGGATCGTCCGACTGGCCTACTCCAGTTTTTCCACGAGGGGTCTACTCGCTCTATTGAAAAGGCCATTGCTGAAATCAAACAAATGAACAAGGAGGCCGGCTATGTCTAACTGCTTACTATGTGATCAAAACTTGAAAACAAGACAAACCTTTGCTGAGCTTATTTTCTTTGGTAAAACCCAGTCAGGAGTTTGTCATGATTGTCTTGCTACTTTTGAAAAAATAGCAGAGCAACACTGTCCGCATTGTTTTAAAAGTGGGGAAGCAGGAAGCTGCAAGGATTGTCACTACTGGCTAAGCCAAGGGAAATCAGTATCTCACACGGCCATTTTTCAGTACAATGAAGCCATGGCAGCATACTTTAGCCGCTATAAATTTCAAGGCGACTATGTTCTCAGAAAAATTTTTGCATCAGAACTCAAAAAAACACTAGCAGATTTTTCCGACTATACCATCGTTCCCATTCCACTCAGTCAAGAACGACTGGAAGAACGAGGTTTTAACCAGGTAACTGGTTTACTAGAAGCAGCTAATGTTCCTTATCGAGAGTTACTGGGCAAACGAGATAGTAAAAAGCAATCTTCTAAAAGTCGAGAAGAAAGGCTGGAAACAGAACAAACATTTTACCTACTAGATGAAAAAAATCTACCAGAAAAAATTTTATTAATCGACGATATTTACACAACAGGAGCTACAATTCAGCTTGCAAAAAGTCTTTTCATGAAAACCGAACAGAAAGAAATCAAAACATTTTCACTTTGCAGATAAGAAAACGGTTGCATTTATTTAATAATGTGATATAATAATAGTGAAGAAAGGCGAAAGCCTAGAAAGAGGTACTAATATGATTAAATTCAGTATTCGTGGAGAAAACCTTGAAGTTACAGAAGCGCTTCGCACTTATGTAGAAGAGAAAGTTGCAAAGATTGAGAAATATTTCAATGAAGATCAAGAATTGAATGCGAAAGTAAATCTAAAAGTTTACCGTGATAAGCGCTCAAAAGTTGAAGTTACAATTCCAGTTGGATCAATGACACTTCGAGCTGAGGATGTATCACAGGAAATGTACGGTTCAATAGACTTGGTTGTAGACAAGATTGAACGTCAAATTCGTCGTAACAAAACAAAAATTGAAAGAAAACATCGCCAAAAAGTTGCAACAGGTCAAGTATTTGCAGAAGATTTAGTTGAAGAAACAGAAGACGAAGTAAAAGTTGTAAGAACAAAGCAGGTTGATTTAAAACCAATGGATATAGAAGAAGCAATTCTCCAATTGGAATTACTAGGTCATGACTTCTTCATTTACACTGATGCAAATGATGGTACTACAAACGTATTATATAAACGTGAAGATGGAGATTTAGGACTTCTAGAAGTTCGCCAATAATCAACAAAAGAACAGTTACATGATGTAGCTGTTCTTCTTTGATTCAAAAAAAACAAAAACATACTAAGATTAGTAGTGAGGAAATCTCCGACGGGAGAGAGTACTCATTACTTTTTCTTTATGTTAA
>NZ_ALMY01000014.1 GCF_000440115.1 Streptococcus suis YS56 | reverse complement strand
GTCAAGTTAACATTATTACACTCATTAAAAATTTGGGATTGAAAAATCCCCATAAACTTATTTTACGAGGAGGATGGAAATGAATATTCTGATTAATTATAATGAGCTTGACAGCCATAATTTTGACCTAAATGTTGATCATTATGGTGCCGAACAATGTGATAAGAACTACTCATTTGGACCAACAATCCGAAATAACTATGTACTACATTTTATTACGAATGGAAAAGGTAAGATTACAATCAATGGAGATACGACTGAACTAACCGCTGGAGATATTTTTGTACTTCCAAAAAATCAATCCATTTTTTACCAGGCTGATGGGAAAGAGCCTTGGACCTATACTTGGGTGGGTTTCAGCGGCTCTCGTGCTGAAAGCATCCTGACTCAAACTCGACTTCTAGAAAAATATTATCTCCATTCAAACCTCGATTCTCCTATATTAAAAAAGATGATTGACATCAATCATACAAAAAATCAATCTCTTCCAATGACTACGGAACTAATTCTTATCGGTCATTTGAATCAATTGCTCGCAGCACTTGTTGAAGAGTTCCCGAATGATGCATTAAAAGATGCCAATACAATTGCAAAAAATTATGTACATCACGCAATAAAAATAATACATAGTCAATATAGCAGTCCCATTAAAGTATCTGAAATCGCGGAGCAATTGGCCTTAAGTCGTAGTTATTTGTATAAAATTTTCAAGCAAGAAACTGGCTACTCTATCAAAGATTATATTGTTCAAGTAAAAATGAACCACGCTTGTCAACTACTAGCTACTCCAGAACTTAGTATCACTGAAATCGCAAATTCTGTCGGCTATTTTGACCCCTTGGTGTTTAGCAGTGCATTCAAAAACCAATATTATATGAGTCCAAGTGATTATCGGAAATTTCATTTTCATTAATTCTATACGCCAAGACATTTCAAGTTCACAAAAAACAAAAAAGGATATTCTGAACAACGAACAGAACATCCTTTTTAATTATTTCCCAAACACTCCTACAATTCGTTCACAGGCTTCTTTTATGGTTTCAAACGGTGCTGCTGCATTGAGGCGGGCGTGATGGACACCTTCCTTTCCAAAGGTTTGTCCATCATTGAGAACCACTTTGGCTTCTTCTCTCAATTTGCGATGCAATTCATTATGCTCCAACCCATAGGCAGAAAAATCAAGCCAGACCAGATAGGTTCCTTGTGGTTTTAGAACTTTAATCTTTGTCTCTTGGGTCAGGTAGTCCGTTATATAATCAATGTTTTTCTCAAGGACAGTCTTCAATTCCTCTAACCATGGACGACCATACCGAAAGGCTGTTTCAGTCGTAATCAAGCCAATGGCTGAAATTTCATGCTGGTTATTGACCAGCTGTCTTCTCGTAAAAGCCTTTCTCAATTGTGGATTTTCAATAATGGCAAAGCTATTTTTCGTACCTGCAATGTTGAAAGTTTTTGTTGCAGACGATAAAACAAGGGTATAATCCTTAAACTCTGGACTCACTGTGTTGAAACTGTGGTGCTTGTTTCCATAAAGGGTCAGATCTTGATGGATCTCATCTGAAACCAGTAGAACCTTGTGTTTACGGCACAATTGACCAATTTTTTCCACCTCATCCTTAGACCAAACACGACCACCTGGATTATGAGGGTTGCAGAAAATATAGAGTTTCACTTCCTTCTCTACAAGGTCACGCTCTAGCTGGTCAAAATCAATCTGGAACTGTCCGTCCACCACCTGCAAGGAATTGGTTACCAATTGGCGATTGTTCAATTTTACCGTACGGGCAAAGGGTGGGTAGACAGGAGTATTGATGAGAACGGCATCTCCCTCCTCAGTAAGAGCCTGGATAGCTACCGAGAGGGCTGGCACCACTCCCTCAATCAGAACAATACTTTCTTTGCTGATTTCATAGCCGTGTTGGTCTTTTTCCCAATCAATAATGGATTGATAGAGAGAATCACTAGCGTAGGGATAGCCGAAGATATGTTGGTCTGCATACTGGCGAATGGCAGAGCGAATTTCGGGCAGAGCTTCAAAATCCATATCGGCAACCCAGAGCTGTAAAAGTTCTGGATCCTGCTCACTGGCCTTCCACTTTTCTGAATGGTGACTTAAGCGATCGGGTCTAGTCATAAAATCATATCGTGTCATATCTTATCCCTCCAAGGCTGTTTTTAAATCTGCAATCAAGTCATCCGCATCCTCAATGCCGATAGACAGACGAAGCAAGTCATCCGTTAACCCGTAAGAATGGCGGGTTTCAGCTGGAATATCTGCGTGGGTCTGAGTGGCTGGGTAGGTAATCAAGCTTTCTACTCCTCCCAAACTTTCCGCAAAAGTAAAGACCTCTAAGGTATTGAGAATGTGAGGAATGCGGCCTTCATCCACTACCTTGACAGAAATCATGCCCCCTTTACCCGTGTAATAGACCTGCTTGACAGCTGGGCTAGCTTGCAAGTAGGCAACAATTTTCTGGGCATTTTGGGTTGCCCGTTCCATACGCAGAGAGAGGGTTTTCAGTCCACGCATGAGAAGGTAGGCATCTAGGGGCGAAAGGGTTGGACCTGTGGTATTTTGGTCATAGAAGAGTTTGTCATAGAGGGTCTGGTCATTGGTCATGAGCACGCCTGCCAATACATCATTATGCCCTGACAGATACTTGGTTGCTGAATGCAAGACCACATCGGCTCCAAGTAGAAGGGGATTTTGGTAGATAGGGCTGTAAAAGGTGTTATCGACAATCACCTTGGCTCCTTTGGCATGGGCGACAGCCGAAACCTTAGCAATGTCAAACTCCACCATGAGGGGATTGGTCGGTGTTTCAAGGAAAACATAATCTGTCTGGTCCGTGATGGCAGCTAGGAGCTCCTCCTCAGTGTTGGCATAGGTGAAGCTAAAGCGCCCCAACTGCTCCTGCTCATTGAACCAGCGGAAGGAGCCACCGTAGAGATCACGCGCCGCAACTACCTTGCTTCCAACAGGAAAACCGTTAAAGAGCAAGACCAGAGCAGCCATACCAGAACTGGTCACGAGCGCATAGTCAGCCTTTTCAATGGCGGCTAAGGTTTTCTCCAAGCTAGCTCTGGTCGGATTCTTGGTGCGCGTATAGTCAAAGCCTGTCGATTGACCAAATTCGGGATGTTGATAGGTGGTCGAAAGGTGGATAGGGGAAATCAATGCCCCAGTTTTTTCATCGTTGTTGATGCCAGTATGTGCCAAAATCGTATCAATCTTATAATCTGTCATAACATCTACTCCATTCTAACTTATTAACTAGTCTAGCATGAAATAGGAGATTTGGTGTGAAAAATATCCAAAAAATACTTATAGAAAAACAGCAAGCTTTGTTATAGTTTTTCTTTATAACAAGACCCGCTTTTGTTTACATATACATACTTGAAAACCTACAACTAAGTTGATATAATAAAAGAAAGAGAGGTGATTGCTTATGAAATTCCAGTTTAACAAGCATTTCTATCGGTACAATGCCTTTTATTCTATGATTTTTTGGCTATGTTTTTTACTGCCCGATTTCTTTAAGGACAGTTCTCCAAGTCCAACTTGGTATGCCTTATTGGCCATTCTTATCCTCACTATCCAGGCTATTCGGACCTTTTTCTTCAAGGAAGAAAAGGAGCTCACTCGCATGGGCTACATCTTTCATTTGGTAATGATTGCGCTGATTATCTATCTTAAATTCGTATTGGGTAAGTAGAAAGGAGTCTACTATGTTTAAGAACTTCAATACAGCATTTTATCAAACTTGGGAATTTTACTTTTCCCTACTTTGTTTAGTGACCTTTAGTTTCGTAGTTACGAAGGGAATCTTTGGGCTGTTCGATTTTATCCAGTTTGCCTTGGGACTTTATGTCGGCTATCTGGCCTTCTTTAAACCACGAAGCTGGATTAAAAAAACATGGCAGATTTATCTGACGATTGGATTGATTGCTAGTTGGACAATCATTTCCTTCTTTGTATTGTGAGGATTTTATATGTTTAAGGAATTTAATAAAGAATTTTATCGGAGTTTGAATTTTTATTTGATGATATTGTTGTTTCTAGGAAGTATAGGGGAGTGGCTAAATAAGGGACCTAGCCTCTGGCTTGCACTCTTGCTCTTTGCTACGGTCGGTACTGCCCGTAGTGCCTTTTGGTCTAAAGAATGGACCTTGAAAGCAAATTGGCAAATCTATCTCTGTATCGCTTTTTTGCTGGTCGGGGCTTGGATTGAATTTTTTAGTTAGATTGAAAGGAGCGTAGAATGCGGTCCTTTTTTCTTCCAAAATGGACAGAGATTTTCTGCTAAAGATGGTATAATAAAATCATGCAAAAAATTGAGTTATTAGACGGAGAGCGGATTGACCAGCTCTTCTCGACAGATGTTCAGATTATTCAAAACCGGGAGGTTTTTAGCTACTCGATTGACAGTGTCCTCCTTTCGCGTTTTCCAAAAATGCCTGCTCAGAAGGGGCTGATTGTTGACCTTTGTAGCGGAAATGGGGCGGTGGGCCTCTTTGCCTCCACACGCACCAAGGCTCAGATTATTCAGGTCGAGTTGCAGGAACGGCTTGCTGACATGAACCGCCGCTCCATCGCCCTCAATGGTCTGGAGGAACGGGTTTCGGTTATCAATGATGACTTGGCAAACTTGCCTCAATATGATTTGCGGTCCAAGGTGGATTTGATGCTCTGCAATCCTCCCTACTTCAAGGTGGACAAGGGTTCAAACCTCAATGAAAGCGAGCATTATCTTCTAGCCAGACATGAAATCGCAACCAACCTAGACAGCATTTGCCAGGTGGCCCAACAGGTGCTCAAATCCAATGGTCGCTTGGCCATGGTCCACAGACCCGACCGATTTTTAGATATTTTAGACACGCTGAGGACCTACAAATTAGCTCCCAAACGCATCCAGTTTGTCTATCCCAAGGCCAGCAAGGAGGCCAATATGTTGCTAATTGAGGCAATCAAGGACGGCTCGGTGGACGGTCTGCACATCCTGCCACCTCTGGTTGTTCATGAGGAAAACGGCGACTACACTCCGGCTATTCGTGAGATTTACTATGGAAAATAAGGCCTACTTTTATGTCTTGGAATGTGCCGACGGGAGTCTTTATACTGGTTATACGACTGATGTGGTCAAGCGGCTTGCTACCCATAATCGTGGGAAAGGGGCCAAGTACACCCGCGGACGCTTGCCTGTTAGCCTGCTCTATCAAGAAGCCTTTGCTAGTAAGCAGGAAGCCATGTCCGCCGAGGCACTCTTTAAGAAACGCAGCCGGCAGAGCAAGTTAGACTATATCGCAGAAATGACAAAAAAAACTCGTACAAAATAGTACGAGGCTTTTATTTAAAAGACTTCCAAAATTGTATCAATTTTCCCCATAGCTTCTTCAAATATCTCTTGAGCCTGGCTTGGATCAGCCGATTGCCCTTCGATAAAGACCTGATGGATGTCTTCAAATCCCAGAAACTCAAAGATAGACTGGATGTATTGGGCCGCTGGATCTTGCCCAGCGTAAACTCCACCATTGGACTGGATATGCAACAATTTTTTACCCTTGACCAGACCGATAGAGCCCTCAGGTCCATACTTGAAGGTCAGTCCTGCAACGTTAATGGTATTAATCCATGACACTAATTGACTTGGCACATTGAGGTTCCAAAGGGGATTGACCACGACAATCTTATCTGCTGCAAGAAATTGTTGGGTCAAGGCATTGTAGCGGTCCAACTGCTCCGCTTGTTCAGGACTGATTTCTATACCTTTTTTTGCTGCTCCCATAGCCTCTAACAAGGACTTGTCTAAGGCGGGAATCTGGTCTTCAAAAACATCTACTAGTTCAATCCGATCTTCTGGATGCAAACTGGCGTACCGAGTTTGAAATTCTTCCAAAGCTCGCAAGGCATAGGACTTTTGTGCGTCGAGTGGGTGGGCCTTTACAATTAATACAGTTGCCATTGTTCATCTCCGTTGTTACTAATTATTGATAAATATATTCTACTCTTTTTGAGGCTGGGCAAAAAGCCCAGCTCCACTACTCAGAGTTCGTGTCAACATCTCAGCGCAGTGGTTGATTGGCAGATTTGTTCGTGTTTCACACTCCAAATCTGACCTAATCAACTGTGCGGGGGTGGGAAAACGAACTCTCTTTTAGACTAGTCGAGTTCTTTCCCACTCCCATTTGCTCGAAGCAAAAGGCTGGTCTCCCAGCCTCTGCATTCAAAACTGTTATCATTTTTTTAAATAGGTGTAAGCGATACAGTCTAGGCTATCAACAGCTGTAAAGCCAATTGCCTCATAGAAAGACCGTGTTTTCTCAGTATTATCCGTCAAGAGGTGGAGTTGATAAATACCTGGAAAGTGGGTAATGGCGTGCTCCAAAAGCTGACGCCCAATTCCTTGTCGCTGATAGGTTGGCAGGACCAAGATGTCCTGAATAAAAACGATTGAATGGCCGTCACCAACTGCTCGCAAGAGACCCACTAGACGGTCACCGTCATAGGCCGCAAGAACAAACAGGCTATGTTCCAAAGCCTTTTGTAACATGGCAGGTCGGTCAGTATAATTTGACCAACCAACTGAAGCATAGAGGTCAAGGACAGCTTGAAAATCAAGTTGAGGATGTTGTTTGTAAGTAATCATGTTCTTCTCCTTTGTATTGTTTTTTAGAATACAAAGGCTTTATCCATTGTCAAAATACCCATGATCCTACCTCCTGTTTAATTACTTCTAGTATAACAAAAACCGCTCCAATTAGGAAGCAGTTTTGTAACGACGATAAAAATAATAAAGACTCAAAGTTATGACAGATATACCAAACAAAATAAGTACAAGGATAGATAGGGTTGGTGAGCCTAACAGACTAACTAGTAGCAATAGCCCACCAATGATGAAGAGATAGCCTGCCTGCTTTCTTCCCCTTCTTTCTATTTCATTGGTCTTGCTATCCAATTCTTCCTTGGGTAAATAATTCCCTATTACCATATAGCCGATAGCTAGCAGTCCAATGACAAGCCTCCGATAATCCAGTTCTCCTCCCAAGTTAAACCTGAGCAAAGCAACTTGAATGATGAGAGCCAGTAGCGGAAAAAGCCATTTGACCACTCGAATGACTGGTGTTTTCCCTATCCCTTTCACATCATAAAGTACACAAATGAATAGGTGAATATAAAAGAATAGTAGCGGTGTCAAAATTGTCACCATATACTTGGGCATAGAGCCATTTGGCTTACCATTTACGCCAAAATGCGTTACCATGGTATCTGGCAATGCTTTATAGTAACAAATCATCAATACAGCAATCAGTAGAAATATACTCGAGGTTGCTAATAAGGTTTTTATGTCAATTTTCTTCATCTTGATGTCCTCCTAAACTTGCAATCCAAACCAAGACTTCTTCAAAGACCGTATAGTTTAGACGATAATAAATAAAATTTTTCTGCTTTTCCTCCAAAATTAATCCAGCTTTTTTCAAAGTGGATAAATGATGAGAAACTGTTGCTCCTGTTAATTGAAATTGTTCTACAATTTCACCAGCAGACTTCGGCCCCGACTTAAGACTATCTAGAATTTGCCTACGAATAGGAGCAGAAATTGCCTTCAAGGTTTCGGAAAGCCCCATAATAAGCCTCCTTGCTCTTCTATTTAGAAATATTTCTAAATAGAATTATACTCTATTTTTATTGTTTGTCAAGAACTATTTCGATTATTTTCTAAATAGAACTCAAAAAAACAGACCACTCTTTATGGCCTGTCAAACACTGCTTATCTCTCCCCTTTATTGCGGATCACAAAGCCTGTTTTCTTTTCACTTGAGGTGCGTTGGTGTGGTTTTTTGTTGTCCTGACGGCGGTTGTCACGCTTGAACTTGTCATCACGACGGTTGCGGTCGTTACGATCACCACGGCGTCCTCCACGGTCTCGGTTGCGGTCACCGTCACGACGGCCACCACGATCACGGTCGCGACCACCACGTCCACCTTTACCCTTGGCTTGACCAGGTGCAAACTTGAATGGCAGTGGTTTTTCACGTGCGATTTCAACTTCTGGCATGCTATCTGGATCTTGTACGGTCAGACTAAGTACGTAGAGAGCAAGCTCTTCAGGCGTAAATTCAGTCGCCAACTTGATTGCATCTTTCTTAAACTTATCAAAGTTTCCACGAATAGTCTCGTCTGCGAAGTCACGCTCAATCTTCTTCAAGGCAACTTTCTTCTTGGCTTCAAATGCTTCCTGAGCAGTTGCTGGCTTGAGACCTTTCATACGTTTCTTGGTCAAATCTTCGATGATTGCCAAGTAGCCCATCTCGTTTGGCGAGACAAAGGTAATGGACTGACCTGATTGACCCGCACGACCTGTACGACCGATACGGTGCACATAGCTTTCTGGATCCTGTGGAATATCGTAGTTATAGACGTGCGTTACACCTGAAATATCCAATCCACGAGCCGCAACGTCCGTCGCAACAAGGACATCAAGCTGGTCATTTTTAAAGTCTCGGATGACACGTAGGCGTTTGTTCTGGTCCAAATCTCCGTGGATACCTTCTGCACGGAAGCCACGCAGTTTCAAACCACGAGTTAATTCATCAACACGGCGCTTAGTACGACCGAAGACGATAGACAATTCAGGCTGGTCAACATCCATAAGGCGTGTCATGGTATCAAATTTTTCATGTTCTTTGACACGGATATAGTATTGGTCCACGTTGACGTTGGTCAATTCCTTAGCCGCAATCTTAACATGCTCAGGCTCTTTCATGAACTTGACACCAATACGCTTGATTGGCTCTGGCATAGTCGCAGAAAACAAAAGGGTTTGACGGCTTTCTGGCACACGCTCGATGATCGCTTCGATGTCGTCCAAGAAGCCCATGTTGAGCATTTCATCTGCCTCGTCAAGAATAAGGGTTTCAACACCGTCAAGCTTGAGGGCTTTTCGCTTAATCAAGTCCAAGAGACGCCCTGGCGTACCAACAACGATGTGGGCACCTGAGCGAAGGGCCTTGATTTGCTTTTCAATGCTAGAACCACCGTAAACCGAGCGAACTTTTACACCCTTTTCACGACCAAATTTGAAAAGCTCTTCCTGACTCTGCACCGCCAACTCACGCGTTGGGGCAATAATCAAGGCTTGAACAGCTTGATTGTTGATGTCAATTTTGTTGAGGGTTGGCAGACCAAAGGCTGCGGTTTTCCCTGTACCCGTCTGGGCTTGACCAATCACATCTTTTCCTTCCAAAGCAAGCGGAATGGTCTGCTCCTGGATAGGTGACGGCGTTTCAAAACCTGCCTTCTCAACGGCAAGCAAAATGTCTTCTGACAATTGTAAATCTGTAAATTTCAATTATGATACCAAGTGCGTTAAGAAAACAAGGTGAAAATAGGAGACTGACGCAGTGTGACTACACACTAGGAAGGCTATCTTTTTCACGAAGTTTTTAGCACGGGTTCGAATACTCTTCCCGAACCAGTTTCCTAACGCATTTCCTTTCTTTTACAAGGCAGTGCGAAGCTACCTTATCTAACTTTTTTTGTAACAATTATTTCCACTGGCAGCGAACTAACCAGTATCAGACTTGTAACTTAACTAGTATAACACATTCTAAGCATAAAGGTTGGCTTTTGCCTTGAAAATAAAAATAATACGTTTTCAAAAAAAACTTAAAAATATTTGAAGGTGAGAAAGTGAGAAATTAAGACTATTTGAATCATAGTTTGAACAACCAATGCGGTATTGTATTCAGACATATAAATAATAAAGGTAAAGGTAACTCAAAACAATAGCTTTCGTAAACAAATGCTATCTTTCTCAAGACTAGTGACTATCCTCTTCGCTTTTATTTTTACCCTATGATATAATTAAGGTGACGACTTCTCACAGCTAATCGCTGGTGTCCCAATATCAAAAAACCACGATGGAAACTAACAACGTTTTTTTACTATAATTATATTACCAACCATTTCACTAATTATATTATGTTATCCAAGCGCTGATTGAGGATTAACATAAAGGAGGTATAGATATGAATACAAAAAAGAAGATATCCTTTGCCCTGACCGCTTGTCTAGGTCTTTTTTTGCTCTTCCCTACTTCTACCCACGCTCATTATGACCGCGCCTTTTGGTATGAAGAACAAGTGACCACACCGCATATTGAACAATATACAGACTGGATGTCCACAATTCCTGATAATCGTTTTCTAGGAGAGCTTGCCATTCCGGGAACTCATGATAGCATGGCTCATAGTAACCATCTTCCTTTTCGTGATATTGTCCGTACGCAAACAATGAATTTGCAGCAACAATTGGAGTCTGGAATCCGATATTTAGATATTCGTCTCGCATATATGGGAGATCACTTTGCTCTCTACCATGGCTCAATCGCCTTGGGCTACCAATTTGAAGAGGTTCTTACAACTATTCAAAATTACTTGATAAGTTATCCAAGTGAAACCATCTTAATGCGGATTAAACAAGAGCATACTCATGCCTCTGATCCTGAAATGTTTACCCTTTTTGAGTCCTATTATCAACGATATTCCTCTCTTTTCTGGAATCCTATGACTTCGTCAAACGGATACAATCCTACACTAGGCGAAATTCGTGGCCAGATTGTGCTTTTACCTGATGTCTTGTCTATCGAACACGGAATAAATTATCGTTTTGTTATTACTCAAGATCAATACCATCTCAATACAAATTGGGATTTATATAAAAAATGGGAAGCTATAAAGAACCATATCAATCAGGCAAATACATCTAGCATTGATTTTATTTTCATGAATTATCTCAGTGGTTCTGGTGGTTCTTTCCCTTATTTTGTAGCAAGTGGACATGTTCGTCCAGCAACTGATGCTTCCCGACTCTCTACTGGATTGACGGAACCCGGTTTTAGGCATCGCTACCCTGACTTCCCACGCACAGCACGTCTCGGTGTATTTGCAACAATTTCCTTTGAAGGAACCAATACTCTTGTTGCGGACTATCTACGAAACAATCAAATTCGTAGACCAGGAATCATCATTTCAGATTTCCCTGGTGAACGTCTTATCAATGAAGTTATACAATGCAATTACCGTTAATCGTTCTATATTTTTGCATGTTTAGTATTTAAGCTAAAATACTGTTCTATAAATAACATCTCGTACAATACATACCTAATTCTCACCCTAATCTTCCAATTCCTTTTACCATCAACATAAAAATATTCAACTGACTAGCGAGGAAATTCCCAACGGGGGACTCCTCGTTTTTTATATCTTAATTGTCATTTCAAGTCAAAAATAGTCAACCACTAAATTTTCGATAAGCAGACTATATCATCAATAACAAAAAATTACTTCTTTCACGAAAAATAAAAGTGATTGATTGTGACATGAAAAATTCTATAGGAGTTGTGAACTAAGGATAGCACAGTGAAACATTGAGAGCAACAATAAAAAAATGCATCATTAGGCTGTTATAGACATTTAGTCTATCTTTAATTACTTCGTTAACTCGCTTTGCCGTACTTTGCGTAAGTGACTTGCTTTCGCAAGTCTCATTTCCAGCCTCTTTTTTCTCGCTTTTTTGTATCTAGGATCGGGCTGAAACAGTTCCCCGAACTGTTTCACTCTCCCAGATAGTTGGAGCTAGTACTAAAAGTAAACTAAAATATAATTATTTAGCTTTAAAATAGCATTCCAAAGAATACTCAACCGATTGAAATCTCCTCAATAACTCAGCCACTTTTCTTTTCAATCCAGCCCAGAAT
>NZ_ALMY01000013.1 GCF_000440115.1 Streptococcus suis YS56 | reverse complement strand
TCGGGAAAAAGTACGCATTTTTGATATAAAAAGAAAACCTCTCTAAACCCTTGATATGCATAGGGTTAGGGAGGTTTTTGTCGTTTCAAACTGTCAAAGACGGGATTATTATAAATAAAAGAAGAAAAAATTGCAAGAATTATCCCTCATCCTCCTCTGACCTATTGACAAACAAATCCCTTGCTATATTAACTTATATACGTTAGACTAGTAAGTAAGAATAGTATGTGATTTTCTTTTTAGAAAGTCATCGCCCCATCTGTATATATAAGGAGGGATTTTATGTCAGAAGAAAAATTTGACGCAAAACTAGAACAGCTATCTGGCTCTGCAAAAGAGGTAATTGGTAAGCTGACCGGCGACAAGGAAATCGAAGTTGAAGGACTTGTTGAGAAAGGAATTGGCAAAGCAAAAGAGCTAGTCGAAGATGCAAAAGATGGGCTTGAAGGTGCCATTAACGGCATCAAAAATGCTTTTGACAAAGAAGAGAAATAAGCAAAGAGTTCAATATAGGTAGGATTCTCGTGCACTGTTTGATAATGAACATTACACTCAATTTGGTCTTTTACCTGTAGCCCGAACAAAAATATGCAAGAGAGGGGAACTCAGGCATTTACCTGTCGAGTCTGCCCTCTCTTTTCTTATGCCACGAAAGGAGAATCTATGAAAAAAATCGTTTTTGTCTGTCTTGGAAATATTTGTCGTAGCCCTATGGCTGAATTTGTCATGAAAGATTTGACAAATCAATTTCATATTGAAAGCCGTGCTACTTCAAACTGGGAACATGGTAATCCTATCTACCCTGGAACTCAGAAAATTTTCCAAAAGCACAACATTCCCTATGACCAAAATAAATCATCACAGCAAATGAGCCAGACAGATTTCGAAGCATTTGATGTCATCATTGGTATGGACAGCAATAATATCCGAGATTTACAGAAAATGGCACCAGCACATGCTCAAAATAAAATTTTTCAATTCGCAGAAAAATCCGTACCAGACCCTTGGTATACTGGAGATTTTGACGAAACCTACGAAATGGTAAAGAAAGGTTGCCAAGACTGGTTGGACAGGTTACAGGCATTTGACCAAGAATAAGATTTTTTATGTAATATTTTTGTAATATTTGTAAAAAAATGGTAAACTATTTCTGACTGAACTGATAATTTCTTACTGTATTCTAGAAAGAACTGATTAGCGTCGGTCAAATCCTATGAAAGAGTAAAACAATGAAAGAGTTCAAATTACCTAGTATAAAATGGCATGATATAACAAGTCATTTCACCCGTCCAAAACTTGAAATCCTCTCCCTTATTATCATCCTCATCTGTGCCCTCTCTGTATTTACAGGGCGAATTGCCAGCAAGCAAACCATGACTTTCAATAATGGCGCCCTGCAGTACAACGGTTATGTGGTTGCAAATAAAATGAATGGTCAAGGAAAATTGACCTTTGATAATGGAGATGTCTACGAAGGACAATTTACAAATGGAATTTTCCACGGTCAAGGAACCTACACATCTGCAAGTGGGTGGGTTTATACCGGGCAATTTAAAAACGGCTATGCCGATGGAAAAGGAAAATTGACCACCGAAGGACAAGCTACCTACGAAGGAACTTTTAAACAGGGGATTTATCAATATGAAAATTAAATGGTTATCCGTTATACGTGTGATTGGATTAGTCTTTGTCCTACTCTATCATTTCTTTATCAAATATTTCCCAGGTGGCTTTGTAGGGGTTGACCTCTTCTTTACCCTGTCTGGATATTTGACAACCGCCCTTTTGATTGATGAGTTTGCAAAACATAAAAAAATAGATATTGTCAGCTTTTTCAGAAGAAGATTCTATCGGATTCTCCCCCCTCTGGTTTTAACGATTCTTTTGGTTCTTCCACTTGCTCTGCTTGTCCGCAATGATTTCATTGCCAATATCGGCAATCAGATAGCCGCTGCGCTCGGATTCATGACAAACTTCTTTGAAATTCTATCAGGTGGTAGTTACGAGAATCAATTTTCACCTCATCTATTTGTGCATACTTGGACCCTAGCCATAGAAGTTCAGTATTACCTTGTCTGGGCTGGTTTAGTTTGGTATCTGACTCGCATCTCCAAAAGTGTGGGGCAACTACGTGGATCAATTTTTCTAACATCTATAAGCCTCTTCTCGCTAAGTTTTTTAGCAATGTCTATCTCAAGTTTCTTTGTGGATAATTTCTCAACCATTTACTACTCAAGCTTCACACATACCTTCCCATTCTTCCTCGGAAGCATTCTCGCAACCATCGCTGGTATCGGAAATACAACAACTGCCTTCCAGCAACAAGTGAATACATTGAGTATCAAACAAGCTATAGGTCTGTTTCTTGGAGGACTAGGAGTAGAACTTCTTCTTCTCTTTACTCTTCAATTCAGTTCCATCTGGACCTATCTAATTGGTTTTCTTCTATCCAGTTTAGCTACAGCAACTATGATTTTTGCTGCTCGGGTACTTCACGAGAAAACCGAAGATGTCAAAGAACCTGCAATTATCCTCTTCTTTGCAAGTATTTCTTATGGTATCTACCTCTTCCATTGGCCCTTGCTCATTATCTTTACACAACTGACAAATGCCTCTATCGCTGCGGGATTATCCTTTGTTTTTTCTACTATCCTATCAACTATCTCCTTCTATATTCTAGAACCATATATTGCTGGTAAAGTAGGAAGTTTGTTTGGATTACCAATGGACTTAAAACCCTATAAAAAATGGCTTCTTAGCAGCTTTGCTTGCTTGACTGCAATTAGTTTAGGTATCTGTCTGTTTGCACCAAAATTAGGAAGTTTTGAACAAGAGAGCATGGTTAGCAATCTTTACCAAGCTCAGACCCAACTAAATACAACACGATCTGCTGCTGAAAATGCTAAAGCTACTAGTTTTGAAATTCAAAAAGGAGTTATTATCTTTGGCGATTCTGTTACTGTTCGCGCAAGTTCTGCCATACAGACCGCGCTACCAGATGCACAGATTGATGGAACTGTCAGTCGAAATCTCTCTGAAATTGCTAAATTGATAAATCTTTATAAGCAAAATAATAGCTTGAAAGAGACTGTAGTTGTAGCCCTAGGTACAAATACTACGGATAATTATCAGGAACTACTAGACCAACTAGTCAAAGATTTTCCTAAAGGACGTCGCCTTATTTTTGTCACTCCTTACGATGGAAACTTCACTCCAAGCGAATCCATTTCCTATCAAACAGGTCAATACGAGAAAGAATTGGCTGAAAAATATGATTACATTTCCATTGCAGACTGGTATCAAGTTGCAAAGGATAATCCACCAATTTGGTACAATACCGACCTTGTTCATTTCAATCTTGAAAGTAATGGAGGCGAAGTCTTTGCCCAAACGATAAAAAATGCTGTCGAAGCCGTTGCTGATGGCCCAATCAAAAACTAGATTTATACATCATCATCCTCTGAGAATTTCTCGGAGGATTTTTGCACTATTTTCCGAGAAGTCCAGCGCGAACTCTAAGAAATGACCTGTGCCTAAGCTCAGTCTCAATAAATCTTGCGAAATAAGCCACTTCTACAAAGGATGACAAATTAAAACTCCTACCTTTTACAGTAGGAGTTGGTGTCAAATTGACTATTTTTGCTTACTTTGGAAACGCCATTCAAAGCGTTTTTGGTCATAAAACGGATACATCATTTGTAAAAGAGTGACGGCAAGTAGCCAACCGCCGATAATATCTGTCGGATAGTGAACCCCAATATAGATACGGGATACAGCTACCAGGACAGCAAGTAGAATCAACACGGCTTGTAGCACAAGTCTAGCTATGCCTTTCTTCATCCTCTGGTGAACAATAATAACAACTGCTCCTGCAATCATCATAGTTGATGCAGTATGCCAGCTAGGAAATGAATAACCGATGGTATCAATCAACCATTCAATACTTGGACGCGGACGTTGGTAGACATATTTCAGGGCTGTGGATGCCACACCCATCGCCGCAAAACTAGCAAGTAGGAAATAAGCTTCTATCTTCCATTTTTTATAGTAGTAAAAGATAGCAGCTAGAATCAAGGTAATAGCTAAAATAATAACCGTATTTCCTAAAACAGTAATAGAGGTCCAAAATTGACTGGCTCCACTTGGTAAATTTCCACGAATGGCTGACTGGACAGGCGAGTCAAAACCTGCTAGGGTAGTAGGATAAAATTTTACTACATAGCCCAATATCACAAAGGCCAGAGCAAAAAAAGATGCGTTTCGTAAATGGATTTGTTTATTCTTCATACAATATAGTTTACCTTATAAAGGTTAAACTTTCTTTAAAATAGGTTGGGCTGCTTTGTAACAGATATAAAATATTGCTGAAAGCACAATCCCTTGTAAAAGATTAAAAGGAAGTACCATCATCAAAAGATAGTTAGTCAGACCCAAGATTTCTTTAATATCAAAGTTTGCAAAGGCTGCATAGACAGGCACCGCATAAACGTAATTTAATACCAGCATCACTGCAGTCGAACCAATTGTCGCAACAGCGGCTGCTTTTAAATAATTTTTTATCGCTTGGTCATTTTTCCAGAAATAAGCTACTGCTAAAATGAAAACTGACATAGCTGCAATATTCATCGGTAAGCCAATAATTGTCGATGGTCCCTGATTATTTAAAATCAGTTTGAGAAAAGTTCGTACCAAAAGGATAGCAAAACTAGACTTCATATCTAGAATAAGCAGACCAAATAAAATCGGTACGAGAGAAAAATCCACTTCCAGGAAACTGGCTGTTGGAATCAGCGGAAATTTCAAATACATGAGCAGAAAGGATACTGCTGAGAGAATGGCGATAATCGTCATTTTGCGTGTGTTTGTCATAAGGTTCCTCCAATTTTTGAAAATTGAAGAAGCGTGGAAGAGCAGGCAAAAAGCCTCCACTTCGTCTTCTCCCATCCAGACTTTACTGTCGGTTGTGGAATTGCACCACATCAGCTTTCGCTCGCAGACTGTACGTGTCTTTCTTTCTATTTTATGGCTTCGTTAAGTCGGCTTGACATACCTTAGTATAGTCTGCACCTCCTTGCCTAGCCCTAAAATGAAACAAAAACACTTTTTTTGAGTGTTGCTTAAGATTTTTCTATCAGTCTAGGCGACAAGGCGAAGGCATAACTGGAGTTAGGCGAGCCTGGTCAACGACGAATGAGAGAAAAAGAAAAGCAAGAATCAAAAAAATCACTGCCGGTCGGGAATCTCACCCTGCCCTGAAGACTATTTCATCATACCAAAAAAGCCTTGCATTTGCAAGAGCTTGGTAAGTTTTCACTATTTTAACTTGTCCCCCTCATAGGTGTGAACCAAATCTAGACCAGCGAACTGTTGCTGCCGAAGAGCCTCATATACAATCATACACGCTGTATTAGAGACATTAAGACTACGCACATGTTCATCATTCATTGGAATACGGATAGCCTTCTCTGGATGTTCACGCATAAAATCTTCTGGCAAGCCCTTATCTTCACGGCCAAATAAGAAATAATGAATGTTCCCATCATTATAGTCTTCATCCGAATAGGTTTTATCAGCAAATTTAGATACTAAGTGAACACGTCCTTGTTTGCTGGCATAATCCATAAATTCTGCTAAATTGTCATAAAAGCGAACATCTAACTTATCCCAATAATCTAGTCCTGCACGTTTCATCTTACGGTCATCAATTGGAAATCCCATAGGCTTAATGATATGGAGAGGACTATTGGTTGCAGCACAAGTTCGAGCAATATTGCCTGTATTCTGTGGAATCTGTGGTTCAAATAAGACAATGTGGTTTTTGGCTGTTTCTTCTATATACTCTAATGTTTCAATATTCATAAGGACCCCTCTGGTGACATTTCACTAAATACGAATACCCTTCGAAAATCAAATCCAAACCATGTCAGCTTCATTTTGCCGTATACCATGCTTGTTTTCTAGTTTCTTTTTTTGATTTTCATTGAGTAAAAAGACTCGATTGTCTCCTATGGTAAGAAAGACAAAAAAATAGCCACACTGCCCGGAGTCAAGCTCAGCAAACAGCATGGTGAATGATGATTCATTCACTTAACTCACAACAGGTTTGAGTTAAATCAATGAAATCGTGATACTATTGTAGCTTAAAGAAGGCTGAAAATCAAGAGTTTTGCCCCATTTTTTTCAAATTTTCATAGAAAATGAAAAAGGAGAGCAAATAAACTCCCCTTTCTTACATTTATTCTGCTGCAATCCCTTTTTCCGCAGTCAACTCAAGATTTTCATGGCCTGATTTACTGTCCGAACCGATATAAACGTCGTAATATTTAACGCGTTTGTTAACGGCAGTAATACTTTCACGTTCAAAGGTTGGAATTGCAAAGGCTTGTTCGAATGCATATTCTTGCCAAGCTTTGTAATTTTCAATATTTTTCTGTTCGTCAAATGACTCAGCAGAGGTAATTTTATTTAAAAGTGCTGTGTTTTCATCTGAAACGAAGCGAGTATAGTTGTACATCGCTTCAGGTCCCCACAATGATGTCGGGTCTGGATCTAGGCCGGCAATCCAAGCTGCAAGATAGACATCAATCCCCTCATCATTGGCAGCAATTGATTCATAGAAAGTATTGTACTCAATAGTTCTTCCTGTATAGAGTTCCACATTCAAACCAATTTCTTTCCACCATGTAAGGTATTGCTGTACCATAGTTTCTTGCGTTTCGGTTGATTTCTGTGCTGCAACACTGATAGTAAGCGATTTTCCATCAGCATCTTCACGCATACCGTCTCCATCTACGTCTTTATATCCTGCCTCATCGAGAAGTTTTTTAGCCTTTTCAGGATTATAACTATAGCCAGCTAGTTCTGAATCGTGAACATCTCCAAAGAAAGAGATAATTAGTGAGTTTGTCGGATGATACAAGCCGTTATATAATTTCTCTCCAATCACCGCATTGTCCAACGCATATCCCATTGCTTGACGCAATTTAACATTATTCATCTTAGCATTAGGATTGGTCACATTCTTACCACTAGCATCATCGTACTTACCAAGATTGAAGCCAATATAATTGTAAATACCATCCAGACTACCTAGCAAAGTAATATTTGATAAGTCCTTGTAAGATTCGTACTGGTCTGTTGGCATATCAGCAATATCATAATTGCCTGCTCTCATTTCTGCAACAATCGTATCTGGTGAAACAATATCAATCCTGTAACTGTCTAGCTTAACTTTCCCTTTAAAGTAGTACTCATTTGGTACATAGGTCACCGACTCGCCATTGACAATTTCCTTGACCTTATAAGGGCCCATACCGACAACTTTTGCCGTACGAGAATACTCACTTGATTCCCAATCTTTGACTGCAATGTCTTTAAAAATGTGTTTCGGCATGACTAAATAAGGTACTCCCCCACCAGCATACATCATGGATGGAGACATGTCTTTCACTGAGAGAATTACCGTATAGTCATCAACCTTCTTAACACCTGAAATTTCACTTGCTGTTCCAGCCTGAAATTCTTCAAAGCCAATGATATTTGTATAGGTAGTGTCTGCACGAACCCCTGTATAGTCTGGACTAGCTAGTTGTTCGATTGTGAAAATATAATCATCGATGGTGAAGGCTTGCCCATCGGACCACTGATAGTCCTTGCCTGTCAAACTAACGGTAACTGTCTTTGCGTCTACATCAAACTCTGCCTTAGCAAGGCCTGAATCGTCTAACTTACGAGCTGAATCATATCCAAACATAGAAATATCAACCATGTCTGCAAAGGTTGAATCTACCGCCGTTTGTGATAATTCATCAATTAAGATACCAGTCGAAGGCGCCGAAGCTACCAAGGCATATTTGAGACTCCCGCCTTCAATAGTTTGTCCTTCGTTTGTCACTTCTGAGTTAAATGTCAGAGCAACATCGCTCGTCTTTTCTTTAGTTTGACAAGCTGTTAACGCTGCAATAGAAAGCAGACCGATACCAGTTAAAGCGATGTGTTTCATTCTTTTCATATCTCTACCCCATTTATTTATTTTGAATAGTATAGCACGATTTAGCATAAATATGCAACTATCTGACCAAGAATATTCGCATTTGAGTACGCTCACTTTCTTCCATTCTAACTAAAAATGATCAGGTATGAAGGTCAAGGCGAACTCCCCCATCCCTACTGCTTCTTAGTTTTTAATGATAGTCCACTAAACTCATAACTCAGTAAACTAAGCTAGGTATCGTTTTTTCTCTGATGATAAAGTATTATATAGTCATTAATTTATCTTTGATTCCTTCGAAGAGCGGAGGCTGAGCAAAAAGACCAACCTCGCTTCTCAGAGTTCGTGTCAACATCTGAGCGCAGTGGTTGATTGGCTTTAACAGTCCAGTGGACTGTTAATATTGAGGTGAACTTGTTTCGGCCTATCTCCAGCCTTCAAAGGCTCCCGAACCTTTGAAGTGAGTACTAAAAACAAACTAATACTCAATGAAAATCAAAAGTAGCCTAGAAAACGAAGTCGAAGATAGAACTCTGTTACTTTCTTATTTCAAGGTAACAGGCTGAAAACTTCCACTGGAGCTTTTCACTCATCAAGGCTCTTGACAACGGATAATTTTGATTTTCGAAGAGTATAAACAACTAGAAATAACAAAAAAGTAGGTTGCCCTACTTCTGCCTATTTCTTTTCAGACTAAACCTGTCCGGCACAGGATCTTCCCCACCTTCCACAAAAGGATGGCAACGCCCAATACGAGCCAGGCCCATCAAAAAGCCCTTGAGACCATGTTTTTGCAAGGCCTCAATCATATAAGTGGAACATGTCGGCTGATAGCGACAGGAGGGCGGAAAAAGGGGAGAAATAAATTTCTGATAGAATCGGACCAAGCCAATGAGTAGCTTTGTCATTTTTTCTTGACCGGCTTGGTAACTGCTAGCGTATGCAGTTTACTGATGTCTTTTTTGTTGAGCTTGCGGTATTCTCCTGGACGTAGGCCGGTCAAGTCCAAATTCCCAAAGCGGGTACGAGAGAGTTTGTCCACCTGTAAACCAACTGCCTCAAACATCTTCTTAACTTGGTGATTGCGTCCCTCATGGATGGTCAACTCCACCACAGAACGATTTTTTACAGGGTCTACCTTGATGATCTCGTAAACAGCTGGTTTGGTTTTCTTGCCATCAATGACAACACCACGGGTCAAGGGACGCAGGACTTCCTTGTTAGCAACCCCTTTGACACGCGCCAAGTACACCTTATCAATCTCATTACGAGGGTGAATCATCTCATCCGTAAAATCACCATCATTGGTCAAAATCAAGACTCCAGATGTATCCCAGTCCAAACGACCAACAGGATAAATCCGCTCTTTGACAGTTGGCAACAAATCCACAACGGTCTTTCGTCCCTTGTCGTCTGACACACTGGAAATAACACCTTTCGGCTTATGGAGTAGGTAATACACTTTCTCCTCGTTGTAAATCGGCTGGCCTTCTACTTCTACCTTGTCTCCCGACTTAATGGTCGTTGCCAATTCACGAACAACTTGACCATTAACAGTTACCAAGCCTTGCTTAATCAATTCTTCTGCCTTACGACGACTGGCTACACCAGCGTGGGCAATGTATTTGTTAATTCTCATCTTCTAACTCATTTCTTTCTATGAATAGCTCAGTTTCTTGCTCAACCAAGTCGATTTCAGACACATCTGGCAATTCTTCTAGGCTATTAATTCCCATGTAATCCAGGAAATAATCCGTCGTGACATAGAGATTGGGTCTACCAAGAACCTCTTTCTTCCCATTCTCACGGATAAGGTCAAAGGCCTGTAACTTACTGATGGCACCGCTGGAATTGACCCCACGAATCTCATCGACTTCAATCCGTGTAATAGGCTGTTTGTAGGCAACAATCGACAAGGTTTCCAAAAGAGCTCTGGACATGGTCTGGTTGATGGGTGTCTTAGCATAAATCCGCAAAAGGTCGGCATACTCTTTCTTCGTGACCAACTTGTAGCGGTTGGAAGATTCTAAGAGAGCCAAACCTGAGGCCTTGTCGGCCATGTATTTTTCACTGAGTTTTTCTAATTGCTGGCTGACAGCTGTGGGCTGCAATTCCAGCATCTCTGCCAAATTGCGTAAGCTCAAGCCATCCTCACCTGCTACAAAGAGCAGGACTTCGATTTCAGCTAAGCGATTCATTTTCACTCCTTACTAGATAAATATCTCCAAAGGTTTCTGCCTGTTCCAGAACAATCTCATGAACCTTGACCAATTCCAAGGTTGCCAGAAAAATGGTAATGACCTCATTGATGTCCTGGCTTTCCTTGAAGAGCTGACCCAGTTCAATCCGTGAACTAGCTTGAAAACGACTGCGAACAAAGTCCATCATGTCTTCGATTTTATACTCATCACGGGCAATGGTCGCATGGGACTGACGGAGACTGGCCTGTTTTTCAGCCATGACCTTCGAAAAGGCTAGGAAAATATCAATAACTGTCTTGTCTTTGGCTAGCTGAACATCTTCATAAATCAAGTCCAGCTTGGGTTTTGAAAAATAATTGGCCCGTTCATCATGCTGTTCCCCCATTTTTTCACTGAGAAGCTTGAACTTGCGGTATTCTTCCAACTGGTCCAAGAGGTCCATTTCTGGGTCATCTTCAGGGTCTGTCTGCTCGACAACTTTTGGTAAGAGCCTACGGCTTTTGATGACCATCAACTGACTGGCCATGACCATATACTCTCCTGCCACCTCCAAACGCATGGCCTGTAAGGTGGCAATGTAGGCAAGGTATTGCTCAATGACCTCTGTAATTGGAACCTCGTAAATATCCATTTGATACTTGGACACCAGGTGAAGCAAGAGATCCAGAGGTCCTTCAAAATCTTTTAATTTTATATCCATTATCTAAATTTTTCCAAACTCATGCTTGTTTTTAGTCCCAACTGCTTGGCGATTTGGTCCAAGGATTTGCCCTCATCTATCTTGCTCAGAATGTACTGTTCTCGTAATTTTTGAGCTGTCCAATCCGGCTTACCGATGGACCGGACAAATTCTGTCAGACGATTGAAAAACCACTGACGAGAATAGGTCTGCCCTTTTTTGTCAAAGACATACATTCCAGTCAGATGCCCTTCCAAATAAACAAGTAATTCCTTGGGCAAGGTTAGGACACGCTTAGTCGCCCCTTTCTCAACTGTCAGGACTTGAAAATCCAGATTGACCTGCTGGCTAGTCAGCTCTGCTATTTCACTAGGAGTCAGCCCTAGTAAGGCAATCAAAAGAGCAATCAATTGCCCATCAAGCCTAGAACTGTCTTGAAAGAGGAGAGAAAGATCCTCACGCTCCAGCTTTTTTTTGACACTGGCTGGACCTGTAAGAGCCTGCAGCTTGTAAAACCTGTCCAAACGACCTCTTTCATAGAGAAAGTAGAGAAATTGATTGACCGTTGAGAGTTTTCTCTTCTGAGCAGTAGGTTTCAAGTCTAGAAGTGACTGCTGATAGACCAAAAGTGACTGCTGATGGATATCCCCCTTAGTTTGCTCCACAAATTGCAGCAGGTCATAGGTATAGGATTTTTGACTATTGACACTGACCTTTTTACTCTGGATAAACGCTTCTATGGCCTGCTTCATTTCTTACCTTCTTTTGATGGTAGGGGGAAATTATGCAAGAGAGCATTGATTGCCTTTAAGATGGATTTTCGTGTAATGATTCCCATAAATTCTCTATTTTCCCCAAGGACGGGTAAGAAAGATTGATCTACTAGCTTGCGCATCACTTCTGTCAAATCATAATCCAGACCAACAGTCTCTTCATCTGTCTTTACAATCACAGAAATATCTCTGTTTAACTCATCATCCGATAGTTCATTTTCAGCTTGATATTTAATGATTTCCGTCAAGCCAATGGTGCCGAAGAAACGACCATCTTCTGTTACCACAGGTACGCGAGAATAAGTCATGTGGCTGAGTAACAGCTTGGCATGGTCAATATTATGCGTATCAATAATTACTGCCAATTTATCTGCTGGTGTCAAGAAAGTTTCTTCCTGGTCCAATAAAAAGGCTTCAAATTCTCTTGCAATCATCTTGAAATATCCTTTGTCAATGCTGGGTAAAGTTGGTGCTGTCGATTGTAGTAATCCACATGGAAGTGATCATCATAGATGGTCACAAGAGCATAGAGGCATTCTCTGACCAAACCACGAGGTTGACTAACGGAGCCAGGATTGAGGAAGAGGGTCTTGCCACGCACTTCGGCATCAGGCACATGCAGATGCCCATACAAACAAATATCCGCATCAACTTCCTGAGCCCAATAATCCAACCGCTGCCAGCCGTAATTAATGCCATAAAGATGACCATGGGTCTGAGCAATGGTCACATCACCCAATCGGGTAATGAGCTGGTCAGGGTAGCCACCAAAGTAGTCGCAGTTGCCATTGACCACTTGAATATCATCCCACAAGCTATCTTGACTATCTAACTCTGAATCGCCATTGTGAAAGATAGCGTCTACCCTGCCAAGATAATGGTTTTTAATCTCTTCTACAATCTGTCTATCCCCATGAGAATCACTCATGACTAGGATTGTTTTGCTTTCTCCTGCCATACTGGAAATGCCTCCACTAATTTTTCTAGTGCTTGTGCACGATGGGAAATCTTATTTTTTTCTTCTAGGGTCAATTCTGCCGAAGTCTTGCCTGTTTCGCCTACGAGGAAAAGCGGATCATATCCAAACCCGTTTTCCCCACGGAGTTCCATACCGATAAAGCCTTCCCAGTCCGCTTCGACAACCAAACTCTCACGATTTGGTGCTGCCATAACTAGAGTACAATGGAATTGTGCCGAACGATTTTTCAAGTCGAAGACCATGGCCAACTCGTGTAAGAGCTTGGCATTATTGAGCTCATCTGTGGCATCCGGTCCTGAAAAACGTGCAGACCAAACTCCTGGCAAACCACCGAGAGCATCAACCTTCAAGCCTGAATCATCAGCCAAGACCATCTTGCCAGTCAGCTCTGCTATGGTTTCAGCCTTGAGCCGTGCATTTTCCTCAAAGGTCATACCTGTTTCTGCTACATCTGGCAGGTCAGGATAGTTGTTGAGGTTCTCAACCTGGTAGCCAAAACGCTCAAAAAACTTACGGAATTCCTTGGTCTTACCTTCATTTTTAGTGGCAATCAAGATGGTATCTCCCACGCTTACCAAGCCCTTGTCTTGACCGAAGAAATCAGACATAGCCACACCATCCTTTGGTAAATGAACCAAGAGCAATTTGTCAGCTTCTGTCACCAGAATAGCTCCTTGGTGTTGGAGAACCTGCAAGTCACGACCTGTTTCTGTCTTGATGATTTCCACTATAAAGCGAAAAAGCTGGAAATCAGATTGTTTCCTTACGATTGTCACATCATAGCCCGAAAGAACTTCATTATCAGTTGGAGGGTTTAGGCGAGTCAAAAGCCTATTGAGGTAAAAATGTTCTTCATCACTCACATTTCCAATACCAGCAATCGAGTTAAAACCCTCCCACTTTCCAATAAACCAATTGTGCTCATCTCTGTATTCGTATATCTTGTCTGTCATAGTTCTACATGCTCCACATAAATATCGATGCCCATCCAGCTTTCAGCAATTTCCTTGAAAGCTGCTGGACTAGCTGTTGTGTAAAATCTGTGCTGAATATCCTTTTCGGTTCGGCTGCGGTTGATTTGAAAATAATTTAATAAAACAGAAATATCACGCGCACACTCTGCACCACTATCGATCAACTTGACATCCTTGCCCATGGCATTCTGGATGATAGGGCGAAGCAGGGGATAATGAGTGCAGCCCAAAACCAAGGTGTCCACTTTCCCAACAAGTGGGCGAAGTGTCTCATAAACAACCTTTTTAGCAAGACTGGATTGGTGGCTATTGGACTCAACCAGAGGGGCAAACTTGGGACAGGCCAGACTGTCTACCTGCGTTTCTGGAGAAAGGGCCTGAATTTTTTCACGATAGATATCAGATTGAATAGTCATAGCCGTTCCTAAAACACCAACCTTACCAGTTTGCGTTGCCTTAATAGCTGCCGATGCTCCAGGCAAGATAACTCCCAAAACAGGAATATCCAACTTTTCCTTGACTTCTTCCCAGGCTACCGCTGTTGCCGTATTGCAGGCAAAAACAATCATTTTAACATTTTTTGTCAAAAGGAAATGGACCAACTGCCAAGTATATTCTCTGATTTGTTCTGCTGGACGGGGGCCATAAGGTGCCCGTGCCGAGTCTCCGATATAAACGATTTCTTCATGGGGAAGTTGACGCATTAACTCACGCGCAACCGTTAATCCCCCCACACCTGAATCTAAAAAACCTATTGGTCGATTATCCATACTACTGAGAATAGCCAGAAAATCTGACTAGCCTTTCTTTTCTACTCAAAAAATGGGATCTGGGAATGAATATCCCAGTCCCAGTTTGATTATTTTTTCTTGCTTGCCACTTTTTGTTGGCTCTTGATTTGGCGAAGTACTTGTTGTACTTTTGCTTCGCTTGGTTTTTGACCCATTTGGCTCATCATCAAACGCAAAGCATTTTCATCCAAAACTGGCTTGTCAGCAATGTAGTTTTCAACTTGTTTGCGTGACAAGTAAATACCCAAGGCTACACCACCTGCAAATGCCAATACAATTAATAAAATAGCTAAACCGATGTTCATCTGTCAATCTCCTGACTCTTCTAAAAATAATTCATTCGGAATTGCCCTACGACAATCTCTTAATGAATCTATTATACCAAATTCAGCAGTCTTTTCCAAGACTTACCTGTCAAATTCAAAACCGTAAATAGTTGCGAAATAGTCCTCAGGAGTTTCAGCTCGACGAATCATCCGCGCTGTGCCGTCTTCCTGCAAAAGAATTTCTGAAGAACGCAGACGACCATTGTAGTTGTATCCCATAGAAAAGCCGTGGGCACCACTGTCATGGATGACCAAGGTGTCTCCTACTTCTGCGCGTGGTAATTCACGATTGACTGCGAACTTGTCGTTGTTTTCACAGAGGGAACCAGCCACATCCACCACTTCGATTGGGGCATCTGGGCGCGTGATGTTGGTGATATGGTGGTAGGCACCATAGAAGGCTGGGCGCATGAGGTTGGCAGCTGATGCATCGACACCGATATAGGTCCGATAGGTTTCCTTACGATGGAGCACCTTTGTAATCAAGTGACCGTGTGGCGCCAACATAAAGCGTCCCAATTCCGTAAAGATTTTGACGTGTCCCATACCAGCTGGCGTGAGAATTTCCTCGTAAACCTTACGAACACCCTCACCAATGACAGCAATGTCGTTTGGTTCTTGTTCAGGACGATAGTTGACACCAATCCCACCTGACAGGTTGATAAAGTCCAAGGTCACACCTGTTTCCTCACGGATTTCCAAGGCCAATTCAAAGAGTTGACGAGCTAAGACAGGGTAGTAATCATTGGTAACAGTGTTTGAGGCCAGAAAGGCATGGATCCCAAACTGCTTTACACCCAGTTCTTTTAGCTCCTTATAGCCTTTCATCAACTGTTCCTTGGTCATCCCAAATTTAGACTCTTCTGGGTGGTCCATAATGTCCGTTCCCAGCGAGAAGACTCCTCCTGGATTGTAACGGAGGCAGACCGTCTCAGGAATCCCAGCAACATTTTTCAAAAATTCAATATGCTCATAGGCATCCAGGTTAATGGTCGCCCCAACTTTTCTGGCATAGACAAATTCTTGCGCTTGGGTATCATTTGATGTAAACATGATGTCTTTAAAGCCCAATTTCTCACTCATCAACACTTCTACATCCGTTGCACAGTCCACTCCACAGCCTTCTTCTTGAAGAATTTTCAAAATAGCTGGAGTTGGAGTCGCCTTGACCGCAAAATATTCCTTAAAGCCCTTGTTCCATGAAAAAGCCGCATTGAGGGCACGGGCCTTCTCACGAATACCTTTTTCATCATACAAATGGAAAGGTGTCGGAAATTGCTCCGTAATGGTGTCTAAAACTTCTTTACTAACAAATGGTGTCTTGGTCATCTCTCTACCTCATCAAATATTTTTCCTATTATATCACAAATATGTGAGGAACTGTAGCTTTCAACTCCACCAAATACTTGCAAAATAAATTATGAGCGCTATAATGTGAATATCATTAAAAAAAGGAGTAATATATGTCAACATTAGATTTTGATTTTACAGAACGCTTGTATGCCAACTATCTAGCTAATCCAAGCCTACAGGCAACCGAAAATGCCGTGAGCCACAACGGACTTTTGAAATCCTTAGAAACACGCCAAAGCGCCATCGACAATGACTATGTCTTTTCAATCGATTTGACCAAGGACGCTGTTTCAAACCAAAAGGCTTCTGGACGTTGCTGGATGTTTGCTGCATTGAATACCTTCCGCCACAAGCTCATCTCTGACTTCAAACTGGAAAATTTTGAGCTATCACAGGCCCATACCTTCTTTTGGGATAAATATGAAAAGTCCAACTGGTTCCTCGAACAAATCATTGCCACAGCTGACCAAGAAATTGGTAGCCGTAAGGTAAAATTCTTATTGGATACCCCGCAACAAGATGGCGGTCAATGGGATATGGTTGTTGCTCTATTTGAAAAATATGGTGTGGTACCGAAATCCGTCTATCCAGAATCTATCTCATCCAGTGCCAGCCGTGAACTTAATCAGTACCTTAACAAATTGCTCCGTCAAGATGCACAAATCTTGCGAGACCTCCTTGCCAAAGGAGCTTCCTCGGAAGAAGTTCAAGTACAAAAAGAAAACTTACTTCAAGAAATCTTTAACTTCCTAGCCGTCAACCTTGGACTCCCTCCACGCAGCTTTGATTTTGCATATAGAGATAAAGACAATGTCTATCACCGTGATACAAATGTAACACCTCAGGCATTCTACGAGAAATACGTTGGTTTGAAACTATCTGACTATGTCTCTATTATCAACGCTCCTACAACTGACAAACCCTACAATAAATCTTATACAGTCGAATTGTTGGGGAACGTTGTTGGCGCCCCTGCTGTCCGCTACCTCAATGTAGAAATGAACCGGTTTAAAGAACTGGCTATTGCCCAACTCAAAGCTGGTGAGTCCGTTTGGTTTGGTTCCGATGTCGGTCAAAGTAGCAACCGTCAAACTGGTATTATGGCAACCAACACCTACGACTTCTCTTCAGGTCTGGGTATCCATTTCCATCAAGACAAGGCCGGAAGATTAGACTACTCCGAAAGTTTGATGACCCACGCTATGGTCTTAACTGGTGTTGATTTAGACGATAATGAGCAACCTCTCAAATGGAAAGTAGAAAACTCTTGGGGTGACAAGGTTGGTGACAAGGGATACTTCGTCGCATCAGATAGCTGGATGGACGAGTATACTTATCAGATTGTTGTCCGAAAAGAATTCCTCACACCAGAAGAACTAGCAGCTTATCAAGCTCAACCACAAGTCCTTGCCCCATGGGATCCAATGGGAGCTCTAGCATAACAAACGACATATAAAAAAAGAGGGCACCCCTCTTTTTTATATGTCATAATTAGTCTCTACTCAAACCACCAAAGATACGGAGTAAGTTGAGGAAGAGGTTGATGAAGTCAAGATAGAGCTGAAGCGCCATGGATACGACCCAACCTTGGCCAACATTACCACCAGTTTGTTCGAAAACATTGCGGATACGTTGGTTATCATAAGCAATCAAACCTGAGAATACCAAAACAGAAATGATAGACATCATAAAGCTTAGACCTGAGCTACGAAGGAAGATATTAATAACACTTGCAATAATAATTCCCCATAGAGCTGCACGCAATGCCTGGGCCATACCAGAAAGATCTTTCTTCGTTGTCATCCCAATTACAGCCATGATAGCAAACATGAGAGCCGCTGACACGAAGGCGAGCACAACTGTTTCGCTAGTATAGAACATCAAAATCATGCTGATGGTAATCCCATTTGTTACTGAGTAGGCAAGAAACATTGGTAGAGCCATTGGGCTATTTTTAGCTGCCATTGCTGAAGCAGAAACAACCAAGGCAATCTGACCAATCATAATCAGCATCATGATGATGGAACCTGCACTCAGCAGACTAAGCAATAAAGATTGAAAGACGGTCACAGCCAAGAAAGAAACTAAAGCTGATAGACCAATTCCCATGGCAACCACACCATAAATTTTACCGAAGAAACGGTTGAGGGCGGTATTATCCACCTGATTAATAATAAATGAATCGTTATTCATACTATTCTCCTTTAAATCATTTTATTGAAACCGAAAGACCTTACGATTTTTCCACTTGTGTTGTAAGGGCAGACTCCACTCTCTCACAGCCCAATACTTATCCACACATGTCACAATCCAAGATTCCTTGTAGCGAGGAGGAGCGATTGTCGCACCAAACATATGCTTCACAATGATGTCTTCTTCTAGTTTATTGAGTTGAATGAGTTTCTGAGCATTGCGTTTAGCAATTCGTGGATGAACCCAAGCATGGCTCTTGTTGAATTTGGTATCTCTCCAATCATAGAAGAATAAATCATGCAATAGACCACCACGGGCTGTTGACTTGGCATCCCAACCAAATTTTTTCGCAATCTTATAGCTTGTATAAGAGACATTGATGGAATGTTCCAAGCGCGTGGAGTAATAATGATGAGGGATTTTCCCCAATTTTTGCACCTTGGGTGTGGCAATCAAGTGCCCCACATAGTCCATGTATTCTTTATCTTGTTTATATGCAACCATTCGTTAACCTCGTTGGAATATTATACCACACTATAGTACACTTGGCTTAAATAAAGCTAAACAATAAAATTCCTGCTGCAATCGCCACATTGAGGCTTTCCGCCTGCCCTGGCATGATAATATGGACAAGTTGATCCGCCTCATCGGCTACAAAAGTTGAAATTCCTTGACCTTCATTTCCCATGACCAAGGCAAAACTCGGATTTGGCGTAACTTCCTTATAGTCAACCGACTGACTAGAGAGGGTTGTTGCCAAGATTTGTATCTGATTGCTTTTTAAAGCAGAAAAAATAGCAGTCATCGGCATTCGATAAACTGGCAAGTGGAAATGACTCCCTTGCATGGAACGCAGAACTTTCATATTGTAAATATCTGCCGACTTATCCGATAGAAATACTCCATCAAAACCAGCTGCATCAGCTGTACGAATCATGGTACCAACATTTCCAGGGTCCTGCACATCCTCCAGAACCAAAAATTTTCCTGTTAAGACATCGGGTAAGGTCTGATTTGGTAAGGACAGTTGAGCTACTACCCCTTGCGGTGTCCGTGAGTCTGCCAAATCCTGCATAATATCTGAACTGACAACTGTTACATTGGATAAGCCAGCAACCCGATGAACATATTCTTCTGATACCAAAATATGTTCAATAGGTACTTTGGCTGCCAAAGCCTCCTCCAACAAATGCCAACCTTCAATCAAATAAGAAGAAGTACGGTATTTTTTCTGTTGTAATTTCTTAACCTGCTTGACCAAATGATTGGCCTTTGAGCGAATGATCTCCATGAATGCCCCTTTTTCTTTTACTGCTCAGCAACTTCAATTTTCCAACGGCTAAATCAATTATCTTGATTTTTGAACAGTCTTACCCAACCATGATATAATAAAGTAAATGTCTTGTCAAAAGGAGAAACTTATGCGAAAGGTAAAAATGATTGCATCTGGTCGTGTGCAAGGAGTCGGCTTTCGTTGGTCTGTTCAATTTTTAGCTGTGGAAATAGGCGACATCTACGGCAGAGTTTGGAATAATGATGATGGAACTGTCACCATTTTAGCCCAGTCAGATAATGCTGAGAAGCTCAGCCATTTTATCCATGAAATTCGGAAAGGGCCTTCTCGTATGGCCAAAGTCACCTATCTCGATGTCACCCTAGCCAACTTCGAAGACTATAAGGATTTTCAGGTGGCTTATAGATAAAACTTGTATATTTTGAACAAAAAAAGTAAAATAGAATGTATCTTGTAAAAAAAGGAATGTATCATTTTGAAAAAGAATAAACGAATTTTATTAACAGGTCTAGCCCTGTCTACGCTAGTATTTCTATCAGGATGTGTGCAGACAAAGAACGGTGTTCCTACTGGTGAAGGTTGGGTCTACAACTTCCTTGTTGCCCCAATGGGAAACCTGATTAAATTCTTCGCGGAAAACCAAGGACTCGGTTTCGGTGTTGCTATCATTATCGTGACATTGATTGTTCGTCTCTTCATCATGCCACTAGGTATTTACCAATCTTGGAAATCAACCTATCAGTCTGAGAAAATGAATTACCTCAAACCAATTTTAGGTCCAATCCAAGAACGCATGAAAAATGCAAGTTCCCAAGAAGAGCAATTGGCTGCCCAACAGGAATACTTTGCTGCTCAAAAACAATATGGTGTCAGCGTATTTGGTGGAATGGGCTGCCTTCCTATCTTGATTCAAATGCCATTCTTTACGGCACTCTTCTATGCAGCTCGTTACACGGAAGGAATCTCAGAAGCAACCTTCCTTGGCATTGATCTCGGTTCTGCAAGTCTCATTCTAACAGCTATTGCTGGTATCCTCTACTACGCTCAATCACTTCTGATGCAAGTCGGTATGGACGAAGAACAGAAGAAACAAATGAGAGCTGTGGCAATCATGAACCCATTGATGATTGTTATGTTCTCTTGGTCTTCACCTGCTGGTGTTACCCTCTACTGGGTAGTCGGTGGATTTATCGGTCTTATTCAACAAGCTCTTACAAACTTCATCTTGAAACCACGTATCCGTGCTAAGGTTGAAGAAGAATTCAAAAATAATCCTCCAAAACCATATAAATCAACTATCAAGGATGTAACTCCTAAAGCATCCGCTATCATCGAAGAAAAAACTTCTAAGAAATCAAACCGTAACGCCGGTAAACAACGTTCTAGATAAAAAATCGCAACCATCTGTTTCAGATGGTTGTTTTCTTATATAGTATGTTTAGTTTACTTTTTGAACTTGCTCCAACTATCTGGGAAATAGTTGGAGGTTGGAAATAGGGAGTGGGAAAGATCTCAAGCATTCATAGAAGAGTTTGTCAACAATTTTTCTTTTTAAGTTGTTGATACTCATTTAAAATCAAAAATAGCCACCTACCACTCAAAGTGGATATGGAGCGTTTCGATTTTGTTATTTTTTTAGAAGAAAACAGCTACTTGAAATCCACAATCCTCAACTCAAACTTATAAATTAAGGTTTCACATGTTATAAGTAGCTTAGACTTGCTATTTTTGATTTTTATTGAGTATGAGCTGAATCGAACTCTGTTCGCCTCAGTGCTCGTCGAAGGAATCAAAGATATACTAAACGACTATACAAAAAGAGAGAATCTTTCGACTCTCTCCACACCTTATTTCGTTTTTTCAACCTTCAAGATTTTTACATCATAGCTACCAGCAGGTGTTTCAATTGTTGCAACATCTCCTGTTTTTTTACCAATCAAAGCATGGCCAATTGGGCTTTCATTTGAAATCTTGTTTGCAAAGGCATCTGCACCTGCAGCACCAACGATATGATAGACTTCTTCTTCGGTCTCACCAATTTCTTGAACAGTCACAGTCTTACCAATTGCCACTTCATCCGCAGCAACTGCATCACTGTTTACGATTTCAGCATAGCGAATTTTTGTTTCGATTGTTGAGATTTGACCTTCAACAAAAGCCTGTTCATCTTTAGCTGCTTCGTACTCAGAGTTTTCTGAAAGGTCTCCGTAAGAACGAGCAATTTTAATACGTTCAACAATTTCTGGTCGACGAACTAGCTTTAGTTCCTCTAGTTCTTTTTCTAGTTTTTCCTTTTCTTCCAAGGTCATTGGATATGTTTTTTCTGCCATTTGTCTTTCCTTTTCTTTTATTTTTCATGAAAACAAAATTATGTGGAAAACCACATAATTTTGTTGTAAGAATTTACTCATTATTAAGATGTGCATTTACATACTTAGCAACGTTTTGGTTATGTTCATCAATATTATTTGTAAAGTAAACAATTCCAGTTGTAACATCTGCTACAAAGTAAAAATAGTCTGTCGTGTTGGCATTAATCACTGCCTCGATAGCCGAAAGGCTTGGACTATCCACTGGTCCAGGCAGCAATCCTGGTGTCCAATAAATGTTGTATGGTGACTCAATTGATGTATCAATCGCTGCATCTTCTGCCAAAGTTGTTTCTTGACCAAGTTTACCCTGAGCATACAAGATTGCAATATTGGATTGTAGAGGCATTGCTGCATTCAAGCGGTTAAAGAAGACACTTGCAATGTTTCGACGATCTTCATCAGTCGAACCTTCTTTTTCAACCAAAGATGCCAAGGTAAGAACTTCATTTACAGTCAAATTCTTAGCAGCAATCGTTTCATAATATGGTTGTAAACGATTATCCATCGCGGCAATCATTTGCTCAACGAGCTCTTCGATAGTTGTTTCATCGCTGTATTCATAAACCGCTGGGAAGAGGTAACCTTCCAACTGATAAATAACTCCACTATCAGCAGCTGGTAAGCTGGCAAACAATTTTGGATAAGTAGCAACCATTCGATTAATAAAATCTTGGTTGGTCACAGTAGCCATAAATTGTTCTGTGGTAAATGGTGTTTTATCATTTTTATCTTCTGTCTTGGTATTATCTGTAATAGCCTGAGCAATTTGTGTCAGTGTATATCCTTCGACAATCAAAATCTTACCTGCGGCTTCTTTTTGAGCTGTCGGAGTGCCACTTTCTTGAAGTGCTTTGGCGATGTCATCCACAGACATATTTTGTTTTAAATTATAAAAACCACTTTGGAAATTATTATAGCTCTTAATTTTAGAGTAGTAATTAAAAATAGTAGCATTCTTAATCAACTTGTTATCAACTAAAATTTTACCAATTTCTAAAGTTGAAGAGCCTTCTGGAATCTCTACCTGAATTGCTTCTGTAGCTTTGGTATTGACTGGTTCTAGACTAGATTTTACCCACATATAGCCAGTAAGACCTGTCACTAGAACCGCCACTACAATAATCGACATGATAACAGAGACAATGCGTTTAGCAGCTTTATCCTGTTTTTTACGACGTTGCTTGTTTGCTCTGTGCGACGATGATCGTCTAGACTGCGTTGGTTGCATCTGCTCTTCTGTCGCTGCAACTGGAGCTACTGCCTTCGTTGCAACAATTGTTTCTTCCAGTGAGATAACCTCTGTATCACCCGTTACAGCTGATACATCTTCCGTTGGAAATTCCAAAAATGTATCTTCCAAAGAAGACTTCTCTGAAAGAACAGGCTCAACTGGTTCGGAAACCAACGAACTTGATGGAGCCTCATCAAATTCTACAGTATTAGCCGCTACAAGGTTTCGTAGCTCTTCCAAGTTCCGCTCCACCGTATCTTGAGGAACCGGACTTGAAATGACTTCTTTTTCAATCACAAAAGTCTCTGGAGTAGCCAAAGTTTCTGATGTTGGCTTTTCAATACTTTCCGTCATCACTTCTGATTCTTGCTGTTCTTCTGGCAAGTATGAATCAGGGAAAGCAATACCTTCTACTTTTACAATTTCAGTCTCTCTATGGGGGGCTTTTTCTTCGGCAAGACTAGGCTGGAGCTCGTTGATAACTTCATTACGCTTATCAACAAGAACTTCCGCTGATTGTTCCGCCAAACGTTTCACCTTCAATTCTTCCAAATCTCGTAAAATTTGATCGCGGAAGCTTGAAGACTGCGTGTTTTTTTCATTCGTATCCTTTGTCACGCTGTTACTCCTTTCACACAGTTACTATACATTATATCTTAAAGGCTTATGAATTGCAAGAACTTCCCTTTCTACAAGGCTTTCCAGTACATATCACTCCACATTTGTCCTCCAAATTGCGACAAGGAGGGGCCAAAGTCTTCAAACTGGTTCATTTCATAGTAGCCAATCAAATACTCCTTACAGGTCAGGGAAACTCCTTCAAATCCTCCTGCTAAAGCCACTTCTTTTATGGCTGCCAACAAAAGAGTCCCCACTCCCTGTCCCTTATAGGTATCCGCTACGGATAGACTGGCAATAGCTAGGTGACTGCCTGTCGGCATGTCACTCTCTGTCAAGTAAAAAATATCGTCTGTAACAGTCTGCGAAACAGAAGGACAGGACAATAAATATCCTGCTATTTCCCCATCGTGTTCCATTATTAAACAGGTTTTACTCAAAGCATTCAGATAAATGGCGAGAACAGACTCAGCTATCTGTTCTCCTTTGGAAAAATTGGCATTTTCAATCAAAACAACTTGTTCTAAATCCGAAGGAGTAGCAAAACGAATTTCCATAATTTTCTCCCTTATATAGCGGAAAAACAGGGGCCATAGGCCTCCGTCTTTCTTTTTATTGGACGTTATTTGTAAGATTTGACAAGAGTCTTTCGAAGGAATATTCATAGGACTGAATATCACCAGCTCCCATAAATACATATACTGCATTGTCATGGTCTAAAAGTGGTGAAGTATTTTCAACTGTAACAAGTCCACCTTTTTTGTTGATTTTAGCCGCCAAATCTTCTACCTTTACCTGGCCATTGTCTGTTTCACGCGCTGATCCATAAATTTGAGCAAGGTAAACTGCATCTGCTCCATTCAACGCATCTGCGAACTCATCAAGAAGCGCAATGGTACGAGTGAATGTATGTGGTTGGAAGATGGCTACCAACTCCTTGCTAGGATACTTCTGACGTGCCGCATCAATGGTTGCAATAATTTCCGTTGGATGGTGAGCAAAGTCATCAATGATAACAGTATCATTGACAATTTTCTCCGTAAAGCGACGTTTGACACCTCCAAATGTCTTCAAGTGTTCTGCAACCAGTTGCAAATCAAAGCCAGCAATATAGAGATTGGCAATAACAGCTGTTGCATTCATCACATTATGCTTACCAAAGGTTGGAATTTGGAATTCTCCCAACTCTTCTTCACCATGGCGAACTTTGAATTGTGAACCACTTGTAGAAGGCTTCAAGTCATAGGCAACAAAATCATTATTATCTTCCAAGCCATAATAGTAGATTGGAGCATTTGCCGTGATACGACGAAGTTGCTCATCTTCACCAAAAACGAAGAGAGCTTTTTTTACTTGCTTCGCATAATCATTGAAAGCATTGAAAACATCCTCTAGACTAGTGAAATAATCTGGATGGTCAAAATCAATATTGGTAATGATGCTGTATTCAGGATGGTATGGGGCAAAGTGACGTTCGTATTCATCGGATTCGAACACAAAATACTGAGCATTTGCCGAACCGCGACCAGTACCATCACCAATCAAGAAGGAAGTATCTGTGATATTGCGCATAACATGTGCCAATAATCCCGTTGTAGAGGTCTTACCATGGGCACCAGCAACACCGAGGCTCGTAAAACCTTTCATAAATTCACCTAGAAATTCATGGTAACGTTTGTAGGTATAGCCCTGGGCATCAGCATAAGCGATTTCCACATTGTTATCTGGACGAAAAGCATTACCAGCAATCAATTCGACATCTGCTGTAATATTTTTCTCATCAAATGGTAAAATCTGAATCCCAGCTTGTTCAAGCCCGCGTTGTGTAAAGTAGTATTTCTCTACATCACTACCTTGAACCTTATGCCCCATTTGATGCAACATAAGAGCAAGTGCGCTCATACCTGACCCCTTAATTCCGATAAAATGATAGGTTTTTGTCATGTTATTCCTCTTCTATATGTGTCAAATTCAATTCTTGTGCCACTTGGCGATCTCGTTGTTGTCTGCGCTCAGGATAATTATAAACCTGACTCTTTCTTAAAAAGTCATACGAATTTTTCTTTATAACCTGTTCCTGTTCTCTATCTTCTTTCTTCAAAGAATAGACAGCTGGCATATCAGCGAGAATATAGTCTGTCTGACGTAGGTTGTCCGCCAAACGTGTCAACCGACCTGCCTTAGATTCAGTTGTTGCAACGACAGGAGGTTTCACCACAACTTTAGCTGGTGCTGGTTTTTCATCTCTTAAGTAGGTTGCTGATCGTTTTTTCTTCAAGTCTTCTCTAGCCTGTTCACGAGCCAATTGCCCCTGTGTTTTCACTGGAGAAGGCTTCGTTTTAGTCAGTTGCTGAAGGCGTTCCTTGCGAGAATAATGGCTTGGCTTAGCTTCAAACAGAGGAGGCAGGAGCTCATCTTCCGTTTGTGCTACTGGTTTTGTCGACGCAACTCGCTGTGAATCGGTAGACCAGCTAAATTCCTTTTCTTGATAAGGTCCCCTGATATTGCTAATCAGGTCGCTCTCATCATATAAACTCATAATTGGATTTTCTCCAACTAGTACCTCATCATCTGCGACTAGTGGAAATCTTTTTTCATGTCTAATCATAAGTCATCCTTTCGAACCCTTATTATACCATACTTAGGCCTTATTTCCTAATTCTACGCTGAGTCAACTGATTCCGTATCACTCAATCCCTAAAATCTCGCGAATGTCCTCAACCGTCAAATTCGCTCGGCTTTCATTGCCATCAAGGACCGTTTTGACAAGGTTCTTTTTATTTTCTTGCAATTCTTGAATCTTCTCTTCGATTGTCCCTCTAGTAATCAGGCGATAGCATTCAACCTTTTCAGTCTGCCCCATGCGATGAGCCCGACTGATAGCCTGAGCTTCCACGGCAGGATTCCACCAAAGATCGACTAGGATGACTGTGTCTGCACCTGTCAAATTCAAGCCAACGCCACCTGCTTTCAAGGAAATGAGAAAGGCATCTCGACTTCCTGCATTGAAGGCCTGTGTCATGTCTTGGCGTTGGTTAGCAGGGGTTGAACCAGTCAGAGTATAGGATGTCATCCCAATTTCTTTCAGCTGTTCTTCTATTTTTTCCAGCATATTTCTGAATTGGGAGAATATCAAGACCCTGTGTTCACCTTCTTTTAGCTGCAAGAGTAATTCTTTCAAACTATTAAGTTTGCCACTCTCACCACTAAACTCTTCCATGAAAAGGCTGGGTGTATCGCAGATTTGACGTAAGCGAGTAATTCCTGATAGGATTTCTATCTTGCTACGATTGATTTGAGCATCATCTGCGCCAGCTATTTGAGTCCGCATTTGTTGAAGCTGGGCTAGGTAGATGGCTTTTTGTTCATCTGTCAGTTCATTAAGTACATTGACTTCTATCAAATCAGGCAATTCCTGAAGAACGTCTTCCTTATGACGTCTGAGAACGAAGGGTTGAATGGTCCGCGCAATGTCCTTGGCTGCTAATTTACCGAAGTCTTGTTTGCCTGGCAATAAACCTGGTAAGACAATTTGGAAAATGGACCAGAGTTCCGTCAAATGGTTTTCAATCGGCGTACCTGAGAGGGCAAAGCAATTCCCAACCTCAAACTCACGCAGTAGCTGTGCAATCTTAGATTGGGCATTTTTCATGACCTGCGCCTCATCTAAAATGAGGTAGTCAAAGCGTTCCTGTCTATAGAGCGCGACATCCTGTCTGAAGGATGGATAGGAGGTAACTAAGACTTGGTGACCATTGGCAATGATCTCTTCACGCTGTTCCTTGTTTCCATGGACAACTGCCACATCTAAACTTGGAGCAAACCGCTTGCACTCATCTAACCAGTTATAAATCAAGCTGGAAGGTGCCAATATTAAAACTTTGGAATCTTTTGTCATTCGACTGGACAGAAAGGCAATAGTTTGCAAGGTCTTTCCAAGCCCCATGTCGTCAGCTAAAATTCCACCAAAACCATACGTATCCAGCATAGTCAACCACTTAAGCCCTGTCTGCTGATAATCCCTAAGCGACGTTGTTACTTCCACATCAGGAAGCGGGAACAAATCTGGCTGAGCTAGATAGCTTGCCATTTCCTCAAATTCCTTGGAGAAACTGACTTGGTTAAATTGTGCCAAGGATTGAGCCAATTGGTAACCGGCAAGAGCATGGACTTGTACCTGCCCCTCCTTACCATGACGGACCCGCAGATAGACTAGGGTTTGACTGATTTTCTTGGTTTCCTCATCAAAAACAAATACCTTACCACTCGGGCTAGTATAGTGGTCCTCTTGATTCAGCAAGGCTGTAATCGCCTGATCGATTTCAGATTGTTCAATACCTGATAAGTCAAACGAAATATCCAAAAGTGAGCCGTTACGCACAATTTCTAATTGAGGTTTGGCTTCAATATATAAAGCCTGGAGCCTTTCTGCTAGATAAACCTGCCCCATTTTTTGTAATATAGGCAATTGTTGTTGGAAAAATGGATAGAGCTCCTGCTGACTAAGAGCCGCTCTCTGGGCATGATATGCCCCCCTAAAGCCAGCTAGACGAATAGCCTGATAGACCCTCTCCAAATGTTGGAAATGGCTGGCAAAAGGCAGGAGAGCTAAATCCTCCTCACTCCTTACCTTACGTCCATCAAAATCCAAAACCAATTGGAGTGATAAACTTTCATTTGTCTCCATCTGAATATGAAATTCTGGCTTGAAATCATGAATGATGAAGCGTTTAGGTGCCTTAACAGTCCCAATTGTCTGCAAATCCAGCAAGCTTAAAGCCAAACGATTTTGGTCAGGGAAATCTACCTGCACCTTTCTCAAACCTGATTCAGTTGGAACAAGTTCGGAAATTTGGTAAATCAGATGTTCTTGATGGCGATTGACACTATAAACCGTGCCATTTACTAAGAGATAACGCCCATGAAAAAGAGGTCGGACTGGTTTTTCGTGAATAACCATTTCAATCATCTGCGTGTGAACGGTCACCTCAAAATGATAGAGTCCTTCCTCCCCTGTCAACGGAAGAACTATCAAGGAGGAATAGGACTGCTGTTGATAGGAAAAGTTAAAATGTTCTAGCTGATTTAACAGCTCCAACCCCTCCTCAAAATAGGCTTGTGGCAGACGAAAATGTCGTCCAAAATGAGTAAGAATATCCGAATCTATACCAACTTTCTCTGGTACCAAGGCCCAGAGAAAATCCAGGAGAGCCTGACTTGGTTCATCAAAATTTTCATAAGTAACTTGCTCATAATAATTTTTCCCTATTTGATAGTGACCGTTGGCTTTCACAATGCGCAAAAAAGCTCCGATGTCCCGCACAATGTACGAACGTGTATCTGGCAAGCGGGTAATTTTCAAGGTCCAATCTATCTGACGATCATAGGGCAATAAGTTCCCTTCAACTGATAACTGATACTTAAGCCCCAGTTCTGGTTCTGGTCGCAAAATTTCATCTAAAAAGAGACCGCCAAAATAAGTCCGACGGACGGTTTCCTTATGTTGTTCACCATCTTCTTTCAAAGACTGCTTCATATCCTTGCCTGAGGCATCATTTTTTAAAAAATACTCCGTGGCAGCTAGGTGTTGACAGTAGCCCTTACTTTGAAATAACTGGCAACTACACTGTAAATCGCTATCTGCATCGCCGTAAGTGAAGCGCTCACCAGCAATATCCAGCACCATCTTTCCATTCTCACTATGAAGAACAGTCAGTTTCCCAGCCTCGTACAAATCAATTCCTTCTTGGCGAATCCGCCCTGGCATCATGCGACCCATTCTAACTCCTTTATCCTTCAACCAATCATCAGCTCTTCTGTAAAATGTATCTAAAATGTTATCTTTTCATTATAGCATATTTTCAATTTGAATTGTTTAAATAGGTATCAAAAAAACACCAGCTGGTAAACTGGTGTCTCTAATGAATAGCTAAATAATAAATCGTTGCTTGCCACATTTTCAAGATTGTTTTTCCGCTTTTCCAAAACCAAAATAGAGCAAATAGCAGGAAAACAACTGCCACTACTACGTTAATCAAGCCTTTTCCATCCAAGAAAAACTTGAAAAAGAAGACAGTCACACAAGTAAGCAAGGCAAGGAGTAAGACATGAATCAGAACTCCCAACCAACCTAGCCAATAGCGAATTCCAAAGGGAGGGTGTTTCTTTTCATCGAAGTCTGCCAATCCAGTCAAAAACTCCACTAGCAGCTCACCAAAAAATTCCATACTAGCCTTCCTTTCCGACCTGTCGGTAATACTTGGTTCGTCGAATTAAGGTTTTGATAGCCCTAGCCAGTAGAATCGTCAACACACTTGCTCCAAATACCAAGAAAAGAAAGATGCCAACCAAGAACCTGTCAAAATGGTTGAAAACCATGATGGATCCAGCTGCGTAGGTTACAAAATAAACCAAAAGAGTCACTAAAAATACCAATATACACGCAAAGACTCCAAACCAGTAACGAAGACCAAAGGGCTTGTACTGCTTATCTTCATAGTCTACTAGTAGAAGAGCAGGAACTGTTAGAAATGCAAACAACATTAGAATGACATTGCCCGCTATCATGGAATCACCTCCTTTTTTTCATTGTAGCATTTTTTACATGGCATGCAAAGAAAAAAGAGGTTTCCCTCTTTTCATTTCTTACTTCCGTTTTCGTGCAATCAAATGAATTGGTGTTCCTTCAAAGACAAAGGCCTTGCGGATTTGATTTTCCAAGAAACGCATATAGGAGAAGTGCATGAGCTCTTCTTCGTTGACAAAGACCACAAATGTTGGTGGCTTGGTCGCAACTTGTGTCGCGTAGAAAATCTTGAGGCGTTTACCTTTATCAGTCGGTGTTGGATTGATGGCAATGGCATCCATGATGACATCGTTAAGAACAGCCGACGGAATGCGGGTATTTTGGCTTTCACTAATAGCCTTGATCATCTCAGGCAATTTGTGCAAACGTTGCTTGGTCAAGGCTGACACAAAGATAATCGGTGCGTATGACAAATACTGGAACTGGTCACGAATATCATCTTCCCACTGCTTCATGGTGTGGTTGTCTTTTTCAAGCGTGTCCCACTTGTTGACCACGATAATCATTCCCTTACCAGCCTCATGGGCAAAACCAGCGATGCGTTTATCGTACTCACGAATGCCTTCTTCGGCATTGATAACCATCAATATGACATCGGAACGTTCAATGGCACGCATGGCACGCATAACAGAGTATTTCTCCGTATTTTCATAGACCTTACCAGACTTGCGCATCCCTGCGGTGTCAATCATGGTAAATTCCTGACCTTCTGGGTCTGTAAAGTGCGTATCAATAGCATCACGAGTCGTTCCAGCAACAGGCGAAGCAATCACGCGCTCTTCACCCAAAATAGCGTTAATCAAGCTGGATTTACCAACGTTTGGACGACCAATCAAGCTGAACTTGATAATATCTGGATTTTCTTCTACTTCCTGAGCTGGTAGGTTTTCAATGATAGCATCCAAGACATCCCCTGTTCCGATACCATGTACAGAAGATACTGGATAAGGATCGCCAAGTCCGAGTGAATAGAAATCGTAGATATCATTACGCATTTCAGGGTTATCGACTTTATTGACAACCAAAATAACTGGTTTGTTTGTCTTATAAAGGATACGCGATACATACTCGTCAGCATCCGTCACACCTTCTTTGCCTGATACGACAAAGACGATAACGTCCGCTTCATCCATGGCAATCTCAGCCTGATGCTTGATTTGCTCCATGAAAGGTGCATCCACATCATCAATACCGCCTGTATCAATCAAGGAAAATTTACGATTCAGCCACTCACCAGTAGCATAAATACGGTCACGGGTCACACCTTCAACGTCTTCTACGATAGAAATACGTTCCCCCGCAATACGGTTAAATAAGGTTGATTTACCAACATTGGGACGTCCAACGATGGCGATAGTTGGTAGAGCCATAGCTCCTCCTCTTCTAGTTTACAATAATTTATTTTTTTCTAATAGAGCCCTCGTTTCAGGCTGCTCTGGCTGACCAAACTGGGCAATCAAACGCTCCGACCAGGTTTCTGTCTGACGGGCACCTGCATAGTCTGTCTGAACTTGGTCGTAGGCTTGAATGACTTCCACACCTTGCTCCACATATTCTTCTTGGAAAACAATAACTTCACTTGCCAAACGTGGTTTGACAGGATGGTTTTGGGCTGGTCGACCCAGGGCAATACAGAAAATTGGATAGGTATAATCTGGCAAGTTGAACAGCTCTGCTATTGCCAAGGCCTTATGGCGAACCATACCGATAAAGACGCCACCGTAACCTAAGCTTTCCGCTGCCAAGAGGGCGTTTTGCCCTGCTAGGCTCGCATCAACAGAAGAAATCAGGAGATTCTCTGTTCCTTTGACATCAAAGTCTGAACCATGGAGTTGAGCCGCCTTGCTGGCACGATTATGGTCGCCCACAAAAACCAGAATGGCCTGAGCCTGCAAGATAGCTGGCTGAGGTACCAAATCGTAGAGAGCCTGTTTTTTCTCCTCCGACTGCACCACAATGATGGAATAAGACTGGAAATTCTTCCAGCTAGATGCAGCTCGTCCTGCTGAAATAATAGCTTGCAGATGTTCCGTCTCAATGGGCTCTTCCGTAAAACGACGGACGGAAGTATGGTTCAGCATCAAATCAATGGTTTCATTCATCGGCGGTTATTTCCTTTCAAATGCAAATCGCGAGCCAGATAGCGAATCCGCTCCATAACCCGTTTGGCCTGCCAGGTCTCATCACCAGACTTACCAGAGGCGAAATGACGCTCCAAATCATCAAGGGAAAAATTGGACGTAAAGAAGGTCGGTAAATTCTCCTGCATACGGTATTGCAGAATGACCTGCAGAACATCGTCACGTACCCACGGACTATGTTGCTCCGCTCCAATGTCATCTAGCACCAAGACCTGAGCCATCTTGATTTCATCAATCCGCTCCTTGACAGAACCATCCTTGATGGCATTTTTTATATCGACAACAAAGGTCGGATAGTGGAGCATGGTGGTAGATTGAAGATGGGTCTTGGACAACAAATTGGCTAAATAAGCCATCAAATAACTTTTACCAATACCGAAATTGCCATAGATGTAAAGACCTTTTGGCTTTTCTTCAAAGCGTTTGACAAAATCCGCAATGGCCAACATGACTTCCACACGATTTTCATCACTCTTATCAATATCCGCCACGGTTACATTTTTCAAACTTGCCGGCATGTTAATGAGCTGGATACGGTTCTTGATAGCTTCCAAACGACGGTATTCGACCAATTCTTCTGTCTCAAGATAGGAAACATCCGCGTAGCCCTCATTCATAACCAAAACTGGTTGATACCCCTTAGCAATATAGGATTCATCCTGTTTGACAAAGAGGCCCCGCTGGCTGATATATTCCAAAAACTTAGAAATGGAGAGGGTGATTTCCTGCTGGGTCAAACCTTCTTTTTTGATAAAAGCAGCGACTTCAGGATCATTCACTATCTCCTTATAGAGTTGCTGATAAGATTTTGGACTTGGATTGGTTGTTTGCGACAACCTGTCTTGAACTGATTTCATCAGCTACCTCCTTTGTTTTCCATTTCTTCTAATTCGCGATAAAGAGCAGCTAATCTAGCTTGACCTTCCGCCGTTTGTCCTTGTTGAACCTCTTCCTTACTCCACTCAGGCACATTGGTTTTGGTTTCTGGCTTGGGTCTACTTTGTGGTTGACCAGCTTTCAAATCCCTGAGATAGACAACAGCTGCCTCTGCACTACCAATTCCCTTGTAGGAAAAATCATTGCCCAGCTTCATTGCGTATTTTTCATTCAGATTGGCTGAGTCCACCTTGTTAAAGGTATAGAGAACCAAGACATTGATAACTTCATCAAGCAGACCCAAATTGGCCAAATCCGTCAAACATTTTCGTTCTGTTGCGGTCACCGCTGCCTTCCGTTGCTCCTTGATAAAGGACAGGAAGGTTAGGCTGGATTTTGATTTCGCTTCACGAACAATAGCTTGTTCTTGGGCAGTGAGGCTGGCGTTTTCTTTTGGCAATGACTGGCGTGATTGCTGCAAACGTTTGGTCGAGATTGTCTGTCCAATAGCTGTTGCTTTAGCCTGACGATAGGTTTCCAACCAGGTCCACTCTGCCTGCTCTGCTATGTAACTAAGCGCAATAATATCCTCAGCTTCATCCTGAAAAAGAAGCTTGTCCTTGGCCATCAAGGCCTTGAAGGCAGACCAGTCAAAATCATGTTTCGGTTCAAAAACAACTGGAGCCTGCCCATCCATTGTAAAGACCTGAGAAAATGTTTTTGAGATATTCTGTTCCTGATTGGGTAGGTAAACAAGCAGATTCTCCATACTTGACTCCCCAATCTTCCTTGCCAACAAGTTCTTATACAAGGGTTTCGCTAGAAAACTTTTTACGGTCAGAGGGGCTTGTAGCACCAAACCTGTTAATTCATCTGCACGATAGAGTTCTAGGAGCCCCATGGCAGTCAGAACATCCAGAGCCTTCTCCAAACGATGCATCCCAAAATCCATGTGATTGAGAATGACAGTCCATTTGTAACGGCCTTGCTCTTGATCGGCAAAACTATAAAAGTAATAATAAAGCGCTAATGCATCAAAACCGATAATCGGCTGGTAGCATTGGCTAAGACTGACAATATCAGGTGTAAACGGGCTGATTTTTATATAGGCAAATAAATCATTTGGTTTCATCTTTTTTTCCCGGTTTTACCTTACTTCCTTTGGAAATCATCTGCTTAAGCAAATTTTCTAGCTCTCCAACATCTTTGAAAGAACGATAAACCGATGCAAAACGCACATAGGTGATTTCATCCAATTCGACCAATTCTTCCATTACCAAATTCCCAATGACATCGGATTCTATTTCACTATCACCTTGTGCTCGAACCTTCTGTTCAATCCGATTCACCACTTCATCAATATCATCGGTTGACACAGGGCGCTTTTGAGCAGAACGAATAATCCCATTGAAAATCTTTTCACGTGAAAACTGCTCTCTAGTTCCGTCTTTTTTCACAACGACTAGAGTTTTCTCTTCAATCCGTTCATAGGTGGTAAAACGTTGACCACATTGATCGCAGGAACGACGACGACGGATGGTATTGCCATCTTCAGCCTGACGACTATCAATGACACTTGATTTCAAACTCTGACATTTTGGACAACGCATACTCTTTCTCCTACATAAACTTTATCACTTCAGTATAGCATAAAAATGACAAAAATAAAAGAAAGCGAGAATTACTCACTTTCTACCAATAATTCACCTTGCTTCTTCAATCGACTGGCAACCCATTCACGAACCAAGCGGTAGACAACCGCAAAAATTGGGGTAAAGAAGACCATACCAAGTAGGCCAAACAAATTACCACCAATCAGGGCTGCAGCCAGAGTAAATAGGGTAGGAAGACCAACTGATTGACCAACCACGCGCGGATAAATCACATTCCCTTCAATCAACTGAAGAATCTGGAAGAGTACGATAGACCAGAGTGCCAAGAGCGGATTTTGTACCGCCACAAAGAGAGCGCTAATCAAACACGCTGAAAAGGGACCGATATAAGGTACAAACGATAGGACCCCAGCTAAAATACCAGCCATGCTGGCATAAGGAATTCCTGAGAGCGAATAACTAACAAAGACAAGTGTCCCAATAATACACGCCTCAACAATCTGACTCATCAAGAATCGGTCATAGGTATCAACAATAACTTCTCCAATATAGTTCACTACTCTGACAGCCTTCTCTGGCAAGGTAGCCTGCAAGAACTTTCTCGTCATCGCCTGCAAGTGTTCCTTGCTCCCTAAAATCGCTAGAGTGAAGAAGAAAGCCATTATCAACGTCATAGTGTTCGAAAAAATCCCCGTCACATTGGACACCAAGCCAGATAAAATCGGTGTGACCAAACTTGAAATAAGTGTTAAATTCTTCAACTGATCCAAAAAGCTGGCAATCTGGTCTCCGATTTGTCCCGACAAAAGACCATTTGATTCAAGAAAATTAGTTAGGGCATTTACCGATTTTGGAATGGCTGTGCTACTAACCGAAACCAGTTCTGAAACAGTCGTCACCAATGTAGGAAGAACAATCACCACCAGTCCTGTCACAATTAAAGCAAATCCAATTAATACTCCAACAATTGCCAAAGACCGCTTGGATTTCTTTAAAAAAGAAATTTTTTCAAACTGATCTTCTAATTTTTTCATGGGAACATTGAGGATGAAGGCAAAAATAGCTCCAATAAAAAGCGAATTCATACTGCCTAATAATTGTTGAATAGCCCCATAAATACTTGACCAGTTGAGAACAGCTAACAATGTCGCTCCAGATAAGAGTATCAATATGACTTTTTCTTTAAATGATGTATTCATAACTTTTCCATTCTTACTTATTGGCTATTATTTTATCACACGCTTATAGAAAAAGAAAGAGGGAAAGCTTCCCTCCTCTCTACTCTAAATCAATCGCGCATGGCATATCCGACACCACGAACCGTTTTAATATACGAATCTTGATGTGGCAAATCCAGTTTACCACGTAGATAGCGAATATATACATCGACGACATTGGTCTCAGAAGCCGCTTCATATTTCCAAACACGCTCAAGAAGTTGTTCTCGACTAACAGGCTCTGGGCTATTCATTAAGGTCGCCAACAGATCATACTCTCGGCGGGTCAAATTAATCAATTCATCACCTCGAGTCACTGTTCGATTTTGAAAATCAACCTTCAAATCACGATAGGCCGCATGCATGTGAACCTGTTTACAGTTATTGTCAATAAAATCACGACCACGAAAAATCGCAGAGATTTGCTCCACTAAATCACTGATGACGAAGGGCTTCACTACGTAGGAAACAGCATAAGAGAGGACTTCTTCCCCATATTGACTAACTTCTGTCGGCTCAACTACCACAATCATGACCGTGGCTGGTTTTATCGCTAACAGTTCCGTGGCCAATTCCTTACTGGACATGTCTGAAAGCTGAAAACTCATCAGAATCAAGTCAAAATCCGTTTCATGTGCCAAGGACATAGCCTCTTTCCCTGTCGATGCATAATCAACAAGATAGTCTTTTTTCTGCAATTCCATGGAAACAAAATGCGAGAGATTGCGTTCTTTACCAGCAATCAAAATTTTCTTAGCCATTGTCCATCCTTTTCTATTCTTTCAAATGGTGTAGGAATCGTATTATGACTAGAAAGAAGGGCGCTTCCACGCCCATCTTTTCTATTTTGATTCGCTATACCAGTCGTAATGGAAGATTCCTTCTTTATCTTTACGGTTATAAGTGTGAGCACCAAAGTAGTCACGTTGTGCTTGAATCAAGTTCGCTGGCAAGTTTTCAGCACGGTAGCTATCGAAGTAGGTAATAGCTGCTGAGAATGTTGGTACAGGAACTCCTGCTTGAACTGCCAAGGCAACGACATCACGAACTGCCTGTTGATACTTAGCTGTTACATCAAGGAAGTACTCATCCAAGAGCAAGTTTGCCAAGTCTTCATCACGTCCGTAGGCATCTGTGATTTTTTGCAAGAAGCGAGCGCGGATGATACAACCCGCACGCCAGATTTTTGCAATTTCACCAAATGGCAAGTTCCAGTTGTTTTCTTTTGATGCTACGCGCAATTGTGCAAAACCTTGTGCATAAGACATGATTTTTGAGAAGTACAATGCTTGACGAATTTTTTCTACCAATTCAGCCTTGTCGCCTTCGTATGCAAACGAAGCTGGTTTTGGAAGAACCTTACTTGCTGCCACACGCTCATCTTTGTAGGTTGAGATATAGCGAGCAAATACGGATTCTGTAATCAATGACAATGGCACACCCAAGTCAAGTGATGATTGGCTTGTCCATTTACCAGTTCCCTTGTTACCAGCCGCATCCAAAATGTAGTCAACGATTGGTCCATCTTGACCTTGGTCGTCTTTACGTTTCAAAATATCTGCTGTGATTTCAATCAAGTAGCTATCCAATTCGCCTTGGTTCCACTCAGTGAAGATGTCAGCCATCTCATCAACTGACAAGCCAAGCAAGTGTTGCATGAGGTCATAAGACTCCGCAATCAACTGCATATCGCCATACTCGATACCGTTGTGGACCATTTTCACGTAGTGACCAGCTCCATCTGGACCGATATAAGTCACACATGGTGCTCCATCTTCTGGTGCTTTTGCTGAAATCTCTTCCAAGACATCTGCCACCAATTCGTAGGCTTCTTTTTGACCACCAGGCATGATAGATGGACCTTCAAGGGCACCTTTTTCACCGCCAGATACACCTGTACCGATGAAGTTAATACCTGAGTTTGCCAATTCTTTTGAACGACGAATAGTGTCTTCGTAGAAGGTATTACCACCATCGATCAAGATGTCACCTTCATCCAAGTGTGGCAAGAGCGCTTGAATGGTTGCATCTGTACCAGGACCAGCTTGAACCATAAGCATAATGCGACGTGGTTTTTCGATAGATGCCACAAAGCTTTCCACATCGTAACTTGGTACCAAGTTTTTACCTGGGTTGCTTGCAACAACATCTTCTGTTTTATCAGCAGAGCGGTTGTAAATGGCTACTGAATAGCCACGTGATTCAACGTTAAGCGCAAGGTTGCGGCCCATAACGGCCATCCCTACAACACCAAAATTTGCTTTAGTCATTTGTTTACTCCTCTAATTTGTATCTCTTTTATTATACACCGAAAGCTTAAAATTGACAAGAATTTTCAGATAATTTAACTATCTTGCCAATCTGAGTTAGTCCTCATCTCCAAATAAGCCTTGTAATTGGGCAAAAGGACTATTGGCTTCTTTTTTCTCTTGAGCTTTTTGTTGAAAATCTTCCTCAGTCATTAAAGCCCAAGCTTGACCAGATGGTAGTTCCTGTCCAGCTTCTTCTTCAGGTGTCAAGACTTTGATTGGTATAGCCAGTAAAATATTATCTGCTACACTCTCATCAAGGACAATGTGGTCATCTTCTACTACCAGCACCATATCCTCATCAATCAAATCTTGTTCTTTAAGAACTGCTTCATTAGCAACGAAGAGTTCATTGACGTTTTGGACCTCATGCAAAACAACTGGTTGCAGAGAACGACTGGATGCCAAGGTAATATCATAAGTCATCTGATAGTCCAAGAAAAAGAAACCTGATTCAAAGCGGATATTTCCAGTGACTTGGACTGGCGACAAGCCTAGAACTTCACCATTTCGAGCCTGCAATTCTTCCTGTAAGTCTAAAGTTTTCTCAAAAGAAATTCCATCTGGATTTTTCTGAATATCGTAAATATGAAACATTGAATTCCCCTATTCAGCTAGTTCTGTGATGTAGTTATAGACTTCCTGACCAGCAACTGCTCCATTTCCAACAGCAGTCGCAATCTGACGGAGTTGATTTTGGCGGATGTCGCCAATGGCATAAATACCAGGCTGGCTGGTTGCCATTTTTTCATCAGTGATAATCCATCCCGCTTCATCTGTAATGCCCAAATCCGCAACGGAATCTGTCATCGGATCCAAACCAACGTAAACAAAGACACCACCAAAGTCCAATTCACTGACTTCCTCTGTTTTCACGTTTTTAATTCGGACACTTTGAACCCGTAAATCATCTCCCTTTATTTCTTCAACAACGCTGTCCCAAATGAAATTGATTTTTTCATTGGCAAATGCACGGTCTTGGATAACTTTTTGGGCACGGAGTTGGTCACGTCGGTGAACAATGGTCACAGATTCTGCGAATTGTGTCAAGAAAAGGGCTTCTTCTACCGCTGAATCACCGCCACCTACGACCAAGAGTTTCTGACCACGGAAGAAGGCACCGTCACAGACCGCACAGTAGGAAACACCACGGCTATTGTAAGTATCCTCTCCAGGAACACCCAACAAACGGTGTTTAGCTCCCATAGCTAAAATGACTGTTTTGGTTTCCAGTACACCGTCTTCTGTAATGATTTTCTTAATCGGACCATCTTCTTCAATTCGCACCAAGGTCCCAAAAATATGATCTACTCCGAATTTTTCCAGAGGTTCAAACATCTTCTCAGCCAAGGCAGGACCTGAAATATGGTCGTAGCCAGGATAGTTTTCAATTTCCGCGGTATTGTTCATCTGACCACCATAAATACCACGTTCCAAAAGAGCTACCTTTAAATTGCTACGCCCTGCATAAAGAGCTGCAGTCATCCCCGCAGGACCCGCACCAATTACAACTGTATCGTACATATACTTTTTCCTTCTACACTTTAAACATTAATAAGATTCCCACCACTCCAAAGGCTACAATGGGAATTGTCATCACATTAATCATCAACAAATCAAACAAGAAATCTTGTCGTTCTTGCAAGGTTTTATCCACACCCTTTGTCGCACGCCAGATAAACCAGACCAGACTAGAAGTGATAATCAACAGGGAAGCTATTAGCAATCCTTGTAAATAAAAACTTAGAATGTTTTGTAACATCTTTTTCCTCGATTACTTTAAAAGGTTTGACGCTTGGCTTTACGTTCTGCACGACCTTTTGCACGCGCTTCAACTCGCTTGGTCTTGCGACGTTTTTCATCAACAGCCCATTGAATTTTCTTCTTGTAGCCCGGTTTGACTTTTTTCTTTTTCTTCTTGACCAAGCCAATCATTTCCAAATCTAGTTTTTCACGAGATTTTTCACGGTTAGCACGGCGGTCACGGTCGTAGGTATCGACAAATTCGCCATTTTTCATTTCTTTTGGCAAGAATTTGATATTGAGTTTTTCTAGCTCTCGAATATCTGCATCATCGCTTGGCTGATAAAGGGTAATGGCAATGCCTGATAAACCATTACGACCTGTGCGCCCCACACGGTGAACAAAGAAGGAAAGGTCCTGAGGAATGGCATCATTGATGACATGGCTGACACCTTCAATGTCAATACCACGTGCTGCCAAGTCTGTCGCTACAATATATTGATAATCCAAGTTCTTCACCTGGTTCATAATCCGCTTGCGTTCACGTGGAGGAATGTCCCCATGAATCTTTGCAACGCGTAGACCATTCGCAGTCAAATAGCTATGCAATTCATCTGCACGTGTCTTTGTATTGACGAAAATCATGGCCAAGTAAGGTTGCATGAGCTTGGTTACTTCCAAGATTTGAGCATTACGGTCACGCCCCTTGGTTGAAATCAACCAGTTTTCAATGGTATCTGAAATCACCGTATGGGTCTTGATTTGTTCCATGACTGGATTGGATAAGTACTTTTTCAAAAACGGTTGGAGTTTCTGCGGAATGGTCGCTGAAAAGACCATAAATTGCAAGTCTTTTGGCAGGCTGCCAGCAATCTTATCAACTGTTTCTAAAAAGCCCATGTCCAAGGTCATATCTGCCTCATCCACCACAAAGGTTTTGGCTTTATGGATAGCAAGGTCACCTGATTTGACCAAATCATAGATACGCCCCGGTGTCCCGACAACAATATGAGGTTGACCAGCTTGGAGCTTGTCAATCTGACGGTTCTTGTCTGTACCACCAACATAATTGGTCACACGAACTTCCATGTCCGAATGACTAGCCAACTGACGAGCCGCTTGATAAATCTGAGTAGCCAGTTCTCGTGATGAAGCTGTAATAACAGCCTGAACTTGGTCCAATTCTTCATTTAATTTTTGGAAAATCGGGATCAAGAAGGTATGGGTCTTACCCGAACCTGTTTTTGATTCCCCAATCAAGTCTCGCCCTGACAAAACAACAGGAATCAATTTCTCCTGAACCTCTGTCGGCTGGACAAAGTTAATTTCTTTCAAAGCCTCCTGAATATAAGGCTTGAGTTTCATATCTGTAAATTTCATAGTTCCCTCTTTGGAAGCTGTATTCACAAGCAAAGTGCTTATATAAGAGATCATTTTCGCTAATAAAGTCGTTTTACCGATTGTACTTTGAAAAAACTAACGATGAGTAGTTTGAAAACTAGTCCTATATGGAAACCTTGAACTGTGAATACAGGTTCTTAATTATACTGCCTTCTATTATAGCACAAAAACAGCATTTCTGCTGTTTCTGACATTTTATAGATAAAGAATAGCTAGGGTAATCAAGCTCATGATGAGACCGACTGACCAGAGGAAAAAGTCAACTTTCCACTCGCTCCATTTTTCAGCTTTTCCGGTCAAACCTCCAAGCTCCAAATGGTGATGAAAAGGAGTCATACGGAAGATACGACGACCTTCTCCAAAGCGTTTTTTGGTGTATTTAAAATATGAAACTTGCAACATAACAGAGGACGTTTCAATAACATAAACCAGACCGATTAGAAGAAGTGTCCATTCTTGACGGAGGGCAATGGAAATAGTCGCTAGCATGCCACCAAGTGCCAAACTTCCCACATCACCCATAAAAATCTTCGCTGGTTTACGGTTATAAACAAAGAAACCGAGCAAGCCACCAATCATGGTCACACAAACTAGAAGAATATCAAATTTTTGCTCATTGAAGGCGATGACAGAGTAAGCTAGAAGGCTGATAACAACTGAGATAGAAGCCAATCCATCAATACCATCTGTCAAATTAACTGCATTTGAAAAACCGACCAGCCAGAACAGAACAAATGGGAAATAAAGAACTCCCAAATGTACCATGTGACCAAATACATTCAATTCTCCGCCACCTGCTCCTCTTACGTGTACAAAGTAGAAGACAATACCTCCTAAAATTTGTAGAGCAAGCTTTTGTTTAGGATTAAGACCTTCATTTATTTTACGGAAAATTTTTAAAAAGTCATCCAAAAATCCTACTACACCATAAAGGGCAAGGATGAAGAGGATGGCAAGGACACCACCCGTCAACAGTTGAAAGGCCGTTGCAAACAACAAGCTGACAAGAATCGCAACAACGAGAAAAACTGTTCCCCCCATTGTTGGTGTACCTGCCTTAAACTGATGTTGTTTCACATCTTCGTGCATCTGTTGCCCCTCGATGCGTTTGGCTTGATAAAATGTAATAAATCGTGGGATTAAGAGAACGGTTGCTAGAAAAGCTACCAATCCCGACATAAGTGCGAATTGCATGTTAGTCTCCTAAGGTTATTGTTATTTTCTCGGTTTTATTCAAAGCGGTACCAACCTCTACACTTTGGTCGACTACTTTTGAACCCGTTCCTTTATAGGTCACTTCGATACCAGTCCATTCAGCAAATATATCCATATTCTCTTTGGTGATTGCGTACAGGTCTGGCATTTCTTCGAATTTATTTGTCAGGAGTAGAACCTGTTGGTTGGCGATTACGTTACTTCCTTTTTCGACTGAAACTTTTTTAATTTCAGCACCGTTTCCAAGGATAACTGGTTGAACTAATTGACGGCGAAGTTCCTCAGCCGACTCGCCTGGTGCCTTACCAATGAGGTCTGGCAATTGATACTCTGTCTCATTAGCAACCCGGGTCAATGCTGGCGCAGGTGAATCCAGATTCAAATTGTCTTTCAACAGCATCGCTTCTTTCAATGTAGGACTGACAATGTCACGCCAAGACAGGACATTTAATACTTCCGGTTGGCGAATGGTCACATACATGATAAATTCAGGGTCCTCAGCAGGGATCATGGCTACTACAGAGTTGATGTAGGCACCTTTAATATACCCTTGACCATCTTCGCTGGCAATTTCCGCCGTACCTGATTTAACTGCAATGTCATAGCCATCAACTTGAATTGCAGGCCCCTGTAAGTCATGTGAGTAGAGCGTACCATAAACAGGGTCCGTACCGACATTAATCATATAGCGAAGTGTATCATCGGCAGCTTGTTCAGAAACTGGATTTCCCACTTCTTCTTTCGAAGAAACTCTAGCTGTATCTGTATTAGGATTATAAAGAGCTGAGATGAATTTAGGCTCTAGCATAATACCGTTGTTCGCAATGGCGGTAAAACTACGAAGCATCTGTGCCTGGTTTGCAGAAATACCCTGACCAAACGATGACATGGCGATAGAAACAATGTTGTCCCCTGGTACCATTCCTGGCGCCTCGTCCCCCATACCAAAACGCGTTGGGTAGCCAAAGCGGAATTTAGCGAGGTAATTTAGCCATTTTTCATCTCCCATCTGTTGCTGCAATAAGGTCATCCCAACGTTACTGGATAGGGAGAAGCCTTGCGCATAATTGAGAGTCACAGCTGAATAACCTGCATTGAGGGTCCAGTCATTGATTTTCGCGTCTGCGATAACGTACTCATTATTGGTATAATAGGCATTTGGGTCAAAGGTTCCATTATCGATAGCTGACGCTACTGTTAGCACCTTCATTGTTGAACCAGGCTCAAACGCTTCTTGGTATAAGAGTGACCGCTCTAGCAGTCCTTCTTGGCCTAGACCTTCTTTGGTATCTGAATCATAGCTTGGCCTTTGGGTCGTCGCCAGTATTTCACCCGTCTTGGCTGAAACCAAAGTTGCATTCGCATATCGCCCTTTGGCGTTATCAAAGAAGGTATTCATATTGGTTTCAAGAGAACGTTGCAGATCGGCTGAAATTGTCGTATAGACATCCTGCCCATTTACTGTCTCCGTTTCAACCTTTTCTGTTCCAGGTAGGACACGGCCTTGGCTATCTTTCTCGTAGATAACCTTTCCATCTTGACCAGCCAGAATATCATTCAGATAATATTCCAAACCACTCACACCCTGTAAACTATGACTACCATCCTTGTTTTCAACCGGATTAGCTAACCCGACAAAAATTGAAGCAAAATTTCCATTCGGATACATCCGTCCTGGACTAGCGTTAAAGGCAATCCCTTCAATACCTGCCGCCTTCATCTCTTCTTGGATTGAAGACATCGTACTATAGGAGATGTTCTTGCCTAACGTCCCAAAGTATACCTGCTTCAGTTCAGGTTGATTCAGCTGCTCCATAACATAAGCCGTCTCCATTCCGAGATGCTTTTTAAAGATTTCTGCTACTTTGCTGAACTGAGAAGACTGCACATACAAAACTTTTTTCAGTTCTGACACATATTCTGTGTCAATGATGGCATAGACTGTATAGGTCGTTGAATCTTCTGCAATAGGAATTCCTGTACGGTCGTATATCGTCCCCCGTTTAGCTTGAACGGTAACTTCACGCTGGTGTACCGCATCAGCTCTTTCTGACAAATCCACCCCAAATTTACTATCGGTTCCGATAATATAGGCAAAGTTAATTAAAAAGAGAAAAAAGACGAAAACCGTCAAAAGAAGTAGGCTCTGTCCTACTCTTCGACGATTTTTTGACGGAACATATCGTTTTTTCAAGACATACCGCAAGAGTTTATTATTTCTTCTGGGCATTATTCGGCTACTCCAATATTGTCATTATTAAAAGTTAATCCAGCTTTTTCAGCAATTTCCATCAATCGAGCTGAACGTGTCAATTCATTGACAGCTTGCTTTGCATCGTTGATTTCAATCTGTTTTTGGCTAATATCTTGATTGACTTTGGCCATCCCAGATTGAAGCTGCAAAAGCCGCGTTTGCATAAAGATAATTCCTATGGCAAGGGCTAATCCAGATAATACGATGCTTGAATAGAAGGCTTTTTCTACACGTGTGAAGGTTCTAATTTTATCACCGATAACCCGCATAGTGGCTTCTCTACGTTTTTCTTGCAACATAGACTCTCTCCTATTTATGTACTTTCTTAGCTACACGCAGTTTGGCTGAATGCGCGCGATTATTTGCCTCTAATTCTTCTTGACTAGGTAAGATAGGCTTACGATTGACCAATTCAAGTGGCGCCTTCAAGTCATCTGGAATAAATGGCAAGCCTTTTGGAACATCAATCGTACTGGCTTCTTTGAAGAGTTGTTTGGTCAAGCGATCTTCTAAAGAATGGAAAGTAATAACAGAAATCCGTCCATCCAAAGCCAATAAGTCAATGGCCTGCTGGATAGATTCGTCTGCTGCACCTAATTCATCGTTGACTTCAATCCGAATAGCCTGAAAAATCTGCTTGGCAGGGTGGCCCTTCTTCTTAAGTTCCTTGGCTGGCTTAGCAGATTTGATCAGTTCTGCCAACTCAGTTGTCGTTTCAATAGGTTTGATGGCACGTGCCTGTTCAATCTTACGAGCAATCTGCTTGGAAAATTTATCCTCACCGTATTTAAAGAAAATCCGTACCAAATCATGATAGTCATAGTTATTGACCACATCATAGGCCGTCAAATGTCCCTCACGATTCATCCGCATATCAAGCGGAGCATCTTGTTTGTAAGAAAAGCCACGCTCCCGCTCATCCAACTGCGGACTAGACACACCAAGATCGTAACAAATCCCATCAATCTCTGTCACCCCAAGCTCTGCCAAGCGAGTCTTGAGATTGCGAAAATTGTCCTTGATGAAGGTTACTTGCCCCTTTTCAATGTAGGTTGCCAAGCGAATGTGGGCATGGTCGATGGCCGTCTGATCCTGGTCAAAGGCATAGAGATGCCCTCCTTCCGTCAACTGACTCAAAAGGTACTCACTATGACCTGCCCCACCCAAGGTAGCATCTACATAAATTCCATTTGGTTTGATGTCTAACATATCTACTGTTTCGTGCAAAAGCACAGTAGTGTGATTAAATTCCTTGCTCATATCTTATTTATTGTACCACAAAATAAATCAAAAAGTTGTTGCAAACTTTTTACAAAAAATGTGTCAAATATAGTTGACAAGCTTTCTTGATGGGTATATAATAACATTACAGAAAAGTGTCGGATATAATTGACATCAACAGGGAGGGTTCCCACATTTTTTTACAGTTGTATGTCAGATATAATTGACAATCATTTAAAAGGATAGCCAACCTATCCTCTCATTTTTAGTCAAATGTGTCAGATATAGTTGACATAGAAAGGAGGGCACATGAACCGTGTCAAAGATTATCGCCTACTACTAGGAATTTCCCAGCTGGATTTGGCCAAGGCCATCGGCGTATCCAGGCAGACCATCAACATGATTGAAAACAACAAGTACAATCCCTCGCTAGACCTCTGTATTAACCTAGCCAAAGCTTTACAGACCGATCTCAATAGCCTCTTTTGGAATGAATAGAAAGGAAAAATTACCATGAAAAAGAATGTACGTCAAGCTCTTATCTCTACCCTTATTTTTATCCCGCTCTTTATCCTCTTTCAGCTTTGGGGCAATAGCGGAGCGGACATTTTGCACATTATCAGCCAAGCGAAATTCTGGGTGCAACTGCTAATTGCTGGGACAATCTATTTCCTTGGACTAGCTTACCTGCTGCCAGTTATTCGTCGAAAATTAGAAGAGGATAAGGAGTAAGCTATGAAAAAGGAAACATTTCAAGATAAATTGATCAAACGATTTTACGGTATCGCTGGTCCCCTAGATGAATACCGCAAACAAGAAGCCTTCCGACTAGGCAATACCTGCTTTATCCTGCTCTTTTGGGGCACCATGGCTCTTACCCTACTGGCAATTACCTTATACAAACGCTTCCCAGAAGTCGTTGCCTATGGCTACCCAACGGCTCTACTCCTATCCACTCTTTCCGCCAGTATGTATATGACATCCAAGATGCGTCACAGCCAAGTGGACAGTTTAGATGTAGAAGAACTGACTAGCAAGGAACAGAAACAACTCAAGGGAGCAAGTATCAAATTCGCCCTCTATTTCACTACCGTTATGTACATCTGGGTGGTTGTTTTCGGTGCCTGGATGGAGGGGCTCAACCCTCTCGACCAGCTATTTGACCTCCGAAAATTCCTAGCTGCCTGTCTAGGTGGTGTTTTCACGGGCATTGCTCTTGAAATCATGTTACGCAAACGCATGAAAAAGGCAGAAAAACTAACTGTCAGCTCTGCTATTTCCAAAGAAGAACCCAAGTGGCTCCAAAATATGATACGGCACTTCTATGGCATCCGTGGTCCTTTAGACGAGTACCGACGAACCAAGGCTGATGAGATTGGGGGGATTGCCTTTATCTACCACTTCTACTTCCTTGCTCTCGGAAATGCTGTCGCCTACTTCCTAGCTATCCGCTATCCTGTGGAGGTTGCCACCTATTATCCAATGACAATTGCTCTCTTTAGCTTTATCTTGCTAGGTGTAGTCAATATGCAGACCCTCCATGCTGACTTGCCCCAATATGACTTGGATGAGCTTAGCCCTGAGGAAAGACAAGCTCGGCCCCTAAACCCACTTCTTTGGGGACTGGGAGTTGCACTGCTTTCGACCGTTTTTGCTGGAGTGGCAGACCTCTTTAGCCTCAAGCTTCCCCTACTGGCTTCCATCTTGCACACAAAATCTCTCCTCTTCGGTGGCACGATGGGTCTCTTTGCTAGCATTGCCCTGTCTGCCTTTGCCTATCTGCATAAACTGGAAGCAGAAACTACTAAGAAAAAATAAGGAGCTAACACCATGAATAAACCTCCTACTCCAAAACAAACCTGTCGATTTTTCGTTCTCTTTTATAGTTTACTTTCTGCCCTCTTCATCTACTCTTATCTCGTCAATGAGCCGATTAGTGGTTCCTTCTTGCTCATGCTACCGACCATTCAGATGACCAAATCCTATAAAAAATCAGAAGGAAAACGCTACTTTCTCATCCAAGCCATCTTTGCCCTATTTGCCATGACCTTGACCTATTCCGTGGGCATTTGGCTAGAACATGTCAAACCACGTGTCCTCATCCTTCCTGCTGGATTTGCTCTAGCTATTCTTTATCGGATTTATTTCAAAAAGGAGGAAGATAGATGAACGTTGACAAATCGAAACTCATACTCACTTTGATTGTCCTCTCCTATACAGCAATTTGCAGCCTATATATACATAGCTACCTGACTGGGGACAATCCATCAATTTTTTTCTTACTGTTCACTATACTTCCATTCTTAAATAGCGACCGGCAAACTACCAGTCCAGAATCAAATGCTGTCCAAAAAGCTATCTATCTTTATCGCAAACCACTGATCTGGTTTCTCTTTGCAGGCTTTGCCCTAACCTTTTCCATTGGACTGTTCACTGGGAAAATCCAGCCACTGCAAGCTGGATTCTGGGGAATGTTAGCCATCCTACTCTTTGTTGGACAATTAAAAAAGTAATCCACATTCAAGATTTTACAAAGCAAATTTTTTTCTATACAATAGACTGTATATGACAATCAAATCTATTCTCAAACAACTCAAATTATTTGATTATATCTTAATCGGATTCACCCTCATCTTATCCTTTCTTCCAGCATTTTTTACCTATACACATCTGACAACAGATACAAATGAGGCAAAAACGATTGCCTATGTCCGCATCAATGGTGAGGTGGTCGACCAATTTGAATTATCAAAGGACACACCACATCAAGAAAAGACCTACTATCCCAATGAAGGGCAATACAACATCATTGAAGTTGATGGCGAACGCATTCGGGTCAAGGAAGACAATAGCCCAGACCAAATTGCCGTTATGACCAGCTGGATTAGCCAGCCAGGAGAACTCTCCGTCTGCCTGCCACATAACCTGTTGATTGAAATCAAATCCGTCGGCGGAGAAAGCACTGACGAAGAAGAACTCATTTTACCACTATAACAAAGAAGACACAGCCTGATGAACGACTGTGTCTTTCCTTTTTAGAAAATAAGGGCTAAAGCAAGTATCACTACATATTGCAGCGCATAGAGTACAAAACTTTTTACTGCCTCGATAAAGGTTTCCCGTTTGACTTGCTTTTTCAAAAATGTTTCTAGACTCTTATAAGCAGGCCAAACACCGATTAAACCGATCAGTGCCCAGATAGGTAAAAATCCAGTCAGGCAGTAAATTATCCACAACAACCATGGTAAACTTGCCAAGAAAAAATACAATTTAAGAGCATTTTTCTTGCCAATATAGTAAACCAGAGTATACCGATGGTTGCGAATATCTTCTTCTACATCACAGGTATTGTTGGCCAACATGATATTGGCAATCAAGGTTACCAAAGGAAGGGACATGAAAATAATGTCTATTATTTTTGTCCAAGAGAATTGCACGGTCATCCACTGACCGCTCACTTGACTGGTCAATAGCCCAGCTGGGTCTTGGATAAAGACTGCTAGGAAGAAAATCCCAAATCCCATGGTTACTCCAGAGAAAACTTCACCCAGTGGCATTCTCGAAAGCGGTATAGGTCCAAAGGTATAAAAGATACCAATGAGGAAACAGAGAGCTCCCATCGGTAGGAGGAGCCAACTGGTTCGCCAAACAAGCACCAATGAAATAATCACTGAAAAAATTAGTAGGGCAAGGACGATTCCAATCATCTGACGGAAATCCAGAGAGAATTTTCCAATCACATTGCTTTCCTGACGATAGGTTTCATCCTTGGCCTTGTGGTAGTCCATGCTATTGTTGATGGCGGTTGTACACATATCGAAACTAAGGACTGCTAGAACAAATAAAAGCGTATTGAGCCAGTTAAAGGTTTGATAGCGATAGATAGCCCAAAGGATTCCCAAGGTCATCGGAAAAACACTTGCTACCTTGGTCTTCATTTCAACAAATTCTAAAAATACAGGTAAACTGAGCCCTTTGGTTGATTTATTCATTGACAAGATGATACTCCTCATTCGTTAATTCAAAACTTTCCTTCAAGCCATCACTCAGATGAACGCCTTGCTCCTTATCAATGAAAACAGCTTCTACACCATCCATCTGATTAATAAAGTCAAGACCTTTTTCCACACCTAGTAAGAAGAGAGTTGTGGATAAGGCGTCTCCCTGGACAGATGTTTTGGAAAAGACTGTCACACCTGAAATATCGTTTTCCACAGGATATCCAGTTTTTGGATCCAGAATATGGTGGTATTTAACACCGTCCACCTCTAAGAAGCGCTCGTAAATACCTGAAGTAACAACCGAGTCATGTGTCCCTGGTACAGAACCAACTGTGGCTCCACGCACTTGGTCTGGGTCTTGAACTCCAACATTCCAACCATTTTGTGTCGTTGGCGAATCCCCCATAACCACTACATTCCCACCTAGATTAATGATAGCAGTCGTAATCCCCTTGCTGGCAAACAATTCTCTAACCTTATCTGCAATGTACCCTTTAGAAATCGCACCTAATTCTAAGGTCATTCCTTCTTTGATAAAGACAGTCTTCTTCTCCTTATCTAAAGTAATATCTTTATAATTGATAAATGGCAGAGCAGCTTTGATTTCTTCATCACTGGGCTTGCGTGCATCCTCATCTCCAATTTTCCACAGATTGCTCACAGCTCCAATGGAAATGTCAAATAGGCCCTGACTTTCTTTACTCATGTCAATAGCTGTTTCAATCACTTCAAATGTACGTTCATCCACCTCAACAGCTTCTTTTCCCGCAGCCTGATTGATACGATAGACATCTGCCCCTTCTAAGTTTGTGGACAACAGACTTTCCATTTCCTTGATATAGGAGACAGCTTCATCCATCACTTCTTCTTGGTCTTCATGATAGATACTTAATTGTACAACAGTGTGAAGCAAGCTTTCACTACGTGTCAAGGGCGTCTTCACAACTGGTAAACTTGCTGATTGAGATTGTCCACAAGCTACTAAGCATACTGTGAACAGTACCAGCCCAAGTAGTCGAATCAATTTTTTCAATAGAATTCCCTCATATAAACAAGAAGACACAGTTGCGACTTGAAGCCCCTGTGTCTTATCGGTATTGACTAAATTAGTCAAGAGTTACAGTTTCTGTATTTCCTTCGGAAGCTGCAGCAAGAAGAGCCTCTGTAGACTTCTTGAAGTCTTCTGTAGTATGGGTCGCACCTGAAACAACTTCAACTGCTGAGATATCTTGCTTTTCAACCAAAGCAGCATTCAATTGTTCAATTGCTTCACCAGCAGAAACTCCTGCTTTGTCCTTCATGTTTTTGTTGTATTCTTCGTTCGTAGACTTCAAGCTACCATCTTCCGCTTCGTAATCAAACTTAGACTCGCTGATTTTACCATCTTTAACTGTCAAAGTGTGAACGATTTTATAGCCGTAATCGTCTTTGCCTGACTCAGCTTTGTAAGTACCATCTTTCAATACTACTGTTTCTGTAGTTGAAGATGAAGTTGAAGTAGATTCTTGTTTAGAACCGCAAGCAGCAAGTGCAAATACCGCACCTAGAACGACCAAACTTTTCAAGACAACTTTAGTTGTTTTCATAACAATACTCCTTTTGTAAATTAAATAGTTTTTCTATTTATAATGATATACCTAATTAAAGAAAAAGTCTAGATATTTTTTTAAAAATAATGACTAAAAACCGTTTCGACAATGCTGTCCAATGATTGGAGAGAAAAGCGATTCAGTCTGTTTACATGACTTCCCATTTTATTTAAATAAGCTACAATCAATCCTTCCGTTTTGGCAATGGCATTCGTTGCAAATAGCTTATCTATAATCACATCTAATCCCTCTTGACTAGGGGTTTGAATGTAGTTCTGTAAGTGCTGACGAATAGAACGATCTTCACTCATCGCAAACAAAAGTGGTGCTGTGTATATTCCATTTTGAATATCTTGCAATCTGGGCTTACCCGACTTTTCAACATCTAAGCGGTAATCAATCAAATCATCTCGGATTTGAAAAGCCATACCCAGAGCTTGACCTGCACGAAAGGCTAAATGACTGTCCTTCTTAGATTGCCCTGAGATAAAGCTGCCCAGCTGACATGCTAAACCGAATAAAAAAGCTGTTTTCCCTTGAATTTGCTTGAGATAGGCTTTCATCGTCATTTGGGTATCAAATTGATTGACCAACTGAGACAACTCTCCACGAAGAATAATTTCCAGGAGCTTATCATTGCCCAAATCCAAGTCTTTCTCCGTCAACTCCTGCAATCGAAGTCCTTTCCCAAGCAAGCGTCCTGAGTAAGCCAGAAGATAGTCTCCCGTATAAATAGCGATTCGGTTTGAAAATTGTTGATGGGCTGCTTCAACACCCCGTCTCTTATCTGCACCATCAATCACATCGTCATGAATCAGAGTCGCCAGATGCAGGACTTCTAAATGGGCAGCAAAATATAGCTTTGAACGGCTAATCTTTCCTTCCGTCATTTGTGCAAAGAGCAGACAGAGGCCGGCACGCAGGTATTTTCCTGGCGCCTCTACATATTCAACAATCTTTGAAGTCACTGCTGGATGCAGGACCATCATCTCAGATAAGATGATGGATTTTACCTCTTCAAGTCCCCTCTCAATCTCAGGATAGGTATTCCAAATTTGATGTACCACTAACTTTCTATATTTCCTTTATTTTTTATCCTTGATACGGTAAATATGCTTCGGCTTCCCATAAATCTTTTGATCCAGGAATCGACCCAACCAAGGCATGATCCAGTAGTCTAGACCGAAGGCTCTACCCGCACCATTCATCAATGAAATCGCCGCTGGGATAAACCAAATATTGACCCAATAGAACATACCTGACAAGCTAAACATAACAACCAATGCAACAGTTGCTGCAGATACAATCCACACAAATGCACCAGCGATCAAGGCAAGACCAATACCAATTTCAGCAAGAGTCATGAATTTCTGCATAAAGAGAGCCACTTCTTGGTTTGGCATCATAAATTCCATGATTGATGCGAACCAATCAGGCATTTTGTCCAAAACAGCCATCGGTGCTTCACCATAGGCATAGCTCAAACCAAAGATTGGTTCGGCTGCTTCTGCCGCAGCAGTTGCCGCTTGTGAGGCACTTGAAACCGCCTCAGCAGCAGATGCACCAGATACTGGATCAGCTAACCAAGGGAAAGGGAAGACAACTTGATCCCCAAACCATGAAGTTGTTCCAAATAAACCAAAGGCTTTCTTAATCCCTTCGTAAAGCCATACGGAACCATAGAGAACACGCATTGGCACAGACCAGAGAAGATTGCCTTTTCCAGAAGTATGACCTCCAAAGATATTTCGCTTATTCTTAATATCGAAGAATTCATGGCGAACATAGGAGCCCATATAGAAGAAACTGCGAATGGTAAAGAAATAAAGCAAGTTGACCATGTGTTTGACAGCCATGGCCAAGAAACCAGACATATGGTATTTATCCATCAAGAAGGCAACACCATAACGCGAACCGATAGAGACCATGAAGCCATCGTATTTGCCTTTGTAGCGGTGTTTTTCGCCACCCTTGATGGCTGCAATAATATTGCTTGCTGCCGTATGACCTGTTTGCTCAGCTGCTTGAACAATTTGTGGAGTTGGTTTTCCTTCTGATTCTTCAAAGTAAACCAAGTCACCAGCTACATAGACATTTTCCTTGCCTTTCGCTTCCATGAACTCATTGGCTACCAAACGACCCGCACGCGCTTTTTCAATGCCAAATTCACTTGCATCTGTATTGGCTTGCACACCAGCTGTCCAAATAGAGGTATAGGTAGGAATTTGACGACCTGATGAAAGTGTCAAGCTATCTTCTTGAACGCTTGCTACGCCATCACCAAGCACCAACTCCACACCTTTTTTCTCAAGGTATTTGCGTGCCTTGACTTGCTCTTTTTCAGTAACCATAGCCAAGATATTTGGAGTTGCTTCCACGACTTTGAGGGAGAATTCTTTTGGAGCCAACTTGAACTCACGTGCCAAAATTGGTACCCAATCAATCAACTCACCAATCATCTCAATACCTGTGAAACCAGCACCGATAACAGTAAAGGTCAGAAGGGCACGACGTTTGGCTTCATCGTGCTCACGCATGGCACGATAGCAGGCATCAATCATGTGATCATGCAAACGTTCGGCAGCCTCGATAGACCAAAGGGTAAAACCATGTTCCTTCACACCTTTGACACCAAAGTCGTTTGCTTCACCTCCCATTGCAAGGAGCAGGTAATCAAAATCCAGGGTTTGGTGCTCTGCTACGACTTGTTTCTTATCATAGTCAATCTCTACAACCTTATCCGTCACCAACTGGACCTTAGGATATTTTTTAAAGATGCGTTGAAGGTCATACTTAATCGCACTCGCTTCCACACGACCAGCCGCTACTTCGTGCAACTCTGTCATATAGGTGTGGAAGGAATTCTTATCAATTAAGGTAACAGTTACATCTTCGTTTTTCTTAAAAGTTTTTCCTAATAGTCGCGCCGCAGCAATCCCCGCATAACCAGCACCGACAATCACAATATTTTTCGTCACAATCTTACCTCCTTGTGAAATTCAAAACAAATGACATAGACCTATTATACTCCTTTGTCTGTCAATTGGCAAGGTTACTTCAATAATTAGTAATATTCACCAGACAAAACTTGCCAGAGTGAATAAAAACAAGTATGATAGTAAAATAGATATTCAACTAGAAAGAGTTTTCTATTACAGTTCCATGAATTCCAAACGACAAACCCTTAATTTTATTACCATGTTAGCTGCTCAAGCAGTGGTTATTTCCTTAATTGAGCGAATGATTACGCCACCCTTCGCCTTTGCTCCAGGTGCCAAACTAGGACTTGGAAACTTGATTAGCTTAATCGCTATTTTCACTTTACCTGCAAGAGATTCTGTAAAAGTTGTCGCACTCCGTCTCCTGATTTCAACTTTTCTAGGCGGAACATTTTCCACCTTTCTTTATGGTTTTGCAGGCACCAGTTTGAGTTACCTTGGTATGCTTGCAGCCAAGCAACTCGGTCCCAACCGTGTCAGTCCTATTGGAATTTCTATTCTGGGCGGGATGTTGCACAATCTTGGTCAGCTTCTTGTTTTTGCTACCATTGCCCGTTCTTTCTATGTACTAAACTACCTGCCAATCCTCGCTTTTACAGGAATTTTATCAGGCTTATTGGTCGGACTGGCTGCTACCTACCTCCTCCAAAAGGTCGGACCTTTACGTCACTATCATCAACAAGTCTTAGCAGAATGGAAATAAATCTCCCTAGGTCAACTAAGGAGATTCTTTTTATGGTCCGCACCACTTTTTCATTGCCCATAATAATTTCCCCATAACCCCGTTGTCACAAATAAAATGAGCCACCCGAACCACCTCATATAAACACCACTTATAACATCCATAGTAACAAAAAAACAATGAAGCTTTCAAGAAGAGAAAAAATCAGGTTCTTTGCGTGTTTTAGTCGTACTTTTTCTTTCTTTTGTGCTACAATATCTTCATCTTTTATTTTTTGAGCAAAGGTAGAATTATGTCACCATTTAGGATAAAACTTTCTTCCAGTCAGCGAATCATTATCAGTTTCTTATTCGTGATTCTGACTGGATCAATTTTACTAAGTCTTCCCATTTCACAAATTAGCACCTCTACAGCAAGTTATTGGGATCATCTCTTCACATCTGTCTCCATGGTTTGTGTAACAGGGCTATTTACCAAAGCCGTTACTGAAACCTATTCTACTTTTGGACAGATTATCTGTATGATGCTAATCCAAATTGGTGGTTTGAGCTTGATAGGATTCATCGGTCTCTTCGCTTTACGCGGTGGTCGTAAAATGAATTTCATCAATATGGCGACCTTACAAGAGGCTCTAAACCGATCTGACACAAAATATTTTCGTAGCTTCCTCAAATCGGCTTTTGGTTTTACCTTGGCGGTCGAAGCCTTTGGAGCCCTCTTACTTTCCTTCCATTTTGTACCTGAATTTGGATGGGCGAAAGGTTTATTCACCTCGATTTTCGTAGCTATATCAGCCTTTTGTAATGCTGGTTTTGATAATTTTGGTGCAACTAGCATCATGCGCTATGTGGATAATCCTCTGATTAACCTAACATTAGCCAGTCTCATTATTATGGGGGGGCTTGGATTCTCGGTTTGGTTTGACCTTCAAACACAAATCGGGCAAAAACGTAGCCTACGAAAACTAGGGTTCCATACAAAGATTGTTCTAGGCCTAACAGCCATTATACTAACCCTCGGAACTCTGACAACCTTACTCACCGAATGGAACAACCCTTCTACTATCGGGCAACTATCATTTGGCCATAAATTATTGGCCAGCTTTTTCCAGACGGTCACCATGCGAACCGCTGGTTTTGCCAGTATCGACTACACGAAGGCTGAACCAATCACCCTCTTGCTCTATATCTTTCAGATGATGCTTGGCGGAGCCCCAGGTGGAACAGCCGGCGGTATTAAAATAACCGCCTTCCTAACCTTAGTGCTCTATGCTCGTAGCGAGATTCTCGGTCTCCCTCATACCAACTTTATGGGTCGAACCATCGATAACCTCAGCATCCGCAAAGCTTTTGCGACATTCTCAGTCTTCCTTCTCATGTTCATCATCGGGCTCTTCGCACTTGCCCTAACAGATGACCGACAACCACTTCTATTTTTAATGTTCGAGGTCATGTCAGCACTAGCCACTGTAGGTGTTACGGCCAATCTGACTCCAAGTCTAACCATGGCCGGTCAAGCAGTCATTATGGCACTCATGTTCTTCGGCCGTATCGGTCCACTTTCTATTCTCGCAAGCCTTTCTGTTCGAAAATTATCTAAAACCGAAAGTCTTCAATACGCAAAATCATCTATGCTTGTCTAAAAGGAGAAATCATGCCAAACTATACTATCGGAATTCTCGGTCTGGGAGTTTTTGGTACTACCATTGCAAAAACATTACACAATTACGATTGCAATATCATTGCTATTGATAATCATGAGCAACGTATCAATCATCTAGAACCTATTCTCACGCGCGGTATTGTCGGAGACATCACCGATCGCTCGCTCTTACGTGCAGCAGGAATCGGTAACTGCGATGCTGTTGTTGTAGCTACTGGCGAAAACTTGGAATCCAGTGTTCTTGCTGTTATGCATAGCAAGGTCCTAGGCGTTCCTATGGTCATTGCCAAAGTCAAAGGAACAACTGCGAAAGAAGTCCTTCTCCGAGTTGGTGCTGACAAGGTTATTTCCCCCGAACGCGAAACTGGTATTTCCCTAGCAAAACAATTACTCCACCGCGACACAACCAGCCTCTTTGAGCTCGAAGGCAATGTTTCCATTGTCGAGTTTCACCCGCCAGTAAAATGGATTGGCAAAACACTTGGCGAATTAAAACTCCGCCAACATTATAAACTCAATATTATCGGTTACCGAAGTGGCGAAAATCAGGAATTAAACATCCAACTGACTCCTGACTATGTCTTCAAATCTGACGAACTCATCTTAGCAGTAACAGACCATAATACTGTCGATCATTTTGAAGAGCTGACAAATTAAATAACAAATTTACGCCCTATACTCCGTTTTCAAGAGAAATATTTTATCCCTAGAAAGCCTACTAGACTATCATTTATCTAGTGGGCTTATCATCTGTCAAAAGGAGACGTTATGAATGATTTAACCAAAGGAAAACCGATTGCGGTTATCTTACAATTCGCTATTCCCTTGTTGATTGGATCTTTTTTTCAACTGGCCTATAATTTTGCTGATTCCATGATTGTGGGACATACTTTGGGAAAGGATGCCTTTGCAAGCGTCGGTTCGACAGCTAGCCTGATTTTTTTAATCATCGGTTTTGCCCAAGGTGTTACCAATGGATTAACCATTATTTCTGCCCAACGCTTTGGAGCTGGTGACTTAGAGGGGCTTAAAAAATCTTTTATCCACGGACTCTTCTACGCTTCCCTCATCAGCCTTTTACTAACAGTCACAGCCTTAGCATTTTTGAAACCTATCTTGGTCTTAATGCAAACGCCTGTGAGTATCATCGACCACTCCCATGCCTTTCTAACGGCCATGTTTGGAGGATTGACCTTTACTATTTTTTATAATTTCCTGTCTTCAGCCCTACGCAGTCTCGGCAACTCTAAAACACCTCTACTGGCTCTAGTTATCGCTTGTTTTATCAATATCGGTCTGGATTTTTTCTTTATCTTAGTTATGAACTGGGGCGTTTTCGGAGCTGGCTTTGCAACTATCCTTGCTCAAGCCTGTTCGGTCCTCTTTCTTATTTTTTACATTATCCACAAGGTACCTCACTATCATATCGGACTAGCTGATTTAAAATTGGATAGAGGTAATCTCAAGAAACATGCCCAGCTTGCTTTTCCAATGGGTTTTCAAGCCAGTATTATCGCCATCGGAGCCATGACCTTGCAGTTTATGGTTAACCAACTAGGGACAGACGCCATCGCCGCCCAGGCCATTGCCCTTCGTACTGACCAGTTGGCTATGCTGCCCATGGTTAATCTGGGCTTGGCTATCGCAACCTTTACTGCTCAGAACTACGGTGCCAAGCTCTATGATCGTATTCGAGAAGGGGTGCGCCACTCATTACTCCTCAGCATTGCTTGGGCCATTGTATTTGCGGTCATTCTCATCTTGGGCAATCGTTTCTTTTCTGGTCTATTTCTGCCAAATGCCAGTCAAACAGTTCTGGACTTGGCTCTTGTTTACTACATCATTAACGGCTCTTGTTACTGGATTGTCGCTTCCCTCTTTATTCTTCGTAGCTTTATTCAGGGACTTGGCAAGGGCTTTATCCCAACACTAGCAGGCTTTGGGGAACTGATTTTCCGAGCAGCAGTCGCCATCATCGGTATGCAGTATTTTGGTTTTTATGGAACCGCCGCCGCTAACCCAGCCGCCTGGATTGGCAGTATCATCGTCCTGATTCCAAGTTCCATCATCTTTATGAAAAAATTAAAAGCTGGACAAAGTATATAAAGAAAACGCATGAGCTCTTCATGCGTTTTTTAAATAGTATCTTCGTAAGAATTGGATATGAAGAACATTCCAAAGCATAGCGTAGCTGATAGCCACTACAAAAGCTATGCCATATTGCCAATTAAATTCCAGCACAAGGCTGACAAAAAGGATAATTCCAAGAAGGACCACTGACAAACTACTTATCTTTTTCTTATCCCTCTTAAAATAGGCTAACAAGGGTTGGTCAGGACAAGCTCGCACTTCCTTGAACTGTTTGAAACTAGCTCCAAGACTGGCTCCTGCCGCCCCTATAATTGCACCTACATAATAGTGAGGAAGGAGGTAGACCGACAAATAAGCAACTGCAACATAGGCAAGCACCAACAAGGCATACATCAGTTTTTTCATGACAAATCCTCCCTGAACCTATTATATCTCTATTTTATCATTTACAAACTAAGCAAACAAGTAAATACATGTTCTCAAAAGCACAAAAAAGACTAGAAAACCTAGTCTTTCCTTGTTTATTATCATTTATTCTTAGGAATTTGGATCATCCAAACTACGGCCATGCAAGCCTTTTTCACGTTGGACTTGACGGAGTTTTTCTGGCGTCACATCGTTACCGTCTTCATCAACCAATTTAATCCCCTCAATATGATGACGGATTGCTCGACGATACCCCTCAATATATTCTTCCCTGAGCTGAGCCTGTTCAACTTTTTCCTCTGGTGTCAAGGTACCAGCTTTTTTCTTTTTAGCCAATTCATTGATCCGATCGATTTTTGCTTGTTCCATGTCTGCCTCCTACTTACTATTCAAGAGATTGAAGACGGCCACTGCACTTGCCTTATCCGCCAAAGATTTCAGTAGAGCCAAACGGTTGGCTTTGATTGCCGCATCATCTGCCATAACCATGGTATTGTCGAAGAAGGCTGCGATGACTGGGCTAAGAGCAAAAAGCTTGTCCAAGTTACCCGCCATGTCTTCTGTCAACTCCAAGCCTGCCACCGCAGCAGCAAGGGCTTTTTCCTGGTCGTTTTCGAAGAGAGCCTCGTCAATCGCTGTCGCCTCCGCCTTTTCAGCCAAGTTGAAGACACGTGACAAGTTTTCCACGGCTTCCTTGTAGTCAGCCTCTTTTGATTTTTGGAAAATAGCAGAGCTGGCTGCCAGTTGTAGTCTGACCACAAAGGTTGAGCTAGCAAGTACAGCCTCACGGATGTCTTTCGGAATCGCCTTATCCATCATCTTCTCTACACGAGCACGGATAAAGTCCATCACAGCTGGCTGGTTGTCATAGGTCAAGCTGGCAAAGTTCAAGCTGTAGAGCTCCGCAATCAACTGATCCAATGGAATTTCCCAACCAAATGCTTCCAAGATCCGCACGATACCTTGTGTCGCACGACGAAGAGCGTAAGGGTCGTTTGAGCCTGATGGAATCAAACCAACCGAGAAGAAGGAGAGAAGGGTGTCGAATTTATCAGCCAGTGCCAAGACCGCACCGACCTTGCTTTCAGGCAATTCGCCTTCTGCTGAATTTGGCAGGTAATGCTCACGGATAGCTGCTGCCACCGCAGGTTTTTCCCCTGCAAGAAGGGCATACTTCTCACCCATGATCCCTTGCAATTCATCAAACTCACCAACCATACCTGTCAAGAGGTCAAACTTGTAGATGTCCGCCGCACGTGCCACATCTGCTTTTTCATCCGCAGACAAGCCGGCCAAGTCAGCCAGTTTTTCTGCGATGACTTTGGTACGTTCCATGTGCTCGTAAAGTGAGCCGATTTTCTCATGGAAGGTCACGACCTTCAATCGTTCTACCAAGTCAGCAATCTTGAGTTTTTGGTCCTCACGCCAGAAGAACTCACCGTCTTCCAGACGAGCCACCAAAACTTTTTCATTTCCTTTGATGACATTATCAATATACTGGTCGTTACCGTTGCGGACGGAAATGAAGTTTGGCATGAGTTTGCCAGCCTTATCACGCACTACGAAGTAACGTTGGTGGTTTTTCATGGAAGTCACCAAGACTTCTTCTGGCACTTCCAAATACTTGGTGTCAAAGGAGCCCATGAAGGCGGTTGGGTACTCGACCAAGTTGAGAACTTCATTGAGCAGGTCTTGGTCAATCTCAACGGTTACATTATGTTTGTCCTCGATCGCCTTGATTTGCTCGACGATCATATGTTGACGCTCTGCGGGGTCTGTAATGACAAACTGTGCACGCAAGTCTGCCTCGTAAGAATCTGCACTTGCAATCTCAGTTTCATTTCCAAGGAAACGATGACCACGGCTGATACGAGCTGACGAAATGTCCAAGAAATCCATATCCAATGCCTCGTCGTCCAAGAGAACAGTCAGGGTGTGGACAGGACGGATGTAGGCGAATTTGTTGGATGCCCAGTTCATGCTGACCGGGAAGGTCATAGCCTTCAGGACCTCTGGAATACCCGCCAAAACTGCCTTAGCTGGCTGACCAGCTTCGTGCTTGGTCACATAGACATACTCTTCACCCTTGATCTCGCGGAATTCGATGTCAGCAGTCGTCAGGCCTTTGCCACGGACAAAGCCCTCTGCCGCCTTGGTGAAGTTTCCGTCTGCGTCCAAGGCAATCTTCTTAGCAGGACCCTTGAAATCTTCGGTCAAGTCAGTCTGCTGGTCTGCCAAACCACGGACACGAACAGCCAAACGGCGTGGCGTTGAAAAGACATCAATGCTGTCAAAAGCCAAACGGTTGTCTGTCAAAAAGGTCGCCATGCGGTCACGCAACTGGTGCATGGCTGGGGTTACGATGTAGGCAGGAATTTCTTCCAAGCCAAGTTCAACAAGTAAATTCTTTGTCATTATTCTGCATCCTCCTTCAACAGTTCTGCTCGCGTTGCTTCATCTAAGAGTGGGAAGCCTAGTTTCTTCCGCTCTGCCACAAAGGTCTTGGCAACGACACGAGCAAGGTTACGGATACGGGCAATGTAGCCTGCACGCTCAGTTACAGACACAGCTCCACGGGCGTCGAGCAGGTTAAAGGTGTGAGAGCATTTGAGCACATAGTCAAAGGCTGGGTGAACCAAGCCCTCTTCCAAAGCCCGCTCTGCTTCTTTTTCAAACTTGGTAAAGTTTTCAAGGAGCATATCCTGGTCTGATACTTCAAAGGAGTATTTTGAATGCTCGTACTCCGGCTGGATAAAGATTTCACCATATTTAACGCCGTCTGCCCATTCGATGTCATAAACGGAGTCAACTTCTTGGATGTAAGAAGCCAAACGCTCCAAACCATAGGTTACTTCGGCTGTGACTGGACCTGTCGCCAAGCCACCAACCTGTTGGAAGTAGGTAAACTGCGTGATTTCCATACCGTCCAACCAGACTTCCCAGCCCAGACCTGCTGAACCTGTTGACGGATTTTCCCAGTTGTCCTCAACGAAACGAATGTCGTGCTCCAAAGGATTGATGCCCAAACGCTCCAAAGATTCCAAGTAGAGTTCTTGGATGTTAGAAGGCGACGGCTTCATAACCACTTGGAATTGGTGGTGCTGATAGAGACGGTTTGGGTTTTCCCCGTAACGACCGTCCGCAGGACGGCGAGATGGCTCAACATAAGCCGCATTCCAAGGCTCAGGACCGATCGCACGCAAGAAAGTGTAGGGGCTCATGGTACCCGCACCCTTTTCCGTATCATAAGCCTGCATGAGCAAGCACCCCTGCTCATTCCAAAATTGTTGTAAGGTTAAAATGATTTCTTGAAAAGTCAATTTTTTTGACATAAGTTACTCCTGTTTCTTTTTAAATTTCTTTTTCTAATAATTCTTCCTGCACAAACCAGTTGAGTAGCGAAATGCTTTGGTCTGACTGCGCCCATTTATGATAGGTTTCAAAAAGTGCTTGGACCGAACCTACTTTCTCTACTAACTGGTCAATGGTGAGAAAACTTCGCCAGTACTCGTAAAAAATACTCGCGTAATCTCCTTCGTAAGTGGATTTCCCAAAAGCATCCAAGGAATGCCAGCCGTGTTTTTCTTGAAAAAGGTCAACCAAGAGCTGATTACAGAACCGCTCTTGAGCAAACTCTTCTTCTGTCAAAAAATACTGTCTGCTGATGTACTCGACCATGCCCTCTTCAAACCAGATGTTTGCATCATAGTCCGCAAAGTCATCTAAAAAAAGGTCTGACCAATGCGCCAGCTCATGACCGATAATTTGCAACAGATGATTTTCCGACAAACCTTTGTAGTGAGCACTCAATGTCTGCAAGTCTGGGCTGTTCTCGTAGCTATCTAGTTGATGCTGGTAAATCTTTTTCCAAACTGCTAAGTCTGGTGTCATGACCATGCGGATATCATTAGTGTAGGCTGGTACGGGACTTTGGCCAAGTAATTTTCTTGCGGCTTCTTCATTTGCCCAGATAAGAGCTTGGGGCAAATCACGAACTTGATATTCCTTCCTTAGAAAATGGATATAGTCATGCCATTTTGCCTCGTATTTTGAGACAAATTGCTGATAGTTAAATAGCGATTCTTGGCTATCCACTAGATAAAAATTCTTCATATCCTCTCTTTCCTCTCTGGTAAAACAGAAAAAGAACCACATTCTCTTCCCCTGTCAACAGACATAGGGGCGTTGAGAACGCGGTTCCACCCTAATTTATTACTTCATTTGTATGATTTTGATTGAGTCGGACATGGTCACGACTGGGAAAGCGCCAATTATTTCAAGACTGGCTTGGCTTTCACTCTCCCAAGCTCGCTAGACAGGCTTTTGAAACAACCTTCTTTCATGCTTAGTATTGTAGCAGAAAAATCAGCATTTGTCTAGAAAGACCACTATTTATCAGAACACAATCTCGCTGACAAATCCTACAAGGCTATTGCAGGCGTATCGCAATCTAGTAGATATTTTTCTGGTACAACTCCCAAGAATTTCTCTGCTTGTTGACTGATAAAATCAAGGGCATTTTCCAAATCTTCTACTCTATCAGAATTGACCAACTCCATGACCAAGAAAGCATTCTTTGTCTCATCCGTAATCATGGTTCGCTCACCATCACGCCAGTTGAAACAGCGACATACGGCTCCTTTATCATCCTTATAGCAAACTTCACCTGGCAAGGTTGGTTGATTGACCACATCTCCAATCAGATAGAATTCATCCCCACCCTCAGTGACCGTTAGTTGGAGATTACCTACAAATGTATCTAAATCTTCAGCACCACATGGAAGACCGAAACGTAAACTCGCCGCATTATAAATGTCCACTAATGGAGAAATTGTTGTGACTGGACGGTCACTAGCAGAACGCTTCAAAAGTGCTTCAATACTAGAACGTGCACCTTTTTTAGTTTTGAATTTTTGATAAGCTTGACGATACGTTTGGATAACTTCATTTTCACTAAAAGTATCTTCTGTAAGAAATTTCTGGGCAATTTCATTACTTTCTTCCAGTAGTTTCACTAAATCTTCTGGTGATTCTGATGGCGTTTTATAATCTTTCAATAATAGAACTCCAATTTTTGCATCTGGAAACAAGTTCCAAAAAGATGAATCAACAACAAATTGTGACATATTCTTACTCCTTTTTTATACAAAAATCAGCACCCTATGAACATCTTCTAAGACCTAACGACGTTCATAAAATGCTGATGCATGACTACCCGGTGGCAGTAAATATTTGGTTGCTTTCATTATAAAGAATCACTAAAAGAATGTCAAATATTATCTCGTGAGTTCGAATAGCTATTCTTCTCTTGTTATCTATGACTAATCTTTCTGGTCAAGAAATCACCAATAAACTGAATGGCAAAGATGATGACCAAGATCAAGAAAGTTGCAAGGAAGGTCACATCATCATTGTAACGCAAGTAACCGTAGGAAAGGGCAACTTGTCCCAAACCACCTGCTCCGATAGCTCCTGCCATGGCAGTATAGCCGACCAAGGAAACCAGGGCAAAGGTCGTCACCCGAATCAAGTCAGGCAGACCCTCACGCAGATAGACAAGGACAATATCCCAGAAAGTCGCTCCTGAAGCCTGAGCGGCCTCAATGACACCACGGTCCAATTCTGACAAGACCACCTCAACCTGACGGGCAAAGAAGGGGAAGACTGAAAGAGCAAGGGGAACCAAAGCCGCCTCCGTACCAATCGTTTTTCCAACAATAATTTTTGTCAAAGGAGCAATGGCCGCCAATAAAATAATGAAAGGAATGGCACGGAAAATAGAAGCCACCTTATCCAAAATCCAATAAACCGTCTTATTTTCAATGACACCCCGAGGACCAGTCAATACCAAGAACAAACCAGATACCAAGCCCATAAAGCCACCAAAAGCAAAGGAAACAAAGGTCATATAGAGGGTCAAATTAAAATGTGTTAACCAACCTGTCTGACCATCCCAGCCCAATTTATAAATATCTGGAAAATTCGTTTGAATCCATTCTAACATCTAGTTTGCTCCTTTCAAAATCGTCACTTCCACACGCGCCTCCGTCACTGCCGCAATCGCACTGTGCAACTGACCAGGCTCGCCAGAGAGAATAACTACCATCTCACCGACTGGCGTATGGTCCAAAATCTCAATATTGCCATACAAAATATTGGCAGATACTTGATAGAATTTGTACAAATCATTAACAATGGCCGTATCCGTGTTGGAACCAGCATACTTGAGTTGCACCAAAATACTGTTCTCAGGCAAATTCTGAACAATATCCTGCTGGTAAATTTTCACCAAGGCTTCATCAATTCCTGTTGCTGTTTTGATGAAATCCTGGGTCAATTCTTCTTTTGGATGAGAGAAGATTTCTAACACTGAACCCTCTTCAATCAAGCGACCATCCTGCATAACAGCCACACGGTTACAAATGTCTTTTACAATCTGCATCTCGTGGGTAATCATGACAATGGTCAAGCCCAATTTTTCATTCAATTCCTGCAAGAGTGCCAAAATCTGTTTAGTCGTTTTCGGATCCAAGGCAGAAGTAGACTCATCAGAAATCAAGATTTTGGGGTCATTGGCCAAGGCACGGGCAATGGCAACACGTTGCTTTTGACCACCAGACAACTGAGCTGGATAGTTTTCAGCACGGTCAGAAAGTCCTACCAAGTCCAACAACTTTGCAACCTTTTCTTTCTTCTCCTGTTTACTCAAGCCAGAATGCTTGAGGGCAAAGGCTACGTTTTCTTCTGCCGTCATCTGCGCCATCAGGTTGAAATGCTGGAAAATCATCCCAATCTCGCGACGTTTGCTTCGCAGTTGAGCAGGGGTAAGCGTGACCCGATCCCCCTCATAAATCACATCCTCATCAATGGTAATCTTACCTGCTGTAGGAACCTGCAACAGATTGATGACACGGACAAGGGTAGATTTCCCAGCACCAGAATAACCTACGATACCGTAAATATCCCCTTGATTGATATGGATGGTCACATCCTTTACCGCTTCGATGGTCCGTTTTTTCTGCTGGAAGGTTACATCAATATTATCTAGCTTAATCATTTCCTTACTCATAACTTGCAATTAACTCCTCTACTAATTCAACATGGCTATAGTAGTCAGCGATGCTGACATTTTCATCACCGGCATGGTCACGACTGTTGGCATTTCCTAGACCAAATCCTGCAATCGGCACACCTAGAGCATGAAAGACGGTGTGCATTGGCCCCGTTCCAGGTGAAGTCGGCAAGACAGCCACTCCTTCTGGCGTCAATTTTTTAGCCAATTCAATCACATTGACAATGGCAGGATGGGACATATCACTTCGGTAGCTCATTTCCCCCAAAGTAAAGATAACCTCAACTTTGTCAAATCCGTGCTTGTCCAAATGCTGGCGAATCTTGTCCAAAACATCGTGTGGCTCCAAACCAGGCACCAGACGAACTTCCATTTTTGCAGAAGCCTGAGCTGGAATAATGGTCTTAACACCTTGACCAAGATAGCCAGTTGACAAGCCTTCAATAGTAATTGACGGTTCAAAATACAAACGTTTCAGGAACTCACGACGATCTTCTACCAAGGTTGGAAGAGTTAATCCATAAATATCCGTCACAGACTGACTGGTAGCCAGTGCAAATTCCTCAACTAAGGCTAATTCACGTTCATTTGGCTCTTGCACTTGCTCGTAAATACCATCAACCAAGATGCGTCCATCTGCAGCCCGCATGGATTGAAGTGCCGATAATAAATACCAGCTTGCCGAATCAATGATACCACCATAGGAAGAATGAATATCCAAGTCAGCTGATTTGACCTGAAGATCAAAGGTCACAATTCCCTTGTTTCCCCCAGCAATTTCTAGCTGATGCAGGCTATTGCGATGCCCTTGTTCCCAAACAAGCAAGTCAGCTCCAATCAAGTCTTCCTTGTATTTGGCAAGGTACTTATCCAAGTCAACAGAAGCTGACTCCTCAGCCCCTTCCATAATAAAGATTACATTAACTGGTAGATGACCGTTTTGTCTAGTCAGATATTTTTTCAAGGCTGACAGACGAGCTGTAATATGCCCCTTATCATCATCTACCCCGCGACCATAGATATAGCCATCGGAAATAGTCAATTCAAAGGGGTTGCCCTTCTCCCAGACCTGATCGGCATCTGCAGGTACTGTATCGTAGTGGTTATAGAAAATCAATGTTTTGGCATTTGGGACTGTCGCTGTAAACTTAGCCATGACAAAGGGTGCTGCATAACTATCATCCAAAACAACCTCTGCACCAGCTTCTTCAAACATATCTTTCAAATAAGTCGCCACATCCAACAAACCAAACTGCTGAGCAAAAATGGATTTCTTTGAAATCAAGACCTTCAACTTTTCAAAATAGGTTTGAATAATCGCATCATTTTCAAATGCTTGAACTTTACTATCTGCCATACTTTCTCCTCATACTCAATGAAAATCAATCAAATCTACTAACCAAAATCAAATATTTCCCGCATTTCTGACTTTGGTTAAGAGATTTTTTCTTATCTCTATAAAAACAGATAGAGGGCTGAACAATTCTGTCCAGTCCTCAACCTATTTACATTTTACCAAACTGGCTCATCCATACCGTCTGAAGTCTCTTCAATAACTTTTTTCACTTCATCCGTGTGGTAGGCTTCGATAATTTTCTTAATCGCTGCTGCTTGCTCTGATTTTTCCCAATCGCTACGAGCTGCAATCAAGTTGTACCACTGTTTTGAATTTTCATCTTTTTGCTCTTTATAAAGAGCGTTCTTGTAATCCAAACCAGCTTCCAACACAAATGTGTTGTTTACAACCGCTGCATCAACTGAGCTAAGTGAGCTTGCTGTTTGGCTTGCATCCAACTCAGTGATCTTCAAGTTTTTCTTGTTTTCAGTAATGTCAGCAATTGTTGCCAATTCTGTACCGGATACACCAACCTTGATCAAACCAGCTGCTTGAAGAAGGTAAAGAGCACGACTTTCGTTTGTTGGGTCGTTTGGAACCGCAATTTCTGCACCATCTGGAATTTCTTCCACTTTAGTGTACTTGTTTTTTCCATCAGCTGTACCTGAGTAAAGACGGATTGGTGCGATATAAGTATCCGCAATAGCAACCAAGTCTTCACCATTTTCTTGATTCCAGTTGTTCAAGAAGTTGTAGTGCTGGAATGCGTTGATGTCTACTTCATTTTCAGCAACTGCCTTGTTTGGTTGTGAGTAATCTGTAAATTGAGTGAACTCCAATTTCACTTCATCACCAAGAATTTTTTGAACTTTATCCCAACGAGCTTGCTCAGAATCGCTCAAACTCATCACACCCACACGAACAGTTGTTGCTGAAGAATCGGATGAAGAGCTAGAAGACGAGCTACCACATGCAGCAAGTACACCTACTGATAAAGCAGCTGTTGCCAAACTAAACAATTTTTTTAATTTCATAAAATGATCTCCTTAAATTAGAACTGTATCTATCTTAACACAGAATGTTCTTTCTGACTAATTGACTTTTTTTATAGAAAGTTATAACTTTTCGTTATAACAAATACCCTTGCAATTATAAGAATTGAAAATAAAAAGAGGGAAGTCCCTCTTTAAAACACATCGACCAGATACTGAAATAAGTTTCTATGTTGTTTGCAGTCATTGTACAAAAATTCTGGATGCCATTGGATACCAAACAAAGCTTGGTTCCCCCTACTTTCATAAGCTTCTATCGTACCATCCCTAGGATCCAAACCTGTCGCCACCAGTCCTGGAGCCAATTCTTTGATTCGTTGCTGATGGAAGGAATTAATAGGGCTCCCCTGGGCAAACAGTTGACCGATTCGGCTTTTAGGTTTCACTTGTAAACGATGGGATGTCCCCGCAATACCATCTTGCCAATGATGAGCCACCTCTTGCTCCAAGCTTCCGCCTAGAGCAACATTCAGCAACTGCATCCCTCGGCAGACTGCAAAAATTGGTTTTCCCTGACGAAGAGCTTCCTCAATCAAAGCCAGTTCAAATTCATCACGTTCCAAGAGGTAGTCATCACTATCTATCAAACGTTTTTGGCCATACAAACTTGGATCCACATGCTGACCACCTGACAAGATCAACTTATCAATCATATCGATATAATCCTTGGCTAAGTCAGGAGTTCCCATCGGGATGACCATTGGGACACCACCTGCCTGACGAACACTGTCTGCCAATTCACGCGCAACAGTCACGTATACTCGACCAGATTTTGTTGGAAATTCTTGTTCATTTCCTGAAATTCCAATAATGACTTTTCCCATAAGAAACTCCTTTCTGTGATTTTTTTACATTGTAACACGACCAGCCAAGCCTGTCTAATATAGAAGTTTTATGGGCCGATAAAAATTATTTATCAGTGGCCTTTAATACAAAATGCTCCTTGTCCACTTGGGTCCATTCCCCCACCGTCACGAAATCCTTTAGGAGCCCTGTTTGTGACAACTCTTGCAATTGTTCTCTTGCCTGATGAGGATCTAAACTCAAGTTGGATTGTAGCAGATAGCGGGTGTATGGATGCTGGGGATTTTGAAAAATATCCTGCGCAGGTCCAATTTCAACCAAACTCCCCTTGTACATGACTGCAATCCTATCAGCAAAATGCCGCACCAAATTTAGGTCATGAGAAATGAAAAGATAGGTTAAGCCTAAATCCTCTTGAAGCTGGTTGAGCAAATCCAATATGGTTGCCTGAATCGAAACATCCAGAGCAGAAGTCGGTTCATCACACACGATAAATTGCGGATGGGATACAACTGCCCGAGCGATTCCAATACGCTGACGTTGACCTCCACTAAAAGATTTTGGACGTTTATGTACAGCATCCCCCTGTATACCTACCCTTTCCAGCATTGCTAAAGCCCTCTCTTCTGCCTCCTTCTTCGGTAGCAAATAAAGCGGTTCTTTGACAAGTTCTAAAGCTGATAGATAGGGATTGAGGGAGGAGTACGGATCCTGATAGATCACCTGAAGCGCTTGACTGTTTAGTTCCTCAGCTGTCAAACCAGGAAAGTCTACCTGTCCCTGACTTGCTTTTTCCAGTCCCAAAACAATTTTAGACAGTGTCGATTTACCACTGCCAGATTCACCAACCAGACCGAGTGTCTCACCTTTATAAATGGACAAATCAACCCCATTTAAAGCATCGACGCTCTGTTCTTGACCTAACCAATTCTTCTTGGAATAGGTCTTTCTCACATCTGAAACTTGTACCAATACTTCTTTAGCCATTTTTCTCCTCCTTTCTCACCCAATGTTCTGGACCAACTTGAACCAACTGACTATCATCACTATCAGCCGGTACAGGACCATGACTTGCTTCTAAGCGGGCCGCTTTCAACAAAGATTGCGTATAGGGATGCAAAGACTGTGCAAAAATCGTATCAACAGGCGCTTGTTCCACCACCAGACCATTTCTCATCACGTAGACCTGATCACAAATACCAGCAATGACACTAAAATCGTGACTCACAATGACAACTGTCAATCCTAATTGCTCTTGCAATTCTTTCAGCAAAGCCAAGATTTGAGCTTGAATCGTCACATCTAATGCCGTTGTTGGTTCATCAGCAATTAACATGTCTGGCTTGGTCAATAAGGCCATGGCAATCATGATCCTTTGACGCATCCCACCTGAAAACTCAAATGGAAATTGTTTGAGACGAAGTTCTGGATTAGAAATTCCTACCTTATCCAACATCTCTAAAATGACTACTTCCCGCTCTTCCTTGGTCAATTTCGGCTGAAAACGACGAAGAACTTCCCGTAAATGAAAACCAACGGTCCTTAATGGATTCAAAGAGGTCATTGGATCTTGAAAAATCATAGACAAAGGCAACACCTTTGGATTACCAACTTGCTTTCCATCCATTTCAAATCGATCATAGCTTGCTTCTAAGCCTTTTGGTAAGATCCCCATCAAGGATTTCATTGTCAAACTCTTACCCGAACCAGATTCTCCAACAATTCCAACAATTTTTCCTTTGGGAATGGAGAGATTGATCCCTTTGACGAGAATGGTTTGTTCTTTACTTTTTTGATTGATAATGGTGAGGTTACTGATTTCTACCAAGTATTTTGACATTAGTACACCTCTCTTTCAAGGCAATCACGGATCAGATCACCGATGTTGTTAAATGAATAAATAGTTAATAGAATAAAAAGTCCCGGTAGGATCGCCATATGTGGAGCACTCTGCAAGGTAGACTGGGCATTTTGTAAAAGGCTACCCCAAGATGCTAAGGGCTGTTGAATCCCCATTCCTAAGAAACTAAGAGCTGATTCAGTCATAATGGCTGACGAAATACTGGTTGACGCCGTTACAATCAAGGTCGGTAAGATTGCTGGCAGGATGTGCCGCCAAATAATCCGTGGTTTCTTTAAACCGATAAAGGCTGCATAGCCAACATAATCTGCCACCTTGGCTTTTAAGGTTTCAGCCCGTAACATCCTAGCAATACTCATCCATGAAAAACCACCAATCACAATGATAATCGTAGATAAACCTGGCTTTAAAAAGACACTGAGGACAATCACCAAGACCAACCAAGGTATGGATGACAGCACATCTACTACCCTCATAATAGCATTATCCCATTTTCCTCCCAGATAGCCTGCTGTAATGCCAACCAGACTTCCAATAGTCACTGATGCAGCCATTGCCAACAAGCCAACTAAAAGAGAGATCCGTCCTCCATAAATAACACGAATAAAGTAATCACGCCCTACTTGATCGGTTCCAAACCAATGCTCAGCACTAGGCCCTTGGTTCATTTGACTGACATCCGTTACATTTGGATCAATAGGAATCAAGGGCGCAATGAGAGATAAAATAATCAAGAAAAGAATAAAAAGAAGTGAGAAAAGATAGAGCGGCGAACTCTTCAAAGTCTCCTTTAATTGCTTAAACATCATTGTCCTTCTCCTCCTTTCCAAATACGTGGATCGACGACAGCATAGAGAATATCTGATAAGAGATTTCCTAGAATAACCAAGGTCGCAGACAAAAGCATGACAGCCATAATCACTGGATAGTCCAAACTCTTAGTAGCCGCTGTCAAATAAGGACCTACACCAGGCCAAGCAAAAATAGTCTCTGTGATAATAGCACCTGTTACCAACATCGGTAAGGCCATTCCAACTTGAGTCACGACAGGAATTAAGACATTGCGGGCCACATGTTTGCCAAAAATTTCAAACCGATTGGCTTTGAATGCTTCTTGAACGGTTACATAATCTTTTTCAACCTCTACAATCGCTGATGCTCGAATAAACCGAATCAACTCAGGTAAAAATGCCATAGTCAACGTAAGATAAGGTAAGGCAAAATGAGCTAGAAAATCAGGGATATTTCCTTCTTTTCCTAAGGTGTACATTCCGATAAACGGAAACACCCGCCACTTATAACCAAAGAAATAGATTAAAATCATGGCAAACCAGAAAGTTGGTACCGCAATACCCACAGATGCAAAAGCATCGATGACCTTATCCGCCCATTTACCACGTTGGGAAGCTGAAACCAAACCCAGTGTAATGGCTAAGACAAGAGCCGTCACATAGGCTGGTAAAACCAAGGAAATCGTATTAGGAATTTTTTCAGCCAAGTCTGTCCCAATCGAATGTTGAGTCAATAGCGAAAAACCTAAATCACCAGTCACAATCCCCTTCAACCATACAAAATATTGAACTAAAAATGGCTGATCCAAACCATATTTTACCTTCAACAAATCAATCTGTTCTTGACTCATATTGGGCGTTGTCATCGAATCTATGACATCAAATGGTGCTAATTGAATCAATGAAAAGACAATAAAAGAAATCAAGAGCAAGAGGGGAATGGCCTGTAAAATTCTTTTTATAATATAACGAAACATATATCCTCCAAAAACGCGAAAAAGAGGGGAGGAGTTCCAGCTTTTGCCACTCCTTCTCCTCTTTGCTGGTCATACCAGCAGACACGACGTTTATTCAATTGTTAATTTAGATGGATCTTCAAATGTGTAGATTGGAATCAAGCCAGCTTCTTCAACATTTTTCACACGGTTGTTGACAGCCAGTACTTTCTTATTATCTACAATTGGGTAGATGGCAGCTTGATCAGCCAAGGTCGCTTGCAAATCATCATAGATTTGTTCACGTTTTGTTTGATCCAATTCAACAGCACCTTGGTCAAAGAGACTGTCTACCTCGCTTGACGCTAATTTGAAGTAGTTTGAAGCACCGCCAGTTTTGAACAGACGAGCATACTGATCAGGGTCATTTCCCATGATATAGCCACCCAAGAAGAGGTCATATGCTGTAGAGCCTTCTTTTTTCAACTCTGTAAAGAGTGCTGTAGAATCCCCACCTGCCAATTCAACTGTCACACCAATCGCTGACAATTGTTGTTGAATCAAGGTTGCCTGCAAGGTTTGGGCTGCATCTGAAGATGTGTAACCAAGATTCACAGTCAGGTTGCTGACACCTGCTTCTGCTAAGAGTTGTTTAGCTTTTTCGACATTCTGCTCATATTTCTCAACATCTTCCGTCACATATGGATTGGCAACAGGTAAGAATGAATATGGAGTTTCATAGTATTTCTTATCCAAGTAAGCTGCTTGGTTGAACTCTTCTTTGTTCAAGGCATAAAGCAAGGCTTGACGAACTTTTACATCCTTCAATTCTTCCGTTGAGGTATTGAGACCAAGGTAACCAACACGGTTCTCACTATAAGCATAGGTTGTAATGGTATCCGTGCTCAAATCTTGAATATCAGAAGGGAGCACAAAGGCAGCATCTACCTCACCAGTTTGGAGTGCTACTTTTGTGGTGTCTGCACTTTCAATGATACGAAGAACAAGGTTGTCAATTTCTGCCTTCCCTTTGTAGTAATATTCATTGGCAGCCAGCTTGATATATTCACCATGCTTGTATTCTACAAATTTGTAAGGTCCTGTTCCAATAGGTGTTGCTGTCAACTGACTAGCAGAAAAATCTGCTTCATCCTTGAACACGTGCTGAGGAATGATATAGGTTTCCGTCACAATATTGTCCAAGGCTGGTGCTGATACAGCCGGAAGAACAAACTTCACAGTGTAATCATCTACTTTCTCAACTTTTACTGGCTGACCGTTGATGTATAGACCATCAGATCCACCATTTTCTTCTTTGATTTTTTGCTCATATGTAAAGAGAACATCGTCAGCAGTAAATTTTTCTCCATCAGACCATTTAACATCCTGACGCAGTTTTACAGTAATGCTCAGACCGTCTTCGGCAATTTCATAAGAATCTGCCAATTCATTGACATAGGTACCATCAGCCTCTACTCGAATGAGCGGTGAATAGATAAAGTTTGTCAAGGTCAATCCCCAACGATCGCTTGTATTGATAGGATTGGTTGAACTTGGATCACCATTGATTGCATAGGTAAATGTTTCCGTGTCTGCTGATGCATTAGAGCTTGATGCTGTGCTTGATGAGCCACCACTTGCGCAAGCTGCCAAGGTTAATACTGCTACCGTAGAAAGTAAGCCTGTTAGCCACTTCTTTTTCATAGAACTTCCTCCAATTTCAAAAAGTAGTACTAGTCTATCAAGGATTTGCAACTTTGCCCAATATATAAAATTTATGAAGCCATTAAGAAAAACTATAGCCAGTCAAATGAAGCTGATTAGCTAGGATATAAAAAGAATTTTTGAAGGCTATATATGGAAGTGATTTTTAAAAAAGAAATTCCGAAAATCTGATATAGTTAAAAACTATAACATACTCTAATTTTTTACAATTATACAAGTATTTGGATTTCTGTTAGGATAAGAGCATAGAAATATTTTTGGAGGAAAAACCATGACTACTACTATTATCGGCTTCCCACGTATCGGAGAACACCGTGAACTAAAATTTATCACTGAAAAATACTTTAGAAATGAAATTCCACAAGAAGAGCTTTTAGCGGCAGCTAAAGACTTGCGTGCTAAGCACTGGGATATTGTTAAAGAAGCAGGTATTACTGAAATCCCAAGCAACGACTTCTCCCACTATGACAATGTTTTGGATGCAGCAGTACTATTCAACATCGTACCAAAAGCTGTTCAGGACTTAGACTTGACAGACCTTGAAAAATACTTCGCTTTGGCACGTGGCTATCAAGGAGACAAGGGTGATGTTCGTGCTAGACCAATGAAAAAATGGTTCAACACCAACTACCACTATATCGTTCCAGCTATTGAAAAAGACACAGAAATCAAACTAGCTGGTCACAAGATTTTCGACGAATTCCAAGAAGCAAAGGATCTGGGAATTACTACTCGTCCAGTCCTTATTGGTCCATTCACTCTCTTACAATTAACTGATTTTGAAGAAGGTGTGAAAGCTGAAGATGTGGCTAACAGCTTGGTTGCTGCCTACGGACAAGTCTTTGCAAAATTGGCAAAACTTGGCGCTGAAAAAATCCAGTTAGACGAGCCTAGCTTGGTCAAGGATTTGACTGCTGAAGAAAAAGCCCTTTTCCTAAACATCTACCAAACTCTCTTGGCTGATAAGAAAGGCTTGCAAGTCCTTATCCAAACCTACTTTGGCGATGTGCGTGATATTTACACTGAATTGACAAACCTACCTGTTGATGCCATCGGTCTTGACTTTGTAGAAGGTAAGGAAACAGCTGCACTTGTTGCGACAGGTTTCCCAGCTGACAAGACCCTCTACGCTGGTATCGTCAACGGTAAAAATATCTGGCGCAACAACTATGAAAAGAGCCTGGCTGTCTTGGAAGCTATCCCAGCTGAACATGTCGTTCTAACAACTTCTTGTTCCCTTCTTCATGTACCATTTACAACTGCTAATGAAGTATTTGAGCCGGCTATCCTCAACCACTTCGCCTTTGCGGTTGAAAAATTGAGCGAGTTGCGCGATTTGGATGCTATTCGTAATGGTCAAGGCGAAGCTGCTCTCACAGCTAACAAGGAACTCTTTGCTCTTGAGCGTGTTGGTCGTGATGCAGCCCTTGCAGACCGCTTGGCAGGTTTGACTGATGCAGACTACACTCGTCTCCCAGTCTTTGCGGAACGTGAAGCTATCCAACGTGAGAAATTGAACTTACCACTACTTCCAACCACTACGATCGGTTCTTTCCCTCAAACCAAGGATGTCCGTAGCACACGTTTGGCTTTCCGCCGTGGAGAAATCACCGAAGCCGAGTACGATGCTTTTGTAGAAGCTCGTACGGATGATTGGATCAAGTGGCAGGAAGAAGTTGACTTCGATGTACTGGTACACGGTGAATTTGAACGCAACGACATGGTAGAATACTTCGGTGAGAACCTATCTGGCTACCTCTTCAGCAAAAACGGTTGGGTCCAATCTTATGGTCTTCGTGGAGTAAAACCACCAATCATCTGGGGTGATGTAACACGCTTGAACCCAATTACTGTCAAATGGTCTAGCTATGCTCAAAGCCGTACAAACAAACCAGTCAAAGGAATGTTGACAGGACCTGTAACCATTCTCAACTGGTCCTTCCCACGTGAAGACATTTCTGTCAAGGAATCAACTCTTCAAATTGCTCTCGCTATCAAGGAAGAAGTTCTCGACCTTGAAGCAGCGGGTATCAAGATTATTCAAATTGACGAAGCAGCTTTACGTGAAAAATTACCACTTCGTCGTAGCGACTGGTACAGCGAGTACCTTGACTGGGCAATTCCTGCCTTCCGTTTGGTACACTCAACTGTTGCACCAGATACACAAATCCACACACATATGTGTTATAGCGAATTCACAGACATCATTCCTGCCATCGACAATATGGATGCGGACGTTATCTCCTTTGAAGCTAGCCGTTCAAATCTTGTTATCCTAGACGAACTCAAGGCTAAGAACTTCCAAACTCAGGTAGGTCCTGGTGTCTATGACATCCACTCTCCACGTGTCCCTGCCGTTGATGAAATTGCACACACTATTCAAGCCATCCTTGCTAAAGTACCGAAAGAAAAAGTCTGGATTAACCCAGACTGCGGACTCAAGACTCGTGGCGAATCAGAAACAAAAGCTAGTCTTATCCACTTGACTCAAGCAGCTAAGGCAGCCAGAAAGGAACTCTAATTTATGATCGGTCAAACCCCAAGTCTCTCATTTGAAATTTTTCCTCCAAAACCAGAAGTAGGCAATGAAAAGATACTCTTAACACTTGATGAGATGCAGGGTTTGGCCCCTCATTTTATCAGTGTGACTTGTAGCAATAACAATTTGAACGTAGAAGAGACAACCGTTAAATTGGCTGACCATGTACACAACGAGTTACATATCCCAACCATTGCCCATTTACCAGCTGCTTACTTGACAAAAGAAAAGGTCCGATCCGTTCTTCATTCTCTCGATGAAATTGGTGTGCATCAGATTTTAGCACTTCGTGGCGATATTATTGAAGGTCTTCCCCCTAAAGAGGACTTCCAGTATGCAACTGACTTGATTTCCTTTATCAAGGAAGAAGCTCCACATTTTGACATTATTGGAGCCTGTTATCCTGAAGTTCATCCTGAGTCACCAAACTCTGTATCTGACATCAAGAATCTGAAAAAGAAAGTGGATGCTGGTTGCTCAAGCTTGGTAACTCAACTCTTCTTCGATAACGAAGCCTTCTATGACTTTCAAGAGAAATGTCACTTAGCAGACATCGAAGTGCCGATTATTGCAGGCATTATGCCTATCATCAACAGGAATCAGGCACTTCGACTCTTGAAAACCTGTGAAAACATCCGTCTCCCTCGTAAATTCAAGGCCATCTTGGAAAAATACGAGCATAATCCTGAATCCCTACGTGCAGCTGGCCTAGCCTATGCTGTAGATCAAATTGTTGACTTAGTGACCAATGATGTGGCTGGTATCCATCTCTACACTATGAACAACGCTGAAACAGCACGCACCATCCATCAGGCAACTCATTCGCTATTCAAACATTATAGTTAGAAAACTCCCCCTGAGCCCAAGCTCAGGGGGTATTCTATGCCCTGTGACTCCCAAAGACTACATGATAAATTTTTCACCCCATCATGACATTAAACCAGCAGATGTCTAGGTATGTGACATCTTGCTTACAATAACGAACAGCCATTTAAAATACAGTCACAAGGAGTAAAAATGGCACTAAGAGAAGACAGAGAAACGACGAAATGGAAAAATAAACTCCGTCCGTTTGCAATTTACAACATTCAAGACAGTATTTTATTAACTGAAGCACATTGATTCCCATATATTTTAATCGTAAATAAAAAAACTGACCTTCAAATGAAGATCAGTTCAAGGATAATAAACAGATTACAAGATGGCTAGAATGATGAAGTTCAGAATAAATAGAGCTGTAGCACCCCAAAGGATTGGATGAATTTCTTTAGCCTTACCTGTCGAAACTTTTACCAAGCAATAGAAGATAAACGCTGCTGCAATACCGTATGAGATTGAGAAGCAAAGTGCCATGAAGAAGGCTGCAAAGAAGGCTGGCAGAGCATCTTCAAACTGGCTCCAATCAACGTCAAGGAAGGACGAAACCATCATGACACCGACGATAATCAAGGCTGGTGCAGTCGCCGCTGCTGGAACAATGCCTACGAAAGGCAAAATCAGAATAGATAAGAGGAAGAGGACCGCAGTTGTCACAGCTGTCAAACCTGTACGACCACCTGCTGAGATACCCGCTGCTGACTCCACATAGGTTGTCGTGTTAGAAGTACCGAAGAGAGCACCGATTGAAGTACCAATCGCATCTGCAAAGAGAGCCTTGTCCATTTTAGAGTTGAAACCAGTTCCATTTTCAAGAGCCAACTCGTCTTCTGCTGAGAAGATGCCTGTCTTACGACCTGTACCGATAAAGGTACCAAGCGTATCAAAAGTATCTGACAAACTGAATGCAAAGATAGTCATTAAAACAAGTGGAAGACGGCTTGAATCCGCAAAGAGAGATGACAAACCACCAAAAGCAGCCAAGAAAGTTGTACCCAACTCTGAAAAGGCAGATCCGATATTGTTATTTGCAAAATCAATGGTAGAAAGGTCTACAACACCTGCTGGAATTCCAGCTACAGTCGTTGCAATAATACCAATCAAAATTGCACCACGCACGTTCTTAATAACCAAAACAGCTGTCAAGAGGAGACCGAACACTGTCAAGAGAACACTTGGTTCAGTAAAAGTTGAAATAGACGGGACAACACCTCCACCTGCAAAAACAGAGAAAACACCATTTGAGAATGTTTCGACTGTTGCATCTGCCGGAGCAACACCATTTACAGTAATAATATCTGAACCAGATGTCAAGAAGGTGATTAAATTAGAGTTTTTAAAACCAAGATAGGCAACGAAAACCCCGATACCTCCACCGATGGCATGTTGCAAGCTAATCGGAATCGCCTTAATAATGCTCTTACGAACCTTTGTAACGGTAATAAAAACGTTAAACAAACCGCAGAGGAAAACCATTGCCAAAGCTTCTTGCCAAGTAAAACCAAGACCGATAACCACTGTATAGGTAAAGAAGGCATTCAACCCCATACCTGGTGCCAAGGCGTAAGGTACGTTAGCAAATAATCCCATAACAAGCGTTGATACAGCACTCGCAATAATTGTCGCTAAAAAGACTGCCTGAGTCGGCATACCTGCCACACTCAATACGCTCGGGTTAACGAACAAAATATAGGACATGGCAAAGAAAGTCGTAAGACCTGCCATAATTTCTGTTGAAACCGTCGTTCCGTGTTCTTTCAATTTAAAAAATTGATCCATTTTTCATTTCTCCTTTAATTTACGAACGATAAAAACATTATAATCAAAAAACATTATAATTTCAAGTTTTTTAATCTTGAAAACGTTATTTTGTTTATTTTCATCCTTTAACATTCGTAAATAACGAACATTAAAAACCTTGCGGACAATCTATAAAAAATTTATTGCTTCTTTGCTTTTATTATCTCCTTTTGTTATACTGGAAATTATTAGTTCAAGATATGGTTACCTACAAGTACTATTCTTTGACGCATAAAACAATTTCTCAGCAGTCTAGCTACTACCTAAACACTATTCACTATTAAAAACTAGTATAACGAATCTAGAAAGGAATGCCATTAAATATGAAGAAAAAAATCATTGCTATCGATTTGGACGGCACATTGCTCAATAATGATAGCCAATTATCTGATTATACCATCTCAACTATAAAGAAGGGCCGCCAAGCAGGACACACCGTTCTTATCGCCACAGGCCGCCCCTATCGAATGGCTGAAAAATATTACCACCAACTAGAACTGGATACTCCCATGATTAATTTCAACGGTTCTTTAGTTCACATTCCTGGAAAGAAATGGCAATGGGAACAAAATATTTTAATCGACAAAAAATACCTACTCGAATTTCTAAAAGAAGAAGAAACATTCGAGGCAGATTTTATTGCCGGTGAATACAAGAATAAATTCTACATCACTCAAAAGAACTTAGACAAGATTGATCCAGCTCTGATGGGGGTTGAACAGATTACTCCAGATACACTCATCAGACCTGAGTTAATCACTAGCGATCCTCATTCCATCCTTATGCAAACTCGTGCAACTGATAAGTATGAACTTGCAAAAGAAATGAATGCCTATTTCAAAGATGAATTAGAAATCAATACGTGGGGTGGACCATTAAATATCCTCGAAACTTGTGCAAAAGGTGTCAATAAGGCAACCGCTCTTAGCTATGTCTTAGAACTCTTCCAGGCCAGCCCTAGCGATTTAGTTGCTTTTGGTGATGAGCACAATGACGTCGAAATGCTAGAACTCGCAGGTACCAGTTATGCCATGAAAAATTGTAGCGATACCCTACGACCTCACGCAGACCGCTTGACTGAATTTACAAACCTTGAAGACGGTGTTGCAAAAGAATTGGAAAAATTATTCCTCTAGAAAAAGGCTGCTTATGCAGTTTTTTTCAGTTATTTTACATATCTATCACCAGCTTTCTGAAATTTTTATATGAAATTTTCGGAAATTTTTTCTTTTTTTAACACAAATCTGCTTGACAAATGATATGAAAACGTTTTATAATATACAAGTTCAAGAAAATGTAAGCCTATTCATTAGTTTTACATTTCAAAGGAACTAGAAAAAATTTAGGGGGAACAATAATGAGTATTGGAATCATTATTGCAAGTCATGGTGAATTTGCTGCTGGCATTCATCAGTCTGGTCAAATGATTTTTGGCGAACAAGAAAAAGTACAAGTTGTTACTTTCATGCCAAGCGAAGGTCCAGATGATTTATATGCTAAGCTCAATGCAGCCGTCGACTCATTCGATGCTGATGATGAAGTGTTGGTATTGGCGGACCTGTGGAGTGGTTCACCATTTAACCAAGCAAGTCGCGTTGCTGGCGAACGTCCAGACCGCAAATTTGCCATCATCACTGGACTGAACTTGCCAATGCTAATTCAAGCCTACACAGAGCGTCTAATGGATGCAGCTGCAGGTGTTGAAAAAGTGGCAGCAAACATTATTAAGGAAGCCAAAGATGGTATCAAGGTTCTTCCAGAAGAACTTCAACCAGCCGAGGCAGCTCCAGCCGCAAGTGCTGAACAAGCACCTAAGGGAGCTATCCCACCAGGAACAGTTATCGGTGATGGCAAGTTGAAAATCAACTTGGCTCGTATCGATACTCGTCTCTTGCATGGTCAGGTCGCTACTGCTTGGACTCCTGCTTCTAAAGCAGATCGTATCATCGTTGCTTCAGATACAGTTGCTCAAGACGAGCTTCGTAAGCAACTGATCAAACAAGCGGCTCCAGGAAACGTTAAAGCAAACGTTGTTCCTATCAAGAAACTGATTGAGGTTTCTAAAGATCCTCGCTTCGGTAACACACACGCTTTGATTCTCTTTGAAACACCTCAAGAAGCTCTTGAAGCTATCGAAGGTGGTGTAGAAATCAAGGAATTGAACGTTGGTTCTATGGCTCACTCAACAGGCAAAACAATGGTGAACACTGTTCTTTCTATGGATAAGGACGATGTAGCTACCTTTGAACGCTTGCGTGAACTCGGTGTCAAATTCGATGTTCGTAAAGTTCCAAATGATTCACCAAAAGATTTGTTTGAATTGATTAACAAGGCAGATGTTAAATAAAAACTAATTAACACTGTGTGATTATCAGAAATATGAAAGGATTATAAATATGTCAGATATTTCAATTATTTCTGCAATTTTGGTCGTTGTTGTGGCCTTTCTTGCAGGTATGGAAGGTGTCCTTGACCAATTCCAATTCCATCAACCAATCGTTGCTTGTACCCTCATCGGTCTTGTTACCGGTAACCTTACAGCTGGTGTTATGCTTGGAGGAACTCTCCAACTCGTTGCCCTTGGCTGGTCAAACATCGGTGCTGCCATTGCACCAGATGCTGCCCTTGCTTCTGTTGCCGCTGCTATCATCTTGATCAAGGGTGGTGACTTCTCTGCAACTGCGATCTCAGTTGCTCAAGGTCTTGCTATTCCTCTTGCTGTTGCAGGTCTTTTCCTTACAATGCTTGTTCGTACAGCATCTGTTGCCCTTGTACACGGTGCTGACGCTGCTGCTGAACGTGGTGACTTCGGTGCACTTGAGCGCTACCACTTGATTGCTCTTTCACTTCAAGGACTTCGTATTGCTGTTCCTGCTGCCCTTCTTCTTGCTATCCCAACTGAAGCTGTTCAAGCTGCTCTTGAATCTATGCCAGCTTGGTTGTCAGGTGGTATGAACGTCGGTGGTGGTATGGTTGTTGCCGTAGGTTTCGCTATGGTTATCAACATGATGGCTACTCGCGAAGTATGGCCATTCTTCGCTATCGGTTTCGCACTTGCTGCAGTTAGCCAATTGACACTTATCGCACTTGGTGCTATCGGTGTATCTCTTGCCTTCATCTACCTCAACCTTTCTAAAAAAGGTGGTAACGGTGGCGGAGCTGGTTCTAACGACCCAATCGGCGACATCCTAGAAGACTACTAAGAAGAAAGGAAGAACACAATCATGACAGAAAAAATTCAACTTTCAGTAAAAGATCGTAAAGCGATTTGCTGGCGTTCAACCTTCCTTCAAGCATCATGGAACTTTGAGCGTATGCAAAACTTGGGTTGGGCTTACACAATGGTTCCAGCCATCAAAAAACTCTACACTAAAAAAGAAGATCAAATTGCGGCTCTTAAGCGCCACATGGAGTTCTTTAACACACACCCATACGTTGCTGCACCTATCGTCGGTGTAACACTTGCCCTTGAAGAAGAACGCGCAAACGGTGCTGACATCGATGACGCTGCTATCCAAGGTGTGAAAATCGGTATGATGGGACCTCTTGCTGGTATCGGTGACCCAGTATTCTGGTTTACAGTACGTCCTATCCTTGGTGCCCTTGGTGCTTCACTTGCTGTATCAGGTAACATCCTTGGTCCAATCCTCTTCTTCGGTCTATGGAACGCTATCCGTATGAGCTTCCTCTGGTACACTCAAGAGTTTGGTTACAAATCAGGTAAAGAAATCACTAAAGATATGTCAGGTGGTATCCTCCAAGACATTACTAAAGGTGCTTCTATCCTTGGTATGTTCATCCTTGCCGTACTTGCTCAACGTTGGGTATCTATCGGCTTCAACTTCACAGTTTCTGAAGTTCCACTTTCAGAAGGTGCTTACATCGAGTGGGATAAATTGCCAGAAGGTTCTGAAGGTATTCAAAAAGCCTTTGAATTGGTTGGTCAAGGTTTGTCACAAACACCAACTAAGGTTACTACTTTCCAACAAAACTTGGATGGTTTGATCCCAGGCTTCATGCACTTGCTTCTTACATTCCTATGTATGTGGTTGTTGAAGAAAAAAGTTTCTCCAATCACCATCATCGTTGGCTTGTTCGCGTTCGGTATCGCAGCTCGCCTTCTTGGAATTATGTAATCCATTCACAAACCCCGCTCATGCGGGGTTTTATGGTATAATAAAACAAGAAATGAGGTAACTATGGCACAATCATTAAATAAAAATGTCGAACTATCCACAACAGGTGTTTCCTATCTCAGCATAGCTGGTAGTACTGTCGGCAAGTTTCTTCTGGGTGATCAAGCTTTGGAATTTTATGCAGATAACAACGTGGAAAATTATGTGCAAATTCCTTGGACATCGATTGAACAAATCGGTGCCAATGTGAGCAATAAAAAGGTCAGCCGACACTTCGAAGTCTTTACAGACAGTGGTAAATTTCTCTTTGCTTCTAAGGACTCAGGTAAGATCTTAAAAATTGCCCGTGAGCATATTGGCAATGAGAAAGTGGTCAAACTACCTACCTTGGTTCAAACTATTGGACAAAAAATTTCAAATCTATTTGCCAAAAAATAGAAAATCAAGTATAATAGTAGAAACGGATAAGTAGCTTCTAGCTCCTTTCAGAAAGTCTGCGGTCGTTGCGAGCAGATAGGAAAAAGTTGTGAAATTCTACCGTTGTTAACAAATAAAATAGTCAAAGTGCACACATGTGAAGCTGGATGGAACCGCGGTGAAAGTCGCTCCAGCAGTTTCCCTGTGTGCGTTTTTTTATTAAAATAGAAAGGAAGGTTTGGTTTTACTGCAAGAAAGTTGTGGTAGAATTGAACTCGCCCAATCCGAAGCAGTCCCCAGACTGTTTCAAGGGTCCGGTATCTTATATATGTTAGATATGAAACGCATTCGTTCAGATTTTGACGGAGTGGCTGCTAAACTTGCTACTCGTGGTGTGGCTGCCGAAACCTTGGCAGACATCAAGGACTTGGATGCAAAGCGCCGTGAAATCTTGGTTACTGTAGAAGAATTAAAAGCAGAGCGCAACACCGTTTCTGCGGAAATTGCCCAAGCAAAACGCAACAAGGAAAATGCGGATGACAAAATCGCTGCCATGCAAAAATTGTCTGCAGACGTGAAAAACTTGGATGCCCAGCTCTTGGAAATCGATGAAGAGTTGAACGCCATCCTTGCAGTTCTTCCAAATACGCCGCACGATTCTGTCCCTGTTGGTGCAGATGAAGAAGAGAACGTGGAGGTTCGCCGTTGGGGAACACCTCGTGAATTCACTTTCGAGCCAAAAGCTCACTGGGATTTGGGTGAGGACCTCGATATTCTGGACTGGGAACGCGGGGCAAAAGTAACTGGTGCCCGCTTCCTCTTCTACAAGAACTTAGGTGCTCGTTTGGAGCGTGCCCTCTACAACTTCATGTTGGACGAGCATATCGCAGAAGGCTATCAGGAAATCATCACACCTTACATGGTCAACCACGACTCTATGTTCGGTACTGGTCAATATCCTAAGTTCAAGGAAGATACTTTTGAGTTGGCAGATACCAACTTCGTCCTCATCCCAACTGCGGAAGTACCATTGACCAACTACTACCGCAACGAGATTTTAGAAGAAAAAGACCTGCCAATCTACTTCACAGCCATGAGCCCATCTTTCCGTTCTGAAGCTGGTTCTGCTGGTCGTGACACCCGTGGTCTGATCCGCCTTCACCAATTCCACAAGGTTGAAATGGTCAAATTTGCCACACCAGAACAGTCCTATGATGAATTGGAAAAAATGACGGCAAACGCAGAAAATATCCTTCAAAAATTGGGCTTGCCTTACCGCGTTTTGGCCCTCTGTACAGGCGATATGGGCTTCTCAGCTGCTAAGACCTATGACTTGGAAGTCTGGATTCCTGCCCAAAATGCCTACCGTGAAATTTCTAGCTGTTCTAACACAGAAGATTTTCAAGCCCGTCGCGCTCAAATCCGCTACCGCGATGCTGCTGACGGCAAGGTTAAATTGCTCCATACCCTCAACGGTTCTGGTCTAGCAGTTGGTCGTACCGTAGCTGCCATTCTTGAAAACTACCAAAACGAAGACGGCTCTGTCACCATTCCAGAAGTTCTCCGTCCATACATGGGTGGGGTAGACGTGATTAAGCCTTAGAGGTAAGGAATATGAAAAAGAAATGGTATAAGGACAAAAGTCGTGGTGAACTGGCTGGCGTTATCGCAGGTCTTTATGACTACTTTGACCTATATGAAAACTACGGTTGGAAATTAGAGAATGTTCGATTGGTGGTCATCATCTTGGCCATTGTGACTAACCTCCCCTTTCTAACTGCCTACATCATTCTGGCTATACTTTTACCAGACAAGTCTGAACTCAACTAAAGCATACGAAAAGACGACTCCACTCGGAATCGTCTTTTCGTTTCACTTATTGAAAATAGTAGAAAGCCACTACTGACCAGGCATTATTGATAAAATGCACTGCCATGGGGTAGATGAGGTAATCTGTCTTGTAGTAGAGGTAAGCCATTAAAAATCCTGGGCTGGCATAAATGATCCAAGAACCCAAATCTGTCGGTCCATGTAAGAAGGCAAAAATCAAACCAGATACTACAATTCCTAATATCTTGTGCTTCTCAAATAACTTTTTGAATAGATAGCCTCTGACAACAATCTCCTCGGTAATGGCTGCCTGACAGGCTATTCTTACAAAGGCTAACCAAAAGGGTATCGTTTGTAACAACTTTTCAATGCCAATCTGATTAGCGGTATCTTCAATCCCTTGAAGGTCCATGATAAACTGCCCGAGATACTTGAATAACTGGGCCACACTATAGGTTAAGAGAACAATACCCATACCCTTCCAAGTTAAGATTTTTCTATCCCAAATGGCTAGCCCTTTCCTTTCTGCCAACCAACACATAAAGACCATAATAGCAATAGAAAATAGGCCTGCAGTCCATTGAGCGACTTGCGAGGTTGATTGTTCCAATATGGAAATTGGAATATGATCGAGAAGTAACAATAGAAAGGCCAGCAGTAAAATCCAGATTTTCCGACAAATCCATTCCAATTTTTGACTGAATTGCTCCATACTTTTCTCTTTTTCCTCCGTTCTTCTTTCTATCCTGTTCAGTAACTATAAATAATAGAACGCCAGCACCGCCCAAGCATTATTGATAAAATGAACAGCGATAGGATAAATCAGATAATCCGTTTTATAGTAGAGGTAAGCCAGCAAGAAACCTGGACTGGCATAAATGATCCAAGATCCCAAATCTGTTGGTCCATGCAGGAAAGCAAAAATCAAACCAGATACTACAATTCCTAGAATCTTATGCTTTTCAAAAAACTTTTTGAACAGATAGCCTCTGACAATGATCTCCTCGGTAATGGCTGCCTGACAGGCTATTCTTACAAAGGCTAACCAAAATGGAATGTTTTCTAATAACTTTGTCAATTCAAGATCATTACTGGTTTCTTCAATCCCCTGAAGTTCCATAATGTAATAGCCAAGGTGTTTAAATAGCTGAGCCACTGTGAAAGTTAAGACAACAAAACCAAGACCTTTCCAAGTTAAAAAACTTCTATCCCAGATAGTAATGCCATTCTTTTCAGCCCTCCAATACATAAAGACCATAACTCCAATGGAGGATAAAGCTATTCCCAAATGAGCTACTGGTGATGTAGACACTTCTAAAATAGCATCTGGAAGAACAGCTAGCACCATGAAACCAAATACTCTCAGCAAAATCCAAAATTTTTGACCAAGCCATTTCATCCCTTGACTTACATTCTCCACACCAATCTCCTTTACTGCTACACAACATACAAATATTCAAACAATTATATCAATTAAATGTTTCGTGTCGTTTATATAGTACAATTTTACAATAATACAAACTATTTGTCAATATAACAAAAAAACAAACATCCTGACAATGCTTGTTTACTGTCAACCCACTGATCATTCAGTGGGTTTTGTCATCTTCAGATAAGGTTCTAGTAGGGAAAATCCTCCAACCAAGCGGTCTAGCAGTTCCTCTTCGGATTCAACCGTTTCAAATGGTACGTCATATTTGACCAGTACTTTTCGAACCCGTCCCGTTTCAACAGCTTCTAGTAAAATCTGCCTATTCTCCTCCGTTCCATCCAAGCGATAAAATACCTGTCCCTCCTGTACCCAGTAATAAAGCGGTGCCTGAATCGGACAGTTCAGCACACGGTTTTGCTGAAGCAGAGAAGTCTCTACCTTCTTTCGCTCAATGAAGCTAACTTCTACTGAAATCCCCGCTTCAACTCCCTTACCATACAGACGAATGGCGAAAGCTGGGGCCGATGGACTAGCAGAGGGAAGGCGGTAATAGGTCCAAAAATGCGGTCTGCAAATCTGGGCTTGGTTCATCCATTGACTGACTCTCTCGGGCACCAAGGGACCGACTTGCTCAGCTAAGGCTAAACTTAATGTCTGAAACTCCTTACGTGCTGCCTGTGCTAAGCTTCTTAAGGCTGTCATGTCGCTTGCCGAAGCTCCTGCCTTTTCAGGCTTGCAATAATGAACTCCTTGATAATCCAAGTATCTACGACACTGTTCAAGCATCTGAATCTCCTATCCACTTCTCCATATAGACCATATCCATGCCTTCTTGTTCAGGCTCGGTTTTGATAGCCTTGTAGCCGAGTTTTTCGTAGAAAGCAACTAACTTTGACTCCTGTAAAACCGTACAGAGCACCCAGCGTCTAACCGTTGGATAAAGTTGTTCTAACTCTAACATGGCCTTGTGACCATAGTCTTTTCCTCTGTGGTCTGGGTCAATACCAATCAAGCCTAGCCAGCCCTGGTCTGCATCTTCAGCGACCGTTGTTCGTACCAGTCCGACTGTCCGACCTTCCTCGACAATCTTGTAGTAGGTACAATTTGGTCGTGCAAAGCGTGATTGGAAGTAGTCCATAGTTTCAATGGCAGGGTTGTATTGGTCCTGATAGGTTTCATACAAGGCTGCAAATGCTCGGTGTTGAATGGGCAATAATTCTTCTGCGTTTGATAGATCTGCTTTTACTAACATGGGAAACCTCCTGATAACTATTTTATCCATTGTATCAAATCTAGCAAAAAAATACTAGGTCTTCCTAGTATTTTCTAAAGCGTTGATAGCGGTTTTCGAGTAGTTGATCAAGTGGCAAGGCTTGTAGTTGAGCCAACTGGCTGACCAGATTGTCCTTGATGTCAGTCAAGACTTCCTTGGTCGCTCTGCCATTTTCCAAAACCACCCGATCGACCACTTGGAGTTTCTCCAACTCATAAGAAGTGATTTTCATGAGTTCTGCCGCTTCCATGGCCCGACTGCCGTCTTTCCAGAGGATTGAGGCGAAACCTTCAGGGCTGAGGACGGCATACATGGAGTTTTCCAGCATCCAGACCTGGTCTGCGACTGCTAGGGCAAGGGCTCCACCAGAACCTCCCTCACCGATGATAATGGCGATAATGGGCACCTTGAGGTCGCTCATCTCCATGAGGTTGCGGGCAATGGCCTCGCCCTGTCCACGCTCCTCGGCACCTACACCCGGATAGGCTCCAGCGGTATTGATAAAGGTGACAACGGGACGACCAAACTTCTCCGCCTGCTTCATGAGACGAAGGGCTTTGCGGTAGCCTTCTGGGTGGGGCTGACCGAAGTTGCGTTTGAGGTTGTCCTGAAGGTTCTTCCCTTTTTGGATACCGATAACTGTCACCGGCTGATCGGCTAGAAAGCCGATGCCACCCACTACAGCACCGTCATCGCGGAAATTCCGATCGCCGTGCAGTTCGATAAAGTCATCAAAGAGCTGTGTGGCATAGTCCAAGGTCGTCAGGCGAGCCTGGTCACGTGCCAAACGGATCATACGTGCTACATCACTGGTCATCTGACACCTCCATGCATTCTCAACAAGCGACTAATGGTCGCTGGCAAGTCCTGGCGTTTGACAATGGCATCGACAAAGCCGTGTTCTTGTAAAAATTCAGCCTTCTGGAAATCGTCTGGCAGATTTTCCCGAACAGTTGACTCAATAACCCTACGGCCTGCAAAGCCAACTAAAGTCTGTGGCTCAGCCAGGATAATATCGCCTTCCATGGCAAAACTAGCCGTCACACCTCCTGTTGTCGGGTCAGTCAAGACCGTCAGGTAGAAGAGGCCAGCATTGGAATGGCGTTTCACAGCTGCCGAAATCTTAGCCATTTGCATCAGGCTCATAATGCCTTCTTGCATCCGAGCACCGCCAGATGCGGTAAAGAGGACAACTGGCAGTTTCTCTTCAATAGCCAGTTCAAAGAGGCGGGTAATTTTCTCACCGACCACCGTTCCCATTGAAGCCATGATAAAGTGCGAATCCATGATTCCAAGGGCAACTGGTTGTCCGCCGATGGTCGCCTTTCCTGTCAAAACAGCCTCGTCCAAACCTGTCTTTTGACGGGTGGCTGCCAGTTTTTCCAAATAATTAGGGAAGTCCAAGGGATTTTTGGTTTCAATCCCTGTAAACAATTCCTCAAACGAGCCTTTATCGACTGTCAAAGCCAAGCGTTCCTGGGCCGTAATCCGAAAATTATAGGAACAGTGTTGACAGGTTTTCTCTGGTCCCAAGTCCTTCTTGTAGAGGATTTCCTTACAAGCTGGACATTTGGAAAAGAGTTCATCTGGCACCTCTGGCTTTGCTTGAGGTGCTGACTCTATCCGCGAACGATTGGGATTGATGCGGATATATTTGTCCTTTTTGCGAAACAAAGCCATACTTCTCTCCTATTTTATTTTTTTATCGTCATTTAGTTTTTCTTTTATTACTTCAACGTATGAGGAAACTTCGTTTCCTTATTTCCAACTTCAAACACTCCACTGGAGTGTTTGAACTCGCCTTGCCTGATTTTTTAAAAGTGACTTGCTTTGCAAGTATTATCTCCAACCTTGCACAGTCCATTGACTGTGCAAGCAATCTGGGGGATTGTTTCAAGTCAATGCCTAGAAACAAGAAAGCATAGAGTTATGCCTGCTGCTGTTGATGCGAACTTTGTTCGCTCTATTTCCAACCTCCAACTATCCACCAGATAGTTGGAGCGAGTACCAAAAGCAAACTAAAAGACTATAATTCTGCTTGATAGTGCGGTAAAAATTCTTCCATAAGGTAGGCGGTGTCGTAATCACCAGCCACCACTCGCTTGTCGGAAATCAAGTCCAACTGGAAGTCAGTATTGGTCACCACTCCGTCAATTTCCAATTCGTAGAGGGCTCGCTGCATCTTCATCAGGGCTTCAAAACGATTTTCCCCATGCACGATGACCTTGGCAATCATAGAATCATAGTAAGGCGGAATGGTGTAGCCTGGATAAACTGCCGAGTCCACACGCAGACCAACGCCACCGCTTGGCAGGTAGAGATTGGAAATCTTACCTGGACTTGGGGCGAAGTTGAAGGCTGGATTTTCAGCATTGATGCGGCATTCAATGGCATGGCCTGTAATCTTCACATCTTCTTGGCCGACGCTGAGTTCCTGACCAGCGGCAATCTTGATTTGCTCCTTGACAATATCCACACCAGTAACAAATTCGGTAACTGGATGTTCCACCTGCACCCGTGTGTTCATTTCCATGAAGTAAAATTCGCCCTTGGCTTCGTCCAAAAGGAACTCAATGGTTCCTGCATTTTCATAGCCAACTGACTGGGCAGCCCGTACCGCTGCCTGACCGATACGATCCCGCATGGTCTGGCCGATAGCAATCGACGGTGCTTCTTCCAAGACCTTCTGGTTGTTGCGTTGAAGGGAACAATCCCGTTCTCCCAGATGGATGACATGACCGTGCTGGTCTGCCAAAATCTGTACTTCGATGTGGCGGGCTGGATAGACGACACGCTCCATATACATGGCTCCGTTGCCAAAGGCTGCCTTGGCTTCGCTGGAAGCTGATTCGAAGGCAGGCACTAGGTCTTCGGCTTTTTCCACCTTACGAATTCCCTTACCACCACCACCTGCCGATGCCTTGAGCATGACAGGGTAGCCAATCTTTTCAGCGATTTCAAGAGCTTCTTGGCTGGTCAAGACCTCGCCGTCTGATCCTGGAATAACAGGCACTTGAGCCTTAATCATCTCCGCCCGAGCATTGATTTTATCGCCCATGGTATCCATGACCGTCCCAGAAGGACCGATAAACTTGATGCCGACCTCTTCACAGAGGGTGGCAAATTTGGAGTTTTCACTCAAAAATCCAAAGCCTGGGTGAATGCCCTGGGCACCCGTCACAACAGCCGCCGAGATGACCGCCTGCATATTGAGATAGGAGTCTGTCGAACGAGCAGGTCCGATACAGACAGCCTCATCTGCCAACATGGTGTGGAGAGCTTCCTTGTCAGCCTCTGAATAGACAGCCACCGTCGCAATCCCCAATTCCCTGGCCGCACGAATAATCCGCACCGCAATCTCACCACGATTGGCAATCAAAATCTTCTCAAACATGATGAATCCTATCTCCTTTTTAATATAGAATAATTGTTATAACAATCTCAAGGCGAGAATATTAAATAACGGTTATCAATAACAGTTCTTCATTTTACTTTTAGTACTTGGGTTCGGCAAAACGAGTTCAAATAATGATGAAATTATTTGAAGTTGGAAATAAGGAAACGAAGTTTCCTCGTTCGTCGACGCAATAAAAGATAAAATGGAGAACTGATTTAGTTTCCAATAGCAAAAGTCAACACCCCCGACGCAGCCAGTTTCCCGTCCACTTCTGCCTTTGCATCAACGACCGCAATGGTTCCACGGCGTTTGACAAATTTAGCGGTCATAATCAACTGGTCACCAGGTATAACTTGCTTCTTAAATTTAACCTTATCCATACCAGCATAAAAAACCAGCTTGCCCTTGTTTTCTTCCTTAGACAACTCCAAGACACCTGCGGTTTGTGCCAAAGCCTCCATGATGAGAACACCTGGCATGACAGGATAGTCTGGAAAATGCCCGTTGAAGAAGGGCTCGTTAATGGTCACATTTTTGAGAGCCACAATCTCATCTTCCGATACTTCAAGGACACGATCGACCAAGAGCATCGGATAGCGATGAGGAAGAGCCTCTTTAATTTTCAAAATATCAATCATTTGATGCGTACCAATCCTTGTCCAAATTCTACAACGTCCTGGTTGGCCACCAAAATCTCTGTGACCACACCGTCACGGTCAGCAGGCACTTCGTTCATGACCTTCATGGCTTCGATAATCATGAGGGTCTGCCCTTTTTTGACCGTATCGCCAACTGCCACAAAGGCTGGCTTGTCAGGGGCTGGTGACAAATAAGCCACACCGACCAAGGGACTTTCCACTACCGCACCTTCTGCCACAGGGCTTGAGCTGGCTTCTGCTGGAGCTGGCTCGCTGATTTCAACTGCTGGGACAGGGGCTGGACTTGCAGGAGCTACTGGAGCAAGCGGAGCTTCTACGATTGTAGTCGGAGCCGCTGTCGCCTGCTGATTTTTACTGAAATGCAAGGTTTCCCCAGCATTGCTATATGAAAATTCTCGCAAACTTGACTGGTCAAACTGACTCATCAAATCCTTTATTTCTGTAATATTCACTTAAGCCTCCCAACGCTTGAAGGCAATCACCGAGTTGTGACCTCCAAAGCCAAATGTATTTGAAATGGCATGGCGGATTTCCATGTCACGACCTTGACCGTAGATGACATCCGCCTCAATGTAATCAGACAATTCCGTCGTACCAGCTGTCTTAGGTGCGTAAGAATGACGCATAGCTTCAATAACCGCCGCTGCTTCAACTGCACCTGCTGCTCCCAACAAGTGACCTGTGAAGGACTTGGTGGAAGAAACTGGCGTGTTCTTGCCGAAGACCGATACGATAGCTTGACTTTCTCCTTTTTCATTAGCCGGTGTCGAAGTGCCATGGGCATTGATGTAGTCAATGTCAGCTGGCTCTAAACCTGCTTCTGAAATAGCCAACTTCATGGCCTTAATAGCACCCAAACCTTCTGGATGTGGAGAAGTCATGTGGTGGGCATCGCAGGTATTTCCATAACCAACGATTTCAGCCAAGATAGTTGCCCCACGTGCTTCTGCGTGTTCCAAACTTTCCAAGACCAAGACAGCAGCCCCTTCTCCCATAACAAAACCATTGCGGTCCTTGTCAAATGGAATGGAAGCACGGCTTGGATCATCTGTTGTAGACATAGCCGTCAATGCTTGGAAGCCACCGATTGCAAATGGAGTAATGGCTGCTTCTGAGCCACCTGCCAACATGACATCTTGGAAACCAAACTTGATTTCACGGAAGGCTTCTCCTAAGGCATCATTTGACGAAGCACAGGCTGTGATGACACACTTGCAGACACCATTTGCACCGACCTGCATAGCAATATTTCCAGCAGCCATGTTTGGCAAGGCCTTTGGAAGAGCCATGGGACGAATACGTTTTGGTCCCTTTTCGTTCATACGAGCCACTTGCTCTTCAATTTCCAAAATACCACCGATACCTGTTGATAAGATAACGCCAAAACGGTCACTATCCACTGTCTCTGTATCCAGCTGTGCATTAGCAATCGCTTCTTTAGCTGCATAGAGTGCATAGAGTGAGTAATTATCGTAGCGATTTGTATCCTTTTTAACGAAATATTTGTCAAAAGGAAAATCTTTTAATTCCGCAGCATTATGGACCGAATATTCACTGGTATCAAACTTGGTAATCTTTCCGATCCCAATTTTCCCTGCTTTCAAACTATCCCAGAACTCCTCTGGCGTATTTCCGATTGGAGATGTCAGACCATAGCCTGTCACTACTACACGATTTAATTTTGTCATTTTCAAACCTCTCTTAAAATAACACACAAAACAACATTGAATTTACAGTGCGTTATTGCAGTCTTTCAGTTTGCTTTTAGTACTACGAACAAAGTTCATTTCAACAAGCTGCAGACAGCTTCAATAGTCCAGTGGACTATTGAAGATTGGAAATCGTACTTACGATAGTAAGTAACGCTCCGTTAGTACGGCAAAGCGAGTTCAAACAATCCAATAGATTGTTTAAAGCTGGAAATCTGGAAACGTAGTTTCAAACTACCACTCTTTAACTCAAAGGTGGTAGGCTGAAAACCTCCACTGGAGCTTTTCACTCATCGAAGTAATAAAAGATAAACTGGAAGACTGGATTACTGCATGGTCAAGCCGCCGTCAATTGCAATCACCTGACCTGTCAGGTACTCTTGCTTAGCAAGGAATACAGCAACATCAGCTACTTCTTCTGTCGCACCAAAGCGTTTCATAGGAATTTGCCCTAACATAGCATCTTTGATTTTATCGGACAGGACATCCGTCATATCTGACTGGATAAAACCTGGTGCGATTGCATTGACACGGACATTTCGACCTGCGACTTCACGGGCAATGGATTTTGTAAAACCAATGACACCTGCCTTAGAAGCAGCATAGTTAGCCTGACCAGCATTTCCTGTCAAACCGACCACACTAGAAAGGTTGATAATCGCCCCTTCACGTGCCTTGGTCATGGGCTTCAAGACAGCCTGGGTCATGTTAAAAGTTCCAGTTAGGTTAACACTCAAAACGCTCTCGAAATCCTCTTCCGTCATCCGAAGAGCCATACCGTCTTTGGTAATCCCTGCATTGTTGACCAAGATATCGACGCTACCGAGAGCCTCAACTGCTTCAGCCACCATCCGTTTGGCATCCGCCGAGCTAGAAATATCTCCTGAAATCGCCACTACTTTGACACCGTAGCTTGAAAAGCTGTCCAGCAAGTCCTGACCTAGCTGTCCACGACCGTTCAGCACCACATTGGCACCAAGACTGGCAAATTTATGGGCAATGGCCAAGCCAATTCCACGGCTCGAACCCGTTACAAACACATTCTTATTGGTAAGTTCCATGATTTCTCCTTATTGGCTATTCAACAAGCTTTCTAGGCTTATTACATCTTCCACCGTCACAACCTCAGCCGTCTTGTCAATCTTCTTGATAAAACCTGCCAAGACCTTGCCTGGACCGACTTCGATAAACTTAGTCACTCCAGCCGCCTGCATGGTTGCGATTGACTCATAAAAACGGACTGGTTCCATCACTTGACGGGTCAAGAGGGACTTGATGTCCTCTTTTTTCATGACCTTGGCTTCCGTATTACCGACCAACTCTACTTGGAAGTCTGCAAATTCCACCTGCTCCAAGGCCTGAGCCAATTGCTCCGAAGCTGGTCGCAGGAGAGCCGTGTGAAAGGGGCCAGATACATTGAGGGGAATCATGCGTTTGACACCTGCTTCCTTCAACAATTCAACCGCCTCATCCACAGCAGCCACCTCGCCTCCGATGACGATTTGGGCCGGTGTGTTGTAGTTGGCTGGGGAAACAATCCCAGAGGTAACTGACGAACAGACTTCTTCTATCAAGCTGACATCTGTATTGAGGATAGCGACCATCTTACCAGTCCCTGTCGGTGCAGCCGTTTCCATGTACTCACCCCGTTTGGCAATCAGAGCAATCGCATCTTCAAAAGCCAAAGCACCTGAAGCAACCAAGGCTGCGTATTCTCCCAAGGACAGACCAGCTACCATGTCCGGCTTAATCCCCTTTTCTGCCAACAAACGATAGATAGCAAGGGAGGTTGTCAAAATCGCAGGCTGGGTATAGCGGGTCTGGTTGAGCTTGTCTTCCTGGTGGTCAATCAAGTCCCGCACATCATAGCCCAAAATCTGACTAGCCTGGTCGTAGGTTTCCTTGACAATGGGATAAGCGTCATAGAGGTCACGGGCCATACCAAGCGTCTGAGCCCCTTGACCTGCAAATAGAAAGGCTGTTTTTGTCATCTTATTCTCCAACAGAGGCCCAGCGACTCGCTTCTTCACGAATCACTTTGGCAGCTCCAAAATATAAATCTTTCAAAATCTCTTCACAGGTTTCTTCCTTGGTTACCAAGCCAGCAATCTGACCGGCCATGACCGAACCATTGACTACATCGCCGTCCACAACGGCATTGCGAAGGGCACCTGCCCCCAATTCCTCAATAGCATCTGCCGAAATTTTACCTGCCAAGAAATCTTTCTCTGCAGCTGCATAAGCAGATGACAACTTATTCTTGATAGCTCTCACAGGATGTCCAACAATAGAAGCAGATACAGTTGTATCAATATCCTTAGCTTTTAAAACTTTTTCCTTATAAGCCTGATGAGCATTGGACTCTGTAGCTACTACAAAACGAGTTCCAACTTGCACCGCTTCTGCACCCAACATGAATGCTGCCGCTGCACCTGCACCATCTGCAATACCTCCAGCAGCAATAACAGGAATAGATACGGCTTCAACAACCTGACGAACCAAGGTCATGGTGGTCAATTTACCAATATGGCCTCCGGCTTCCATACCTTCAGCAATAACAGCATCTACCCCTAATTTTTCCATGCGTTTCGCAAGGGCTACACTTGGTACAACAGGAATAACTGTAATCCCTGCAGCATGGAGACGTTCCATATACTTCCCTGGATTTCCTGCTCCTGTAGTGACAACTTTCACACCTTCTTCGATGACCAAGTCAACAATGTCATCCGCAAAAGGAGACAAAAGCATGATATTGACACCGAAAGGCTTGTCCGTGATAGATTTAACCTTGTCAATATTTGCCTTGACCACCTCTTTGGGAGCATTTCCTCCACCGATGATTCCTAGACCACCTGCATTAGATACGGCACCAGCCAAATCTCCATCAGCTACCCAAGCCATACCACCTTGAAAAATTGGATACTTAATATCGAGCAATTCTGTTATTTTCGTCTTCATAATTCCCTCATCTTTTTTTCTTGCTTACCTAATCATTTGAATATCAAATCATTAGGTAAACAAGTGAAGGGTTGCCCCCTCACTCAAAAAATAGTTTGATATCTCAATGTTTTGATTATCAAAGTATTTAGCTTAAGAAAAATGCTAAATAGCACTTTTCTTAACAATCATTATTTTGTTTTTTCTTCAACATAGGCAACCAAATCGCCTACAGTTGTCAAACCTTCTTCAGTATCGATTTGAATATCGAAGGCATCTTCGATTTCAGAGATAACTTGGAAAAGATCCAATGAATCTGCATCCAAATCTTCAAAGGTTGTTGTAAGGGTTACTTCTTCAGCATCCTTACCCAATTCTTCAACGATGATTTCCTGTACTTTTTCAAATACTGCCATGATATGTGTCTCCTTTTGGAAAATAAAATATTTTAATCTTGCCTAGGGCAAGGAATTAACTAAAGTTGTAAGAGTAGAGTTCCCCATGTGAGGCCTCCACCGAAACCAGCCATGAGAACAGTCTGGCTTCCATCCAATCGCAACATCCCGCTCTCTACACATTCTGATAAGAGAATGGGAAGACTTGCTGCGCTGGTATTGCCATATTTATCCATATTTGCTGGAAATTTTTCACGCGCCACTCCCAATTTACGAGCCATCTTATCTAGAATACGTATATTGGCCTGATGGAGCAAGAAATAATCAACACAATCCACAGTCATATCAGCTTGTTCTAGCAGCTCTGCCATGGTTGCCGTAACATCCCTCGTAGCAAATTCAAATATAGCTCTGCCCTCCATTTGGATAAAGGGTTGCTGACAGCTTTGTGTCGAGAATGGCGTCTCTTTCTGGTCTATCCCTGCTGTCAGACTAGCACCTCGACTGCCATCCGTTCGCAAGATTTCTGCTAAAAAGCTCGGTTGTTCACACGCTTCCAGCAAAACTCCTCCAGCACCATCTCCAAATAAAACAGCCGTTGATCGATCCGACCAGTCGACAGACCTAGATAGGGTCTCAGCTCCAATGACAAGTCCTATCTTATAGACTCCTGAAGCAAGCAATTTTTCTGCTGTTGATAGCGCAAAAACAAATCCTGAACAAGCTGCAACGAGATCATAGGCAAAAGCCTTTTTCGCACCAATTGCTGCTTGGACCATAGCTGCCGTAGATGGCATTGAAGCATCTGGAGTAATCGTTGCTACGATGATGAAGTCAATTTCACTAGCATCTAGCTGAGACTTTTCCAGTAATTTTCTAGCCACTTGACTAGCCAAATCACTCGTCGTCTCTCCAGTAACAATGTGCCGTTGACCGATACCTGTACGGCTACGAATCCACTCATCACTGGTCTCCATTCGTTGAGCCAAATCATCATTGGTCACAATCTTCTTCGGAAGATAGTGGGCCACCTGACTGATTTTAGCATGGTTTCTCATTTCAAATCCTCCAAGAAGTGATAGAGTTTCATGAGTCCTTTCTTCATTACCTGATACTCTGCATCATCCATACCATCTGTAATCTGCTTAACCATTTCATTGTGAAATCGTTGATGCAAACGATAGACTAGTCGACCTTTTTTGGTCAGATAGAGATGAACAACTCGCCGATCTTTGGTCGAACGAATACGCTCAACATATCCTTTTCTTTCCAAATTATTCAAGCTAGTTGTAACAGTACCTAAGGTTACCATCAAAGTCCGAGCAACATCACTCGGAGTAGCTCCATCAATACTTCCTATCACATCAATCGTGTGCATTTCCTTAATCGAAATATCATTGAATCGGCTACCACGCAGACTTGTTTCTTCAATCACCAACACATTATTAAAAATCGCTGTCAGATATTCATTTACTTTTGGATCTTCCAAAACAGGCCTCCTTTACTTTGATAGTCAAAGTATACTCCAGAATAATTTGATTGTCAAATATTTTTTCAGAAAATGCTAATTATTTTCCTTTGAAAGCGGGTCTCCTCCGCTCTGCATGTGCACGTACACCTTCTTTGAAGTCTTCTTTGAAGGCCAAACTTTCCTGCAATTGTAACTCCAAACGGCGATAAGATTCCCAGTCCTTGAACTGACTCTCCCAGACCAGTTGCTTAATCGCCACGTAGGAATTGATGGAACCACGCATGAGCTTCTTAAGGACCTGCTGGACCGTTTTTTCCAACTTTTCTGGCTCAACCAGTTTATAAATAATGCCGTATTCTAAGGCTTTCTCCGCAGACAAACCTTCTCCTGTCATGGCCAAATGACTAGCACGATTGGCACCAATGGCACGGCTGAGCAGGAAAATACCACCCGCATCTGGCGCCAACCCGACGCCAACAAAGGCCTGGATGAATTTTGTTTTGCTGGAGGCAATAACAAAATCAGCTGCCACCGCCATATTAGCCGCGGCTCCGGCTACTGCCCCATCTGTCACCATAATGACCACTTTAGACAATTTCTTCATCGCAAACGAAATATCATTCACCAGCTCTGCTATTTTTACCAAAGAAGCAATATCATCATCATCAACTGCACGTTTCATCTCAACTAAATCTCCACCCACGGAGAAAATGGAACCCTGTGCTTGAATTTGTAAAATTTTGACGGAGGCATCCCCTTCTGCAAGGCGGATTGCTTCTAAGATTTCTTCACACATAGGAATATTAAAACCATTTGCCACTTCCGGTCTGTTTAAAGTTAGAATTGCTACGGAATCAATTACTTCATAACGAATTGTTTGGTAGGCCATTCCCTTGCTCCTTTCAAAATAGTTTGATTATTAAAAGATTTGAACATCAAACTTCAAATTCTTGTTTTCCATTGTAACACAGTTTTTACAATTGTCACTTTTTTTCTAGCAAGGAAAGTGTGACGTCCGAAAAAGAGGGGGGGCTATCCTCGAAATATAAAATTTAGATATGCTAGAAAATAACGTGTCTAAGAACCTATATTCACACGCAAAGCCCTTGGCTTTTTCGCTCATCAAGGCAATTTTTGAGGGAAATACTGACTGTATTTTGAAAAAACAACCTCAATATGCAAGTCTGAACTGTAAATATAGGCTCTAAGTTTAATTTACAACTTTCATTTTTTCACGTTAATACTTTTGGAAGATTTAACTGGATTCTGAGCTAGAAACACCATTTTTCACCGAGAACTAATACTTGGACTACAATATAATATTTCTTAAAATCGCAATAAATCAAAGGCATCTTCAAGATTGTCTACCAATCTATCTGCTTTCGACTGATCAATTCCATAATGCTGGTCTCGAATAGCCCAAACTGTCAATCCTGCTTTTTTAGCCGCTTCAATTCCCTTAGCACTATCTTCAAATACTAAAATATCCGATTTAGCCACTCCTGTTGCACTGGCTGCTTTCACATAAACTGCGGGATCTGGTTTTGGGGCCTCACAATCCATCGCTGAGAAAACATGACTAAAGTGAGAGCGTATACCAGCATCTAGTAGAGCACGTTCGATTTCTGCTTGGTCGGTATTTGAAGCCAAAACTACAGGAATACCTTGGATAGTTAGTCTCTCCAATACCGCTTTAACTTCAGGAAAAATCCTCTCTGCATAAGGGGTAGGTCGCTTTTCTTTATACACACGATATTCTTCTTCCAAGGCAGGGACATCCCAGTTATCATAATCGTCCCCTAAAATCCGTTGCCAAATTTGACTAGCCCTTCCACCGACAAATATAGATGGATCCAAATGATCAACCGATAAACCTTTTGTCGCTAAAAAATTCACTCGACGTTGAAAATAGAATGTTTCTGTATCAAAAAGTACACCATCCATGTCGAAAATAATTGCTTTTACCATACTCGCCTCCTATTACTTTAATTGTAACACAGTTGAAAGAAAAAATGTTTTTCTGAAATTTTCATGCTTACCTCTTGTTCGTTTTTCGATAAAATTCTTGGCAAGATTTGTCTGAACATACTGACAATTTCATATCATTCTGCTATAATAGAAAAAAATATCCAAGGAGATGAGAATGAAAGTTATTAAATTTGGGGGAAGCTCACTTGCTTCAGCTGGACAGTTAGAAAAAGTTTTCAATATTGTTCAATCTGATTCAGAACGTCGCTTTGTTGTTGTGTCTGCACCTGGAAAACGCAATGCCGAGGATACTAAAGTTACTGATGCGTTGATTAAATATTATAAAGAATATGTTAACGGAAAAGATGTGACTGCCAGTCAAGAATGGATCATCAACCGTTATCAAGCAATGGTTGACGAACTTGGTTTCACAGCTAACAGCATGAAGAAAATCGCAGACAGCATCATCTCTTTGGCCAGCCTACCAATTGATAATAACGAATTCCTTTACGACGCATTCTTAGCAGCTGGTGAAGATAATAATGCCAAATTGATTGCCGAATATTTTACCCACAGAGGATTGCCTGCACGCTATGTCCATCCTAAAAAAGCTGGTATTATCGTCAGCTCCGAACCAGGAAATGCTCGCATTTTGCCTTCAAGTTATGACAAAATCGAAGAGCTTCGTGATATAGATGAAGTACTCATTATCCCAGGATTCTTCGGTGTAACTGTTGATAACCAGATTTGTACCTTCTCACGAGGTGGATCGGATATTACAGGTTCCATCATTGCTGCCGGGGTCAAGGCTGACCTCTATGAAAACTTTACAGATGTCGATGGTATTTTTGCTGCCCATCCTGGCATCATTAAAAATCCACATTCAATCAAAGAATTGACCTATCGTGAAATGCGAGAATTAGCTTATGCAGGTTTCTCCGTCCTCCACGATGAAGCCCTCCTTCCTGCCTATCGCGGGCGGATTCCATTGGTTATCAAAAACACCAATAACCCAACTCACCCTGGTACCCGAATTGTACACAAACATACCGAGCAAACAGTTCCTGTTGTCGGTATTGCTGCAGACGATGGTTTTGTCAGCATTAACTTGTCCAAATACTTGATGAACCGTGAAGTTGGTTTTGGTCGTAAGGTGTTGCAAATTCTCGAAGATCTCAATATTCGCTGGGAGCACATGCCGACCGGGATTGACGATTTATCCATCGTAGTCCGTGAGCGTGAATTGACTCCTATTAAGGAAGAAGAAATCCTTCGTCAACTCAATACGAAAATGGAAGTTGACAAGGCCGAAATCGAACATGGTTTATCTATTATCATGATTGTTGGTGAAAATATGAAGAGCCATGTCGGTGTAACAGCTACCGCTACCACCGCCCTCTCTAAACAAAACGTCAACTTGGCAATGATTTCACAGGGAGCCAGTGAAGTTTCTGTTATGTTCGTTGTCAAAACCGAAGAAAAGAAACGCGCTCTGCACGCACTCTATGAAGCTTTTTTTAACGAGCAATAATCACAACGAGGTCGATCAGTTCCCTCTTCATACTCTTCGAAAATCAAAATCAGACGTTGTTGACTTGATTGGATGAGTGTCAAGCTCCAGTGGAGCTTGACAGCCTGCCACCATAAAATAAGAAAGTAGCAGGCGTATATCTGCTCTTGGAGAAACGAACTTCGTTCACTCTATCTCCAAGCTCCAAAGGTTTGGGAAACCTTTGGAGCTAGTCTGATTTTAATTTTCATTGAGTAGCAATTAAAATTTGAATAAACAAAAATAGCTTAGAATCAACGTTTCTGACGATGCAATTCTAAGCTATTTTTTTAGGCTTTTTATACGAAAACTCAAAATTTGTGTCAACATCTCAGCGCAGTGGTTGATTGGGTTCAACAGTCCAGTGGACTATTTTAGCCCGAGCCAACTGCTTGGAAGTGAGGGGAACTCTTTTTGACCTAGTCGAATCTTTCCCACTCCTCTTACATCGAAGTAATAAAAGTCAACTAAATGACGATATTTGTATTATAGACAATATCTAGGTGACACTTCTCTAATATTTTACCCTTCTATTCTAGCGAAAGAGGTGGATTATCGTCACTTTTACTATCGCTGTTATTCAAAAATTCGAGGTAGGCGATCTGTCAAAAGACAAACCACCTCGTAATTTATGGTTCCGATACGATCAGCCCACTCCTGAACAGAGATCGTTTTATCTCCATCTTGACCGATTAGGGTGACTTTTTGACCAAGTGGATAAACATGAGGTAAACGAATGGTGATCTGGTCCATCGAAATACGCCCTACAATTTCACAGGCCTGCCCATCGACTAAGACTGATAAGCCCTGTAAGCTTCGTACGAGACCATCTGCATATCCTATCGGAACGGTCGCAATCCATTCTGAGTCGGTGCTGTGATAAGTAGCTCCGTAGCCAATTGTTGTGCCAGCTTCAACCTGCTTTACATGAACAATTTCAGATACGAGAGATAAGGCTGGTTGAACCTCGAACGGGAGTTTTAGTACTCGTCCACTTGGATTAAGTCCATAAAGAATGTTTCCCAAACGAACCAGGTTAAATACTGTATCAGCATGCCAAATACTTGTTGCTGAATTGCTGGCATGAATCCAGCGCGGAGTAATTGGTAGAACATCCAAAAATTCTTTAAAAACAGACAGTTGACTCTCGAAGTGCGCCTGATCAACCTCATCCGCAGTAGCAAAATGAGTATAGACTCCTTCGATGTCATACTCTAATTCTTCAAGGATAGCAATCGCTTGTAGCAAATCGGCTATTTTTCTAAAACCAATCCGCCCCATACCAGTATCTAGCTTAAGATGGACAGTTAGACCAGATAAATCCGCCTCTAAGTCTTTTGCATCTTGCAACCAGTCCAGACTGGCAACTGTCACACTGATATTGAGTTGATGAGCTACTGGTAAAAAACGTACAGGAACCACTCCTAAAATCAAGATAGGATGCTCGATACCTGCTTTACGTAGCTCTAATGCTTCATCCAAATTCGAAACACAAAAACCAGCTGCTTGACTGGATAACTTTTTCGCTACCGCAACAGCTCCATGACCATAAGCATTCGCCTTAACAACAGCAAACGCTTCGGTCTTCGGGGGCAAGTTGGTCATTACTTGCTCGAAATTTTCCGCAATCGCATCTAAGTTAACCCGAATTTGCGTGGGTCGATGTTCACTTTCAATCATCTTTCTCCTCCAAAATCACACTAGCTTGTACAAAATTTCCTGAATGGCTAATGCTGAGCCAAATATTCCCATCAAAGGGACTCTTCGTCACATAGGGAACTCCTTTGCTGGTGTTCAGAATTTCAATATCATGAAATCCTATCTTACCAATACCTGTTCCCAAGGCCTTGGTCAGCGCTTCTTTGGCTGACCAACGTCCAGCTAAATATTCTAACTGACGGCGACCAGACAGACTTTGATACCGTTCAAATTCTTTCTCTGTGAGAATCTTTTTGGGAAACCCTTGGTGTTTGATTCTGGCACTTTCAATCGCCTCCATCTCCTGAAGGTCAATGCCATGTCCTACTATCATTAATCGGTCTCCTTTTGCATAGTCATTTTATTTATTAAAATAAACGAACTGACTCTAGTGACTTGTCTAAAAATTGCAAAAGGACTGGACAGCCGTCCAGTCCACGCGTCATTCCTATTTACGGCCGTGACAATTTTTAAATTTCTTGCCAGATTGGCATGGGCATGGATCGTTACGATCAACACCTTCAAAAGATACATTCTCCTGAATTGCATGCGATTGGCTCGGCATAATATTCTTAACAGCTGTCGTATGTGCTTCTTGACTTGTACGCTCACGCTCAATATTGTCATGAATTTGCGCCTTCATCATCAAGCGGGTTACTTCAAACTCGATAGCCCCAATCATATCGTTGAACATAGTAAATGCTTCTGATTGATATTCAACGATTGGATTGTTTTGAGCGTATCCACGAAGACTGACTGCATTACGCAATTGATCCAAGGCATCAATATGGTCTGTCCACTTGTTATCCACAACACGAAGGATAAGAACTTTCTGGAATTCGCGTACACGTTCTTCATCGCGTAATTTTTTCACTTGCGAATCATAGACTCTCAAGGCACGCTCATAGAGCTCTTCGACAATCTCTTTCTGATTCATTGCTTCAAAAGTAGCTTTACTCAAGGTATCATCTTCAACGAGATTTGCATGCGCAAATTTGATAATTCCATCAATAGCTTCATCTTTCGAACCAAGGAAGTGACCAGCAACTTGGCGTTCAATCGTCCGTTTCATCATCGCTTTGATTTCAGGAGCCAAATCACGGTCAGCAGTAATAACATCCTGGCGTTGGCGATAGATGATTTCACGTTGCTCACGCATCACATCGTCATATTGAAGGACTTGTTTACGTGAGTCGTAGTTGTTCCCTTCCACACGCTTCTGGGCAGATTCAACTTGACGTGTCAACATTTTAGACTTGATAACAGACTCTTCTTCTGTTAGATTCATACGCTCCATAAATACTTTGATGCGTTCTGAACCAAAGCGTTTCATCAAGTCATCTTCAAGAGATAGATAGAATTGTGATTCACCTGGGTCACCTTGACGACCTGAACGTCCACGAAGTTGGTTATCAATACGACGACTTTCATGGCGCTCAGTACCAATAACACATAACCCACCAAGTTCACGTACACCTGGACCTAACTTAATATCGGTACCGCGTCCCGCCATGTTGGTCGCAATAGTGACCGCACCACGCTGACCAGCATTCATAATAATCTGCGCTTCACGATAGTGGTTTTTAGCATTCAATACTTCGTGAGGGACACCTGCAGCTACCAATTTTTGAGAAATCAAATCAGAAGTTTCAACCGCAACTGTACCGACCAAGACAGGTTGCCCTTTCTCATAGCGTCTCTTCACATCAGCAATAACGGCATTGAATTTGTATTCTAGACTTGGATAGAGTAAATCTTCGTGGTCAACACGCGCGATTGGGCGGTTGGTTGGGATTGGTACAACACGGATGTTGTAGATTTCACGGAATTCTTCCTCTTCTGTTTTACCAGTACCCGTCATCCCTGATAATTTTTTATACATACGGAAAAGGTTTTGGTAGGTAATAGAGGCACTTGTCTTAGACTCGTTTTGAACCGGTACACCTTCCTTAGCTTCGATGGCTTGGTGAAGTCCATCAGAATAACGACGACCTTCCATCGTACGACCTGTAAATGGATCGATAATCATAACCTCTTGGTCTTCATTGACCAGATAGTCAATATCATAGGTCATGATGTAGTTGGCACGAAGTGCATTATCCAAGAAATGGGTAATGGCTACATTTTCAATATCGTAAAGGTTATCTAACTTGAAGAATTTCTCTGCCTTGTCAATACCTGAATCAGACAGACCAATCGTTTTAGATGGAATGTCAATGATGTAATCTTCTGTTGTCAAAGATTTAACAAGATTATCTGCCAAGAAATACAACTGGTTTGTTTCAGAACCTTGTGCACCAGATACAATCAACGGCGTACGAGCTTCGTCAATCAAGATTGAGTCAACTTCATCGACCAAGGCGTAATTGAGAGGACGTTGAACCATGTCTTCTGCGCGAACAACCATATTGTCTCGGAGGTAGTCAAAACCAATCTCTGAGTTGGTCGAATAAGTAATATCGCAGTTATAGGCCTCACGTTTTTCCAAGGGTGATTTAGCAGCTAAGTTGATCCCAACTGAAAGACCAAGCCATGAGTACAATTCACCCATTTCAGTCGCATCACGAGTAGAAAGATACTCGTTAACCGTCACTACGTGAACACCTTGACCAGACAAGGCATTCAAATAAACAGGCATCGTTGCAGTCAGAGTTTTACCTTCACCTGTACGCATTTCCGGAACGTCACCGTTGTGAAGAACGATTCCTCCCATAACCTGAACCTTGTAGGGATAGAGGCCCAATACGCGACGAGCTCCTTCACGGACTACCGCATATGCTTCGTACAAAAGATCGTCGAGGGATTCACCGTTATTGTATCGCTCCTTAAATTCTGCTGTCTTAGCTTGCAACTGTTCATCAGTCAGCGCTTCCATTTCATCGGCATACGAGAAGACCTTGTCTGCCATTTTCTCAAGTTTTCTTAGCTCTCCCTTATCATTTTCAATGAGAGAACGAAGTACATTTGTTACCATATCATTCATCCTATTTCAGTTTTAGTCAATAATATATTGTAGCAGAAAACCAGTCAATTTTCAAGGTTTGGCACTAGGATACCACGCCATACGCATGAAAACTTTCTTCTCTCCTTTTGTCTCCGGAAATAACTGCTTTAAACTTGGTATCTACCT
>NZ_ALMY01000012.1 GCF_000440115.1 Streptococcus suis YS56 | reverse complement strand
GTCAAGTTAACATTATTACACTCATTAAAAATTTGGGATTGAAAAATCCCCATAAACTTATTTTACGAGGAGGAATGCAATGAAAACTGTTGAGCCGATACGAGATAAGGACGACATTGAGCGGATGAAGGATTTTATGGAAAGTTGGAATCCGAGGAATTTTCTGCTCTTTGTCTTTGGGTTAAATTCAGGATTGCGAATCAGCGATTTGTTAAAATTAAAGGTTCGAGAGGTGTTAGATACACATGTAGTCATAATTGAGCAAAAGACTGGTAAACCGAAGCAATTTTATATTAATGATTATTTGAGGAAACAGATTGATAAATATATCAAAGCTAAAGGTTTAAAACCATATGACTATCTTTTTGAAAGCAACAAGAGAGATAAAGATGGGAAGAAACGTCCGATTGGTAGAGAACAGGCTTGGAAAATCCTTAATAAGTGCGCTAAAGCTTGTGGTCTAAAAAGGATTGGTACTCATTCGCTCAGAAAATCGTTTGGATATCATATGTATAAGAAAGACCAGAATGTGGCTCTACTGATGGAAATTTTCAACCATGCTTCACCAGACATTACTTTGCGATACATTGGTATTAACCAAGACGAAAAAGATAAAGCAATGGCTGGATTTAGCCTATAATTTTTTTAAAAAAAGTGATAAAAAGAAACATATTGGAAAAATGTTGCATTGTATTTTTGCAAAATAACTTTGAAGCCTTGCAGAATATGGCGATTGAGCCTATTTATCAAAAGGAAACAGAATATAAGATATGTTGCTTTTTTGAGGGTGATTTTTTGAATTAGTTGGAGGAAACCAAATGAGGAAATCCGAAGATTATTTTTGGGAATTTATGGAATCTTGTATAGTGGCCTATAAATTAGTATTTGGAAATCCGTTTAAAGACAGCAGACAACAACTGACTGCTGAAGACTTTCAAAAAATGAGTCACATAATTGCAAAGAATCTTGAAGAAACTGAAAAAGAGATAAAATTACATCAAGAATTTCGAAAAAGGTTTAATATCCAAACTCGCAGTTTTGATGATATTAAGACAGAGCATCTGTTACTTTCGAAAAAACAAAAATTGTAGGAGGGCTTGATGAATATTGAGCAAAGATTGAAAAAATTAAAGCATCATGAGATACTTGTACGCTCTAAGCAACGCGAGCGTAATGTAGTCGGTAGTATGATTTCAGGATTTAAGGGAGAGATGATTGAGAAAGCAAAAAAACGCTGCAAAGATATAGATCATGAGATTAGCCGATTACATGACGAACGTGAAACATTAGTTCAAGCCATCGATAAGCTAGACGATCCGGTGGAATCGATTGTTTTGAGACTTTACTATGTAGATGACAAACCGTGGAACGTAATCGCCTATGATATGAATTGCAGCATTCGAACCCTTCAAAATATCAAGCGGTCGGCAATCCGCTCTTTGAATAAAAAAATAAACCAAGTCGATTGACTTGGTTTTTAATGTCAGTTAATTTCTAATGCATGTTGAACGCTGTCAAAATTGGAATAATCAGCCAATTCCCATGCTGTACGGTAGATTGTATCATCGGTCAATGTGTCGATTTCTTGATCTAGCAAGATTTTAGCTAGCTGTTTGAAAATTGATTTATTATCTAGCAAGCCTTTGTAATAAGCATTCAAAGCGACGGCTAAGCCAGGCAATCCTATTTCTTGAGCATCGTCTAAATCAAAATGTTCAATAGCAGCAATAAGGGCATCTGTAGCATTAGCGAATGATTTGTTAAAAAGTGTAACTGTCATGGTGTTTTCCTCTTTCTGTTGGTTGTAGTGTTTGCTGATTAGTCCGTAAATGGTGCCTTGTCTGATTGGGGTTGGCAGCTCGCTGACAAGCTTAAAGGTGTTATCACTAAGCCAATCTTTAGGGACGATTTTGTAGTAATATTTGGTTTCGCCCCTGAAGGTTTCTGAATAGTAAGCTAAACAGAATCTTTCAGAGTCAAAATTTTTTAATGTTTCTTTGTTTGTAATCCAATCACTGATCAAGATACCTGTATTTTCAAACTGTTTAACTTTATTATAATTTGCCATGATATTTCCTCTTTCTGTTTCGATAAATCGAGTCGCCGTTGAGACGGCTCTGGTTTAATGTGCTTCAAGTGTTGCCAAGCCGTAAGCGAGGTCATACACGTTTTTGAATTGGTTGCAGAAGTGGAAGCTGTCAGCCCCTTGGATGGCGTAGCTTCCGCTGAAACCGTTTGAACCTGCTGAAGCTGTCAGAACATACTCACCGAACTCTTTGCTGACTTCTTTGCCTGCTTTGATTTCTTCGAGTAATTGACTAGCTTCAGCTATTTTTGAATTTACTAATTCCTCAAATACATCCATGTCATATTCCACATCATAGATGCTGATGCCTAGCTCTTTTTGAAGGAGCTTCGCTACTTGGTGGCAACTGATTGACAAATCTTTGATAGTGATATAGCCGTCTCTAGCGGAAATTTTTTGAGTTTTGAAGCCGTTGTTTTTCAAGACTTGTTTGATTTCTTTAGCTGTGTGTTTCATGATGTACCTTCTTTCTTTTTTGAGGTACGCTAAAAAAGCGTACTTGACTAGACCAAGCACGCATGATACAATAGTGGTATCTTGCTACTTGGTTCTACTTGGTAGTGAGTGGAGTGACTTGTAACAACTCGGATTGGCGTTTGACTTGTTACAGGTCTTTTTTTTATTTGTCTTTATTATATTCCACTTGGAAAGTATTGTCAATAGTTTTTTTTATTTTTTTTTCTAAAAGATTTAAACCATCAAAAATCGCTTGCCGTCTGGTGCTTTGATTAGCTTCAGCTAGTTCAGTCAGATAGTTGTAATCTTCAATTCTTAAGTCTAGTGTTATCTGTTTTCGTTCGGTTCGTCCTTTCGGTCTACCTCGTGGGCGTTTCGGTTCTTGCATTTTCCTGCTCCTTATGTTATACTTATGCCAAGGGTAGAGACTGGGAAGTTTCCCAATCTCTGAGGAATTAGAAGAAGTGTAGTGCTATTTCTATGAGTACGATGATAATATCTACAATCACGGCCATGATTGTGATTTTATCACTCATAGATAATGTGCTACGCTTTTTCTTCTTGGCACGTCTTGCCATTTCCTCACCCCCTTTCTACCCATGGCATCGTTCAGGGGGATTTTTTTGTAAGCTCCTGAACTAGCTTACGAGACTATTATATTCCACTTGGAAAATAATGTCAAGCATTTTTATAAAAAAATTTAAAAAAATTTTTCGAATCGCTCAGAAACCGCATAAAATCAATGTTTTAGCCCAATAATTTTTTTTGATAATATCAAACTTTTGCGCAAATTTACCAAATTTGCGCTTTTTTTGCGCTCTAATAGTAGAAAGATGAAATCAAATCCATTTTATAAAACGTACAAATGGCAACAGAAAAGGCTTGAAGCGCTAAAGAGAGATAAGTATAGATGTGTTTGGTGCTATCAAGCTGGCAAGCTGACAACAACTAGACTAGAAGTTGACCACATAGAAGAACTAGAAAAGAATCCAGATAAAGCGCTAGACCTAACAAACCTTCGAACCTTGTGTAAAGACTGTCATAATAAGCGCCACAATCGGTTCAAATCAAGTAAAAAGAAATGGAATGATGAGCAATTCGAATGGTAAATTGACATAGTTGTAAACGTTAACGCGAAACGTTCGGAAATTCCATACGCAAACACCCCCCCGGTCGAAAAAAAGTGGTGATTTTACCCAAGCTCCCAGACCGGCGGCCAGTTTTCTGACCAAAAATTGGGGTATGCGTGCGTAATTAGGGGAGGGGGTAAATAACAAAAAAAGGAGTTGACTAATGAAAATTGGCGAATTAAAAAATGAGCTTATGAGTCTCATAAATATGGATAGTCAAATTGAAGTTGAAAAGGTTGAGCGCTATCTGAATTTGGTCAAAATTTACAAAGAATTAGACAAGACTTTGAAAAAAGATGGCTACATGATTGTAGTGAAAAATGGAGCTCAAAGTTTTCTAAAAGCAAACTCTGCTATTGGGGAAAAAGTCAAGATTAATCAGGCTTTGATAAAGCTCGGTGAGTTTTTTGACAAGAAGCAAGAGGAACGAGATGCGGCCTCAAAAAATACAAATTTTGCTGATCCGAATGAGTTCTTGTAGGCGGTGATGGCATGTGATTAAGTATGTGCAAGATTACATAGATGAATATGAGTCAGGGACGATTTTATTCAACCAAGAACGTGTCGATTTAGTTGCTTATATTTATCGTGAAATCGTTCCGAGGTTAGACAAAAAAGAGGTCTATTTTGATGAAAAAATGATAGAAAATTGTATCAAATTCATCGAAAAATGGTTCTTTAAGCTCGAAAATTTTCAAAAATTTATCATTTCTTTTGTATTTTTAAGGTACTCAGCCAATGATAGGAATGTTTATAAAACTATCTTGATTATGATGGGGCGCGGAGGTGGTAAGAATGGTCTGGTTTCTGGGATTATTGCTTTTCTGCTCAGCCCTTTTCATGGGATTAAAAATTATAATGTTTCTCTGGTTGCGAACTCGGAAGACCAGGCGAAGACGAGTTTCGAAGAGATTTACAATACTATTGAGTCAAATCCTAAGTTAAAAGAAATTTATTACAATACAAAGTCTGAAATCAAGTCTCTTCATACCAATAGTGTCATGCGGTTTCGTACTTCGAATGGTAACACCAAGGATGGGTTGCGTGATGGTATGGTGGTGTTTGATGAGATTCATCAGTATGAGTCCAATAAGGATGTTCGTGTCCACAAGTCTGGTCTTGGTAAGGTTAAAAATTCTCGTGAGTTCTATATTGGTACAGATGGGTATGTTCGTGAGGGGTTCATCGATAGTATGAAGGAGAAGGCTAGGAAGGTTCTGAGTGGTGAGGCTCGCTGGAACTCGATGTTTGTCTTTATTTGTAAGATTGATGAAGAGAAGGAGGTGGATGATAAGGAGAAGTGGCAAAAGGCTAATCCTATGTTCCATCGTCCGATGAGCGAGTATGCTGAAGAGTTGTTTGATGTGGTCTGTGAGCAGTATGATGAGATGATTGAGGATCCGTCAAACCGTGAGGAGTTCATGACGAAGAGGATGGATTTTCCTGTCATGGATACTGAGCGTAGTGTGGCGACTCATGAGGAACTGGTGGCGACTAAGCGTGATTTCCCTGATTTGAGGGATGAGATTTGCATCGGTGGCTTGGACTATGCTGCGGTTCGTGACTTTGCTGCAGTCGGGTTGTTGTTCAAGGTCGGTGATGACTATGTGTGGTTGTGTCATTCGTTTGTGCGGAAGGAGTTCGTTGATACTTACTATGGGTATTCTCGTCCGAAAGATTCTGTTAATGGGAAGCGTCAATTTGCTCCGATTAAGAAATGGGAGGATGAGGGCTTGTTGACAGTTATTGATGAGCCGACTATTAATCCTAGGTATGTGGTTGATTGGTTCGTGCGGATGAGGGATGAATATGGCTATGACTTGCAACGGATTGTGGCTGATAACTATAAAATGGATCTTCTGAAGCCTTTCTTTGAGAAAGAGGGGTTTGAGGTTCAGTTTAAGGGGGAATTTGAGGCTCCAGCTGGTTATCAGGTCGAAGTTTTACGGAATCCGAAGGCTAGTGATAGTTTGGTTGCTCCTAAAATTGAGACTGCTTTTGCGCGGCATAATGTTATCTTTGGTAAGAATGACATGATGCGGTGGTATACGAATAATGTGCTTAGGAAGTTAAAGCCTGATGGCAATGTTGTCTATGATAAGAAGGAGGATACGAGGCGTAAGACGGATGGTTTTAAGGCGTTTCAGTATGCCATGTGGCGTTCAGGCCAGCTGGATATTGAAGTTGATTTGGAATTTTATAACGATGTAATGGAGTGGTATTGAGATGATAAAAAAAGATGAAAAATTTTGTGGTCGACCTATTCACAAAATACATGTTTCGGAAGGGAGTTCTGGAAAATCTATTGAACTTATGGTTGATTTCAAAGGTCAGAATTTGCAGGATATTGTTGAACTTATGCATGAGAGTTATTTGGGTTTTAAGTATGAAGAGGATTTTTATGATTGTGTTGGCTTTTATAAGAATCCAGAAAGCGATTTTGTTTTGTTTTATTTTGCTTAATAGAAAGCGAGGAATGTTATGAATAAACGCATGAAGAAGAAATACAAGCCTATCAAAGAGTTATGGGATTGTTTGGAATGGTTCGGCTTTAGGTTGAATAGGCATAGTACTAGGTTGGACGGCATTGATAATCGTCTGGATAATCTGGAAGGTATTCATTCAGTCAATGTTCAGGCCATCAACCAGAAGTTTGAAGATTATGATAAGCAAATTAAAATTCTGGAACGTGAAATCAAGCGTCTTAAAAAGCCATTTTGGAAACGTTGAGGAGGTGATTACTCATCTTGACTGGTAGGAAAGACTACTTATAACCGTGTCAATGGGGGCACGGTTATTTTTTTTTGCTTTTTTTAAAGTTTTGCGCATTTTTACCATTTTTGCACTTTTTGTTTGAGAAGATATAGGCGTTTAAGGGTACCAGGAAGAGATATTTGTTATTTTTGCGTCAATATTTTTTTTGATGAACACTGTCTTTTTTAATCGAACCTGGTATCAATTCTGTTAGGGCTTAGCCTAGATAATCCGTGGCGACACGGGAAAGCTTTGATTCGGTTGTATCAATCTTAGCGCCAGCAATGGTCATTCTAAGCAATCCAATCCTTATGGTATCAGTTTGGTATCAGTGTATGAAGTCAAAGCGTTTTGCCAGAGCCAATCGGTGAGGTGCTACGTCGGTAGTGCGTGAGACGAATGCATAGGAGGAAGGAGCTACTTTAGTTCGAGGGTCGCGCCGAGAGCGGGTGGTATGTCAATGGTTTGTGGGTTGACTACCCATGGGGTGTTGATGAGTCTGAGTGCTGCTAACACGAGGATAAAGGTAGGCGTTGCGCATTTTGTTCTCCAAAAGGGGATGAAACGCATGGCAATGCACGTCTACGATACGACTAGGGAAATATGTATGTGTTATATGATTCAACAAAAACATTATTTAAAAGCGAAAGTCATTGCCCGTCACAAATGGAAAGTGTACTTCGGTAGCTAGGCTACCCGCTCAAATCTCGCAAGGATGAGAGTGAAGTCGAAGAGTAAAGCAGCTTAGTCCTTTAGCGGGGGTTTCGTTAATTGAAAAACGGCTTAGTAGTTTGTGACGTAAGGGGTGGTTGGTCTAACCAACCGTGCATGATTGGTACTGGGAGGGATTCCAGTGGATAAGCAATTAAACAATAAGGTTGCGAAAGTCAATCGTTTAGACGTGTAATCTCAGCGTTTTTTTGGGGAACATAGCTCAGTTGGTAGAGCAACGGATTGAAGCTCCGTGTGTCGCAGGTTCGAGTCCTGCTGTTCCCGTTTTTAGGTCTTTGGTGTAGTGGTAACATGGCAAGTTCCAACCTTGTTGTCGTGGGTTCGATTCCTACAAGGTCTGTAAATTTGTGGTGCTGAGAGGAGCATTGTGAGACTTTCTAAGTCTTTTTAATGACTAGTATTGCACGAAAGTTCGCTAGAACGGAGGTATCTGTGGGACTATTAGATGTTTTTACATTCAAAAAATCCGCATCTTTTGATGAGTCTTTAGGTGACGATGGAGAGATAAAGGAAATTAGTCAGAATATCGCATTGAAATCTGCGGCTCTTTCAAAAGTCGCTAACTATGTTGGCAGGAGTCTTTCTAAAGCGAAGTTTGTACTGAAAGGTGTAGATGCAAGTAATTATTCTGATTGGCTTTATTTGTTGAATGTCTGCCCTAATCCAAATCAGTCTGCTTCAGAATTTCTTTCTGAGATTGGAAAAAAATTAATCAAGGATGGCGAGGTATTACTGGTAGTTGTCGATGGGAAACTTTATGTTGCTGAATCATATTCGACTGAAGAAACCAGTTTGAAAGGAAATCGTTATCGTGTTAGTACGATCCAAGGGATGACGGTTGATGATGTTTTTGAACACGATAAGGTTATTTTTATCGAGAATGAAAATGATTCTTTAGCTACTTTTACCGAACAATTATGGACAGACTACGGCGAATTGCTTGGTCGGTTGATTAATCGTCAGAAGACTGCTAATCAGATTCGCTTTACTCTAGGTCTTCCAAAAGATAAGGTCAGAGAAAAAGCCCAGGAGCTTGCTGACGGTAAGGGAAAACAAAATGTGCAGGAAAAATTCTTCCAACGTGTTGTTGAGAGGATTAAAAAAGATTCTGTAGTTGCGATTCCTTTAAATAAAGATGGTGCGTATAACGAGTATTCGAATCGCTATTCCTCTAAAGCTTCTTTTGTTGATGATATCAAACAGGTTAAGAACCAGTACATTGATGATGTTTGTGAAATGGTAGGCATCCCGCCTGCTCTAATTCACGGAGAATTGGCTGATAATCAGAAAAATCATGAACAGATGATAGAGGTGGTTATTGAACCAATCATTAGAAAGCTGATTGATGGATTGCAGGTTGCTATATTCTCCGAGGGGCAATACGCCGAGGGAAACTATATCAAGGCTACTGGTCTTCTTCGTCGTGATTTGTTTGATATTGCTGCAAGTGGGGATAAATTAATCGCCGCTGGTTTAGCTATGGCAGATGAGATTCGGGAGGAAATTGGTCTAAGTCCGCTCCCTAACGGGCTTGGGCAACGTCTCTATATAACGAAGAATTATCTGGAACTTAGGGAGGAAGGAGGTACTAAGGATGACGATAGTGCAAATCAAGGGGCCAATCATTCCGAACAATCATAAGGATTTTTATGATGAATGGGGTATGGAATCAACTGCACCTAAAGATATAGTTTTGCCGGACAATGGCGAAGATATTGAGATTCATATTAATTCTGGTGGTGGGTCTGTGTTTGCTGGTAGTGAGATTTTCACTGCTTTGAAATCTTATTCGGGGAAAAAGGTTGTCAAGATTGTGGGGCTTGCTGCTAGTGCGGCTTCTGTTATTGCGATGGCTGGTGATGTGATTGAGATGAGCCCTACTGCTCAGATGATGATTCACAATGTTTCTTCTTTTGCAAGTGGAGATCATACCGCATTGCGTAAAGAGGCTGATGTCATTGAAGCGATGAATCAATCCATCGCAAATGCATATATTATCAAATCTGGTAAATCTATGGATGAACTTCTGGATTTAATGGGTGATACTACTTGGTTCACTGCTCAGAAGGCTGTCAGTTTTGGTTTGGCTGATTCGGTGATGTTTCAGGATGAATTACCTGAATTAGTAGCTTCAGAATCAACATATATTCCAGAAGGTGTTGTAAATAGTTTTTATTCGATGAAGAAACTATGCGAGTCGCAAGACAAGCTTATCAATACTGTATTGGAACGTCTGGATAAGGTTGAGGCAGAAAATAAGGAGCGTAAGGAACAGCCTGTGGCTCATGCTGAAATCGTAGTTGATGCTAATCAGATTGAAGATGCTGTTAAGAAAGTCATTGGGGCAGTAAAAGAAAATGAGGCGGTTTCGCCTTTTGCAAAATTTGTTTTATAGGAGTAAAAAATATGGTTATTGATTTAAAGGCAGTACCTAAGTATCGTGCTGCGGTTGGGAAATTAAGCGCTGAAATTTCTAATGGTGCAAGTCAGGAACGCCAAGAGGAACTTTTTAATGAGGCGTTCAATATTTTAGGTACTGAAATTAATGAAATGGCATCTGATAAGTTGGAAAAATTATTTAATTTCCGAGATGCCAATCGTACACTTTCAACGGCTGAGCTTAACTTTTTCAATGAGGTTGTGAACCCAGAGGACCCAGCAGGTGTGAAGACTGAAAAGCTCATTCCAGAAGAGATGATGATTCAAGTTTTTGATGAATTGAAAGAAGAACATGAACTTCTTTCTGTGATTAATTTCAAGACAACTGGTATCAATGCTAAAGCGTTGATTTCTGAAACAGATGGTGTTGCGGTTTGGGGAGAAATCTATAGCGAAATCAAAGGTCAGCTGAAACAAAAATTTGATGAAGTTGACTTTGGCATGAACAAATTAACGGCATTTGTTGTTCTTCCTAAAGATGCACTCAAATTCAGCTATAGCTGGTTGAAGCAATTTGTTATCGAACAAATTAAAGAGGCGATGGCTGTAGCATTGGAGTTAGCGATTGTCAAGGGTGATGGTTTTAAGCAACCTGTTGGTCTTATTAAGAAAATCGGTAAAGGTGATGAGGTTGTAAGAGATAAAGTCATTACTTATCCGACAGATAAGGATGCAATCGCTGATCTTTCTACAATCAACCCGGAAAATGCTCCTAAAATCTTGGCACCAGTCATGAAGTACTTATCAAAAAATGATAAGGATCGTCGCAAAAAAATTCGTGGGAAAGTTCGTATCTTGGTCAGCCCAGACGACCATTGGGATTTAGAGGCACGCTTCACGAAGTTGACAGATGGTGGTGCTTATGTAACAACAGTGCCTTACGGTATTAAATTTATCGAAACATTGGCATTAGAAAACGGTAAGGCGATTGCATTTGTGACAGACCGATATGATGCATTGATGGCCACCAATGGTTCACTTACTATTGAGGAGTTTGACCAGACTTTTGCTCTTGAAGATTGGATGCTTTACACAGCCAAAGGTTACTATTACGGAAAAGCTAAAGACAATCATGCATCTGCTGTGTTGACAGTCACAGGGGGGTAATTCCTGATGAAATCAGTAAAAATCAGGGTTATTAAGCCTTTTGGGGATTGGGAAGCTAACACAATTCGTCAGGTGGGGGATGTGTTTGAGGTGTCAAAGGAGCGGTTTGCTTCTTTGTCATCTCGGGTTCCTCCGGATTTTTATGAGGTGGTTAAGTCTTCAAAAACGAAGGATAAGGAGGAGTAGCGATGAAAAAAGCTGCTGAATATGCTGCTAGTAAACTTGAAAACTTTAAAGAGAGGATGCGAATCACTCATGAGAGCGAAGATGACAAGCTTATTAGAATGCTGACTTCCAGCGCTTTGGCTATTGCTACTTTGGTTGGAGCTAGTAGTTTTGACGATACGATAGAAGAACTAGTTTTGGAAAGGGCTATGTACCTATATCATGATTCGTTAGATGAATTTCAAAAGAATTATAGTGATGAAATTGAAATTCTATATCTTCGTAACATGATAATTGCAAATGAGGGAAGTGACGATGCTACGGAGTAGAAAATTTAAGCGTGAGACTACCCATAACGGCACGCTTAGAACCTTAGTTACGTTTAAACGGATGAAGGTTTCTGATGACTTCTATGAATCTAACGCAGAGACTGGAGAGAGTTTTTCTGCGTGGGGAGAAGTTCATGATGTCACTTTTCAAGATTTAGAGAGCTTGAAGGGGCGATTTTCTAAAAACGCCCTTGCTCTTGAATCTATCAAGTCTAAGGCAATAAAAGCTTATGCGACAGTTAAAATTAGAGACCCGTTGGAGGATTTCCAGCCTAAAAATTCGGACAAAGTCGTTATTCACGATGAACGTTTTAGCGGCAAGGAATGGGACGTTATCGACGTCCAACCAGACCTCTACAATCGTATGTATCTGGTGATATTTTTGGTTGGTAGTTGATTATGAGTGATTATCAAGTTACTGGTATGGAGCAGATTCTTCATGCGCTTGAGTCTCGTTTTGGCGAGGCGAATATGAGGCGTGTGACGAGTAAGGCGTTGCGTACGATTGCCAAGGATCATGTAGCTCCAGAAGTTGAGGTTATGGCTAGGTCTTTTGTTGATAAAGGAAATACTGTTCGCCAGATTGTCGTTGGGAATGTGTCTTTTGCGGATTACAATATCCCGAAAATTAAGGTTGGTTGGAAGCGTTCGGACCCTGGGGATAGTCCTCGGTGGAATATTGAACACTTGAATGAGATGGGATTTACCAGGAATGGGAAATTCTATCGTCCTAGAGGGTTTGGTAAGTTGCAAGGGGTCATCGATGAATTTGGGGAGCAATTTCCTAGGTTAGCTAGAGAGGAGTTAAAGGAGTTGATTGAATGAGCGATATGATGAGGCGTATTGCTGATTTGTTGAAACAACAGCCTGAATTGGTTGGTGTTGCTGTCAAACCATACTATCGTCCAGAATCTCTAGATGCATCCAAACCAAGTCTAGCCATTGTTCCAATGGCGCCTCCCAAACAATCTAGTTTTGGGAGTGATAGAGCTCTTCAGAAAGAGTTGACCTATCAGATGAATATTGAGGCGAGTAGCAAATCAAAGGTAACGGAGATAGCTTTAGCTGTCGAAAGGGTCTTAAATGAACTAGGGTTTGTTCAGTTAAATGGTGGTCTTGATGAGTATTTTATCGAGACAAAAAGGTATGTTGATGCAAGGCGTTATCGAGGACGATCGTCCTTGTACGATGTTGATTATTAGAAGGAGAAGAAGTATATGACAATGATTGGTTTTGAATCAATTGAGATTCGGGTACTAGATGAAGGGGAACCTGTCAAAGATGCGAATGTTTTTGTACTAGATGGTACCCAAGATAAAGGTGCGACGAAGAAGGCTGATATTACTGGATTGACCAGTGAGATTATCAAAACATTTGGTTCTAACTCGGTGTATCACACTAATGCAAAGGGTGTAGGAGATATTTCTGTGGGCCTTGAATTGGTAGATATTCCATTCAAGGTGCAGAATGAGATTCTTGGTCGTAAAAAGGTTGATGGTCTGACATCAATTGGTGTGGATACAGAGGCGCCACTATGCTCGTTGGTAATTTGGTCACATGATGGAAAGGGACAAAAAATTGGCATCGGTTTCTACAAAGGTCGTTTCTCTATGGAGGCTATTGGTGTGGAAACCAAGGAAAAAGATAATAAAGAGTTGCCTACAGAGAAGTTGACCTTCGTGCCTATGGCTAGTGATGATAGCAAAACAAAAGGGACCTATGTGTCATTCGCTACAACTGACGAGGAAGTTACTAAGCTACGTCAAAACCTTAAAATCGCTGCTTAATTTCAGGGGGCGGGGAATCCCCGTCTCCTATTTTTATTGAAAGGAAAACGATATGGCAAAACTTGAATTAACATTACATGGTGAGAACGGCTATGAAAAAGTGATTAGGGAGAACCATGTTTCTGGCCAGAAGTTGCTGGATTATCTGAAAATGCTTGAAGAATTTGAGAAGAAATCTGGCAAGATGACTGCTTATGATTTTATCACTAGGAAAGTGGAATTTTTAGCTAGTTTGTTCACTACAGAAGTGGTTAGTCCTGAGGATATTCTGAAAGGTGTTCCGTCTTGGGATTTGGTTCGGACTGTTGATGATTTGCTGGATAAGGCGATGGGAGCAAAGGGTGATGACCCAAAGCTAGAAAGCTCTCTCTCAAAGAAACTAGAGACAGATACCTAACGTTTGTTAGAGACTTGGTAGCTAGTCAGTCGGGCTTTTCTCTAAGCGATGTTTTGGAGGCTGATTTTGAAACTATTTTGTCTATTTTATCAGCCAAGACGGAAGAAAAAGAAGAAGTCATGAGCATGGAAATGTTTATGAATCAATGTTCGATCAATTAGGAGGATAGAATGGCGGGTAATGGTACTCCATTAGGACAAATGGTCATTGAGCTGAACTTGGATGCAACCAAAGTTGGTGATTCGATGTCTCGTGTGAAGAATCAGCTCAAGAATTTTGAAAAGCAAGTGAGGGCTCAGAAGGGGCTTTCTGATTATTACAAAACGGGTAGTGATGCTGCTAAGGCTTTTTCTAAACAAAAAGAAGTTCTGAATAAAGCTATTCAAACTCAGTCACAAGTTTTGTCCAAACTAAATTCTGAATACGAAAAAGAAGTGGAAGCTAATGGCAAGATGTCTAAGAAAGCGCAAAGGTTGGCTGGGGACATCGAGAGTGCCAACACTAAGATGGCTGATTATCATAAGCAGTTAAAAGAGGTCTATTCTACTGAAGCTCGATATGAACAAGAACGGTTGGATGCTATTGATAAGAGGCGTTTAGCTATTGAACAGCAACAACAAGCTGAGGTTGCAGCTGCTGAAAAATTGAGAAAAGAGATGGAGCAGCAAGAAAAAGCTCGTAGAGATAATTTCGTGAATACAAGGGAAGATTATCTCAAGCAAGCTGAGTTGCAAGGGAAAATTGCGGAGATTTTCAAAAAAGGTTCAGAAGCGAGCGAGGCTTATTCAAATCAGAGTAAGGCTTTGAACGATGCAATCAAAACGCATTCTCAATATCTTGTTCAGCTTGAGTCTGATTATAATGCAGAAACGAAAGCAAAGGGAGATTCGACAGAAAAAGCCAAGGCTCTTCATCGTGAATTACAGATTGGTAAGGCTCAACTACAGTTATACAAGGAAGGGCTAAAAGAGGTTGGGAAGCAATCTTTTCTTGCTAGTTCGAAGTTGAATTTGTTTAGTGATAAGCTGATGAACTTTAGTGAGAAGGCTAAGGTGTTTGAGAGTGGGTTGAATGGTATTTCTCAGCGGACACAAGCGCTTTCACTGGCTATTTTTGGGGGTATGACACTCTCTGCCAAGGCAGCTATGGATTTTGAATCTGCATTTGCTGGTGTGAAGAAGACGGTTGATGAGACTCAGGATTGGTCTTATGAGAGGTTGTCCAATGAGATTCGGATGATGAGTCAGGAGCTCCCTGCTTCGGCTGTTGAGATTTCGAAGGTTGCGGAGGCTGCTGGTCAGTTAGGGATTAAGACTGAGGATATTATTGGTTTTACTCGTGTCATGATCGATATGGGTGAGTCTACGAATATGTCTGCGGAAGAGGCTTCGGTTGCGCTTGCGAAATTTAAAAATATCACTGGTATGCCGACGGAGGATTTCAAGAAGCTGGGGAATGTGATTGTTCAGCTGGGTAACAATATGGCTACGACTGAGCAGGATATTGTTGATATGGGTCTTCGTTTGGCTTCTTCTGGTAAGTTGGCTGGTTTGACTGAGGCGCAGATTATGGCGTTGGCGGCTACTTTGTCTTCTGTTGGTATGGAGGCTGAGGCTGGTGGTTCTGCTATGAGTCGTGTGATGCAGAAAATGAATACGGCTGTTGCTGAGGGCGAGGATGCTTTGGGGCAATTTGCTGCTGTTGCTGGAATGTCTGCGGAGGAGTTTGCTGCTAAGTGGAAGGCTGAACCTCAAAATGCGATTGTTGATTTCTTAAATGGTCTTCGTCGCATCAAAGAAGAAGGTGGAGATGTTACGCAAACCTTGAAGAATATGAAGATTAGCAATATCCGTGATATTGATAGTTTGCAACGTCTTGCCGGTGCTGGGGAACTGCTCGCTAAAACTCTTGGTATGGCAAATAAAGAGTGGGCAAGCGGGAACGCTTTACAAACGGAGGCACAGAAACGTTACGAGACAACCGAGAGTAAATTGAAGATGGCTCGTAATAAGTTGAACGATATTGCCATTACCTTGGGTGGTCCTTTGTTGGATGCGTTTCTGGATGTTTTAGATGCTTCTGAACCTTTGATTGATGATGTTGCAAGCTTGGCAAAAGGATTCGCTGAACTGGATAAGGGAACTCAGCGTAATATCATCAACATGGCTTTGATGGTTGGCGCAATTTCGCCGGTTTCTAAGGTTTTGGGTTCGACTATTGGGACTGTTGCTGATTTAACTGGTGGTATTGGTAAGTTAGGGAAGTGGATTTCGAATCTGCGTGCTGAGAAGGCTGGTGTGAATGCTATCAAGGAGTTAGGGGAACATTCTGCAACTGCTGCTGGTAGTGTCGGGTTATTAGGGAATCCGATTACTTGGGGTGCGATTGTTACTGGTGTTGCTTTGGCTGGTGTGAGTATTTTAGCTACTGAACTTGGGAATGCTTATCAGCGTACCAAAGAGTGGGGTACTGAGGTTGATAAGGTTCAGGCGGAGCAGTTATCTGAGTTCAAGGATAAGGTTGATGAGTCTACGAGGGCTGTTAGTCTTTTTGGTGAAAATGGTAAGAAGGATGTTGAGAGTGTCAAGCAGGCCTTTCAGGATTTGGTTGATGAAATCAATGGTTTGACGGATGAAAAGTTAGCTAAAGACCTTGAAATCGCTGAGAAACTTGGGCTGAGTGATGAGGTTGTTGCCTCGTTGAAAAAGAATGCAGAAGATACAAAAGTTTACACGCAACGGTTGAGCGATGAAGTGCTGGCTATCTATCAGCGTCATAAAGAGAATCATACTCAGCTAACAGAAGAGGAGAAGCAACTTGTTCTGGAGAAGCAAACTGAGTTGATTAATAAGCAGTTGGAGTTGATGGAATTTTCGAGTGAGGAGCGACTTGCTATCCAAAAAGCTATGAATGGGCAATTGGAGGACTTAAATAAAACTCAGATTCAACAAGTAGTTAACACCACTAAAAAATGGATGGATGATGAGAAGGCCGCTTATGAGGAACATCGCGACAACTTAATTAATCTTCGAAATAAAATCAAGGGTGATTCGGAAGAAGAGGTGGCGGCTCGTGAGGAAATCAATCGGCAATTAGAAGTGATGGAGGCAGACCATTTCGCCACCTTGGAGGCTTATAGGAGTAAGTACCTTGTTTCTTTGAAGGCTCTGTACGATAGGGAAAAAGAGTCGATGAAAGGAAATGAGAGTGGTCTTGCTGCACTTGAACAAAGTTATCGAACGCTTCTGGATGCGATGGGAATCTCTTGGGAAGACTTTGTAAATACTTCAACTGCTAGTACTGCCAAAGTAGTGGGAGATTACCAGTATCTCGGGCAGACCATTGAGGGGATGAGTCAAGAGGCGATTGATGCGAACTCTCGTTGGAGAGGGCTCGTTTGGGATGAGAAGCAAGCAAAATTGAAATCCAATGTTGAGGAAGAGTTGGTCAAGGCGACTCAATCTGAAGCTGGGTGGAATAATCTGCAATTCATCTTGAAGCATGCCACTATCAATAGCAATGCTCGAGAGATGATTTTGGAAGCTGTTGAGAAGACTGGCATATGGAATGCTTTAACTGTCAATGAGAAGGATTTAATCATCAACGGGAATCAGGCGATGATTGAGATTGCGACGAGTCAGGATTTGCTCAATCAGTGGAATGCTTTGACTCCAGCTCAGAAGCAGTTGTTGGCTGAGAACTTAACGGCGAATCCTGTCATTGATGCTCAGTGGGCCATTAATAATGTAAAACAAGATAAGCCGGTTGAAATTAAAGCCAGTGACCTGACTGGTGGTATTGTGAAGCAAGCTACACAAAGTATCAACTCTGTTCCAAATAGAGAGTTAACAATTAAGGCTTGGGATAATGCTTCTGGGACTGCATCATACGTACGTGACCAGATTAATTCCATTCCTAATTATAAGGAAGTTGTCTTAAGAGTTATTCAGAGGGGTGAAGTGCATAATCCTTTGAATGGTTATGCCGCGAACTTTACGGGTACTAACTTCCACCCTGGTGGTTTGGCTTTGGTCAATGACCAAATAGGACCTATGTATAAGGAATTAATCACGCTTCCTAGTGGCGAGAGCTTTATTCCGAATGGTCGTAATGTTCTTTTGGACCTGCCTAGAGGTTCGAAGGTTTTGAAGGCTAGTAGTACAGAGCGATTGATGGGACGTATGGGGATTCCCAACTATGCGGAGGGTATTGGTTTTCCAGAAGATGCTAGTTTATTTAAAGGATTGGAGCATTTTAATGCTTCGAATAATTCTGGTACAACCATCCATATTGATAATAGCAATGTTGTTGGTGTGCTTAGAGAAATTTTAACGTTCCTGACTATGGCTGATTTTACGATTAAACCTGCTGATGTTTATTTGGATAAGGCAAAGGTTGGTCAAATGGTTATGGAATTTCAGGATGATAGGAATTGGATTGAAAGTGCGATGAGAGGAGTAAGGCGATGAGTATCGTAACAATGACATTTAATGAGCATGATTTTTCGGATTTGATTGTTATCCACGATATTCGTCGTGATATTGGAAATGAAACTTCATTGACTTTAACGGATGGACCAAAGATTGGGGCAATTGTTACTGATAAAACAATTAATCCAAAATATATTGAAGTGGATTTCTCTATATGGGCAGAGGATAGAAATACCTTGAAGCGTAAACTTGCAAAGTATTTTGAAACGGATTCAGAAGCGAAGTTATTGTTTTCTGATGAGCCAAATGTTTACTACTTGGCAAGAAAGACAGGGAAAATTCCCACTAGAGAGGGAAGGGGATATTGGTCAACTGGGACGGTGACATTTTTGATTCCTGATGGGGTCGCTCATTCGACAACGTATCGGCGATTTGATAATCCCACTGTAAAATCAGATCGTTTGGCATTCCGTTTAAAAAATGATGGAACTACGGATGCCTTTCCGATTATTACTGTAAAACACAATTCTGAGAATGGTTATCTTGCTGCAGTAAATGCTAAGGGTGCTACAGCTATTGGAAATAGAGAGGAAGCTGACACTGTATCTGTTAAGCAGTCTGAGATGCTACTGGACTTTAGAGATTCAAAAATTGGCAATGCTTTAACTTCTGGCACTCCTAACATCGGAATCATGAATGACCAAAATGCAAATCCTGTATTCAGTGGCAGTATTCGGAAGGTTAATGTTTGGGGGCGCGACCATCTTGAATTAAACGGTCGTGGTTTTAGTTCTCTTACCTTGGATATTCCAAACGATAGTGCTGGTGGGGTTGGTTCTATCAATGATTACTTGTGGTGGAGGCAAATTTTTTGGCTTGGTGCTACAAATCAGTACGGAGCTATGAAAATTACGGTATCGGATACCAACGGTCAATTTTTATACGGTGTAGAAACATTTAAGAGAAGCAATGGGCTTGATTGTGAATATAATTTTATGGCTACCGATGGAAAAGGTGGCTACAACATGATTAAGCAATGGCGTTTTACAGGTACACATTGGGATTATCACAATCCTTTCAATGAACCTCGTGGCTGGTCTGATTTAAAGAGAAATGATGATAGGGTAATGGTCTATTGGTTTGGCACCTATAATGAGTTCTACATTCCTGAGATTAAAGGGAAAAAGTCTAAGAAAATCCATATTGCTTTCTCATCAATTGGGAACCATCCGATTGTATCACACATGTATCTGGATAGTTTCTACTACCGCAAGGATCATGTTAGCGTCGCTAAAGATATTCCAAATCGTTATCCAATTGGTTCTACGGTCGTTATTGATTGTGAGGATGACACTATAACCGTTGATGGCATGGATCGTTTTGGAGACCGTATTCAAGGTTCTTCGTGGTTGAAAATTCCGCCTGGAGAGAGTGAGTTAGAGATTTATTGTTCTAGCTGGATTAGAAATAAACCTACCGTGTCTATTCAATTTGAAGAGAGGTATCTATAATGCTTTTAACGATTCATGACATGAATTTACGCCAAGTCGCTTCAATTGATAACGATAAACAGGATGCCCTAAATTATATAAACGACAAGTGGACCAGGTATCTGGAAACGGGGTCATCCACTTTTGAATTTACGGTATTTAAACGTTCTCTGAAGAAAGATGCTGGATCGAAGCATGCTTATCATTACCTTAACAATAAGGCTTTTGTCTCGTTTGAATACGAGGGAGAGGTTCAATTATTTAAAGTTCGAAAAATTGTAGAAAACGAGAAAACAATCACTTGTTCTTGTGTCAATCTTAACCTGGAGCTAATTAACGAATACGCCAATCCTTTCAAATCGGAGCAACCAAAAACGTTTAAAGAGTATTGCGAGGCAATGGATTTACTGAATTTCACTTTGTTGACTATTGGTGTGAACGAGATTTCAGATAAACGAATTAAAGCTGAGTGGACAGGTCAAGATACAAAATTGGCACGTTTATTGAGTTTGGCAAATAAATTTGGTGCAGAACTTGAATTTAAAACTTACCTTAATGATGATTCTTCTATCAAGTCGTTTGTGGTAAATATCTATCATGAAAATGATGATACGCATCATGGTATTGGGCGTATCCATGCCAAACCATTGCGTTATGGAAAAGATTTTAAGAGTTTGATTCGAACGGTAGATAATACAAACATTTACAATGCCGTACGACCAACTGGAAAAGCTGAGAATGGCGATATTGTTACTATCGGTGGCATGGAGGCTTGGTCTGTAAATAACGAACATGGAGAGAGGGAGTTTTATCAACAAGGGGAACTTCTTTACGCTCCGTTATCTATGCAAATGTTTCCTTCTGCATTCACAAGCGGTACCATGGCTGACCAATGGATTCGAAAGGATATTACTGTTGATAGTGCCGATAAGAAAGTTATTCGAGCTACAGCTTATCGTGAACTGAAAAAACATGCTTATCCAGACGTGTCTTATGAGGTAGAGGGCTTTATTGATCGAGGGATTGGCGATACGGTCTTTGTATATGATGATGGATTTGCACCGACGCTTTTACTTCGAATGCGAGTGGTTGAGCAAGAGATTAGTTTTACTAATCCATCTAGCAATAGGACGAGGTTTGCTAATTTCAAGACGTTAGACAATCTGTTGCCTGATGATCTCCAAAAACGAATTGATGAATTATTTGAAGCGTCACAGCCATATCTTATCAAACTGGCTACTGATAATGGTGTTATTTTCAAGAATGGAACTGGTCAATCCATTGTGACGCCTACTCTTTACAAGGGCGGTAGACCAATAACTGCCAACGTGACTTGGCGCTGGTCTTTGGATGGTGCTGTTAAAACGGGGATGACCTACACTGTCCGTGGTGCAGATGTTACGGATACATCTACTTTGACGGTGGCAGCATACATAGGTAACGATGAGGTAGCTGTTGATGAGCTGACGTTTGTAAACGTATTGGATGGTCGAGATGGTGCAAAAGGCGAAAAAGGAGACCCTGGGCAAAGAGGAGCCGATGGACTTCCAGGTCGTGACGGAGTAGGTATTCGTTCAACTACCGTCACTTATGCTAGTTCAACCACTGGTGCCACTGCACCGACGACTGGTTGGACTGCGGCAGTTCCGACCGTTGCTCCTGGAAATTATCTTTGGACTAAGACGGTATGGACTTATACAGACGGCAACACGGAGACTGGCTACAATGTCTCTCGTATTGGTCGTGATGGTAATACTGGTCGAGATGGTATCGCAGGTAAGGACGGAGTAGGTATTCGTTCAACGACGATTACTTACGGAAAATCGACATCTGGCACAATTCAGCCAACGTCATGGACATCTCAGGTACCAAGCGTCCCCAATGGTCAATTTCTGTGGACAAAAACAGTTTGGGCATATACTGATAATACTAGCGAGACTGGTTACTCAGTGGCTAAGATGGGGGAGACAGGTGCGCAAGGTATCCAAGGGTTATCGTATCATCTATTCACAACAAACTATCAATACAATCAAACAAGCATATCTCAGTACAGTACGCCTGGTTATACAGGAACATGGGTAGTGAATGAGGATACTGGGTTAGTAAAAATTGGCGATACAGTCTCTATGTCTGTTTATCACACAAAAAAATTGGGCTTAGTATATATATTGGCAACTGTTAAAGCTATTGCCAGCGATAGAAGTTTGATTACTGTTTCTAAAGGTTTGATTGATAAAGGTGAGCAAGGTATCCCAGGAGAGAAAGGTGCTGATGGTCGTACTCAATATACCCATATTGCATACGCAGATAACGCAACTGGTGGCGGTTTTAGTCAGACAGACCAATCCAAAGCATACATCGGCATGTATCAAGACTTTAACGCTGCCAATAGCACTAATCCTGCAAGTTATCGTTGGTCTCCATGGAAAGGTAAGGATGGAAAAGATGGAGTTCCTGGACCTAAGGGAGCAGACGGGCGAACTCCGTACATTCATTGGGCTTACTCAGACAACGCAGACGGTACAGGTCTGACCACGTCTGATAATGGTCAGCGGTACATTGGACACTATTCGGACTATACCCAAGCTGATAGTACGGATAAGACAAAGTATCGCTGGGCGGATAGATGGGCGAGACTGAAATTAGAAGACAACCTTCTTCTCAACAGTTCATTTAATGCAAACTTGGACCAATGGCAAGGAAATGGAGTGACTATAGTTGATGGTAAAGCACGAATTACAGGAGAATTTAATAAAACTAAGACAATTTATCAAAGTATAAAATCTCAGACAGCTAATGACGATGTCAATCAAGTATATATAGCATCAATCTCAGTTAAGGTCACTAATTATGTCGCTGGTAGTATAAATCCATATCTTGCACTTTATTTAAGCGGTCGAAAAAACGATAGTGCAAATACATGGTTTGGTGGAACATATTTGACATCCAGTCGCTTAGATGTGGTCAATAATAGAGGAGTTGTGCAATTTGCGACTACCTTTAGGATAAACGTACCTCGAAACCAGATGAAGTCTCTTGATTTCTCTATCTATGCAAGAGATTTCACCGGGGAAGTGGAATTTGAAAAAGTCTCGCTCAGACGTGGGAATATTGATTTAGGCTGGCAGGCTTCTCCAGAAGACCTCCAAAACCAACTCAACTCAAAAGCGGACCAAGCATTGACGCAGGAGCAAATTAACGCCCTAAACGAGCGGGCAGGTATCATTCAAGCGGAGCTGGAAGCCAAAGCGAGTCTAGATACTGTAAACAATATCTTGAAACAAATCAAAGATATGAAAGAAGCCGACGAAGCTACATGGGCCAAGGTTGAAAAAGACTTAATAACTCACTTACAGCGTGTCATAAAAATTGAGACAAACCTAGGAGACCAAGCACAGCGCTGGAATGCGGTAGATACCTTTATGCAGGTCTCAAACGATGGATTGTCATTAGGCAAGGCAGACGGTAGCTCCAGCATGTTGTTTAGCCCAGATGGACGTATCACGATGTTTTCGAGTGGTACTCCAGTCATGTATGTGGATAAAGGGGTTATCCACATTGACAACGGTATCTTTTCAAAGACGGTTCAAATCGGACGATTCAGAGAAGAACAGTATCAAAATAATCCAGACATCAATGTTAAACGGTATGTTTGGTAGAAAGGGATAACTTGAAAGTATGGCAGTATTTAGATATTCAGGGAACTGGAGAGGTTTCCTAGAAGGCACATCATCCACCGTCAGTCAAGATATAAGCGGAAACAGTTCAGTAGTCAAGATTGATGTTTGGATAGGAATGGACACAGGGTGGAACATTGAGTTTGGTAATACTTACGGCAATACCGTCACCGTCACTTGTGATGGTCAATCTCAAACCCTTGCAGTTGGTCCACTATATCTGAACGGTTCTAAAAAATATTTGGGCTCAGTACAATTTCAAGTAGGTCACAATGCTGATGGGACAAAATCAGCAGGAATTAGCCTGAGTTCTAATATGAGCAATATCAGCTATGGAACTTTGAATTTTGGTAATGCTTCGGGGAACTGGGTTCATGGGCTGACCACAATCCCACGTTCCAGCTCTGTAAGTGTTAGCTCTGGGGTTATTGGTAGTGCACTTACTATCAACATCAACCGTCAAAGCTCTAGTTTTAAGCATACAGTACGCTATCATTGGGGAAATAAACAGGGGACAATAGCAACCAATGTAGATACATCCGCTACTTGGACTATTCCCCTTGATTTTGCGAACAACATCCCAAACGCAACAAGCGGGACTGGTACAATCTACGTTGATACCTACTCAGGTTCGACGAAAACAGGTACGCAGTCAACTACCTTCACAGCAAGCGTTCCAGATAGTATCAAGCCACGGCTGACTGGTTTTACACTATTAGACGGAAATACTGCCGCTAGGACGCTGATTCCAGGAGAACAACAGTTTGTGCAGATTGTTTCGAATATTGCTGTACATTTCGGACAAGCTACAGGTGCATACGGCTCGACCATCACAAGTTATCACGCAGAGATAGTCGGCAAGAATCAGTCTACTAGTCAAAATGGTGGTAGCTTAGGAATTATGAACTATCATGGTCAGGTTACTATACGAGCAAGGGTGACAGACAGTCGTGGTCGAACGAGTAACACGATAGAGCGAACTGTGACAGTGTTGGAATATTTTGCACCAGTTTTAAACTTTGGTGTGGAACGTTCGGGAGCGACATCGAGTACATTCTCTATCCTCAGAAACGCTCGTATTGCTCCGCTGACCGTTGGCGGCAGTCAACGGAACACAATGACTTTAACTTTTCGTGTAGCTCCAGCTGATAGCAATAATTACACGACAGACAACGGTCCAGCATCTGGTACTTTTACGACCTTGTCGAGCCTAACAAATTCACTGGCCAATCTATCAGGTACTTATTCTTCGGATAAGTCGTGGGATGTCATAGGAATACTTGAAGACAAGTTCACTCGCTCGGAGTTTAAAATCAAAGTTTCGACCGAAGCGGTAGTATTCAGCTATGAGAAGGGCAACCGCTTTGCGGTCGGTAAAATCGTAGATACTAACCTACCCAAGGGGTCTATAGAGTCAACTGGTGGATATTACTTGAATGGTCAGCCAATCCAGCAATATCAATTGACAAATGTCGAAGGAAATACTATCTACGCATACAATACAGATGTCAATACTCATGTTAACAATGGCACGCGCTGGATAAATCCAGGCTGTACAAACAGTCCTTTTCCTTCAAACTATGGCTGGATTGAAACATACAGAGCTACTACAGATATATTTCAGATTGCTAGGTCTTGGAGTGGCGGCTGGAAGGTGTACAGACGACATGCTAATAATTACAAGTCCTCAAATGGTTCTGCTACATGGTATCCTTGGGTTGAAATAACTCCCCAAACCAACCACACCAACCTCATCAATACAGGCTGGCAGTCAGCAGGGTATCCAGGTACTTATTACAAGCGTGTTGGGGATGTACTAACAATTAAGTACGATTTCACAGGTAACGGATCAACAATTAACATAGGGAGCATCCCAAGTGATATTTGGGTTGCGCCACAATCCTATATGTTAGTAATCGCTAAGTGGTCTATAAGCGGTTCTGATAACAGCCATGTCCAAATCAACCAAGGTACAGGAGCACTAAATGTTTTATCCACTGGTAACGGAATTGTGTATAGAGGTCAGTTAACTATTATGATTTAGAAAGGAAATACCATGAAGTTCAAATTTTTAACCAAGAACACGGAGTGGCTCGGGTCTTCTCCCCATCGAACTATTGTAGTTGTAGGGAACGAAGAGGGAGCAACTATTCCCTATGCATTTGATAAAGAAGCTATCAATTTGACAGATAGCGAGCTATTCGATATGGCTATGGAGAAAATGTATCAAGAAAATTTCCCAAACAGAGCAGAAGATGAGAAATTCAATGAAATTGGCAAGCGTCTTGCCAAGATTGATGATATTACCGAAGAAGCTACAAAGAATCTTGAAAAGGTTAAAGAGCAAGTAAAATTGTCCGCAGCTTCCCGTTCATCATTCTTGAAAATTACCGTCCTGCTCTATGAGAAAGGAATCCTTACCGATGAAGAACTTTTTGCGACAGGTATCTTTGATGATGAATCTGAAGATAGTCCTGAAACTGATATTTAATAAAGATAGGAGAATTGACATGATGATTAAATTATATGCTCTAGAAGTTATGGAAGGCAACATGAAGTGGAAGGATATTAAATTTAGTCCAATTATTAAGGACCGAATCAAAGCTTACATTCGCAAACTAGTTGAAGATGATGAAATCTTTAACGAATTGACTAAGGAAGGATAGCCTATGGTCGAAGAACCAAATCTTTTTATCCAAATTTTGCATGCGGCAACACCTTTCGCTGGAACATTAGTGACGGCGATTGGTGGGGTTGCCATCGCAAAGATTGGAGCGAACAATAAGAACGAACTAACGGCTATCAATGCTCGTCTAACGACTTTGCAAAAGGTTGCAGATGACAACAAGTCGACTGGTGAAGCGATTAAGTATGATGTCGAAAATCTCAAAACGAGTAGCCGTAGTAGTCGTCGTTATGTCCTCTATCGCGATTTGGACGCTGCCATCGAGCGAGGATGGACAACTCTTGAAGAACGTCGGGAAATCGCCAAGCTGTTTGAATCGTATAAGATTTTAGGCGGCAATGGCGAAATTGAAACTATGTATGGCATATATTGTGAGTTGCCATTGAAGAAGGAGAATTGATATGAATCAACTTACTGAACTTATTATTGGCTCGGCTACAGGTATTTTTGCTATTGTAGCCGGAATGATTGTCCATGAAGTCAAGAAGTATCTGATTGCAAAAGGTGGTAAGCGCGCAGTCGAAATCACAGAGATTTTGGCACGGAACGCCGTCAACGCAGTTGAACAGATTACAAAACTAGACCAAGAACATCATGTTGATAAACTAGACATGGCTAAACGTCGTGTAACAGATCAGCTTGCTAAATACAACATCTATATGACTGATACACAGTTGGAAACCTTTATTGAATCAGCTGTAAAACAGATGAATGATAGTTGGAAAGGAGAAGACAATGACAACAGTAAATGAAGTAGTCAATTTTGCTAAAGACCTAGCCAATCGTGGTCAAGGCGTAGACTATGATGGCTGGTACGGCAACCAGTGCGTCGATTTGCCTAACTGGATTTGTGGCAAATACTTTGGTAAAGCTCTTTGGGGCAATGCCATTGATTTGATTAAATCAGCCAAGCAACACGGATTTGAGGTGCATTACATGCCTACCTCAGAGCGTCCACGCCCGGGAGCTATCTTTGTCAAGAATTATTGGGCTGGCGATGGTATCAACTATGGGCATACTGGTCTGATTATCGGAGTCAGTGGCAATACTGCCCAAACTATCGAGCAGAACCTAGTTGGCAATCTGTCTGTCGGAGGTCCTGCTCAGTATTCTAGTCAGCAAATCAGCAATCTTGTTGGCTGGTTTTATCCACCTTACAGCGACTCTACTGCAGTGGTGACACAGGCAAGTAGTGGCAATCTCGGTAAGGTCAAAGACGAGCAGGGGACAATGACCGTTAAAGTATCTCTGCTCAATGTCCGAGACAAGCCTGGTCTAGACGGTAAAGTTGTAGCTACTTACACTTATGACGAGCAGTTTAATTATGATTCGGTCTATATTGCCGATGGATACATTTGGGTATCGTATGTTGGTCGTAGCGGTGTACGTCGTTATGTAGCGGCAGGCGAGGAGTCGAATCGGCGTAACGTGGTGCCTTATGGTACGTTTAAATAGATTTTCAGCCCAGCGGTTTGCTGGGCTTTTTTGATATTCAGTAAATTTTTCTTGACAAAATATAGAGATGTGTGGAATAATAATAGCGAACAGAAACGGTTTAAATACCTCCTTTCTATGTTCCGACATCGCTTGTCGTTAAATCCATGCCTTGTGGCAATGAGGGGGCGGAGGGACGCGCTCGTTAACAGAAGTATCCCATTGGAAATGCGTCCTGCCAATGTCCTGTTGGTAGGCTTTTTTTGTGGTAGGTGTAGATGAAGAGTAAGAGACTGAAACTTGGTCAAATTGATTTACAAATGTGTAAAGATTTCGATATTATCCAAGCTATGGATTACGATTTTCGAAGTAAGAAAATCTTGAATAAAGGTCGTGGTTTTGCGATTGTTTTGGTGCAAATCCAAGAATTGACTTTCCTTATTCCCCTGCGCAGCTATATGCCAAAAGGGTATCAGTTAAAGTATAAATTGCGTCCGTCAAACAGAGTAGGCTATGTCGAAGGATTGGATTTAGGGAAGTCTCTTATTTTGGAAGATAAGAAATATCTTTTGAATACTAACTTTCGATTGCGTGAGGTGACAGACTACTATAAGTTGATGGATAACGATAAAATGATTATCAACAAACTTATTAAAGTTATTATTGATTTTAATAAAGCTGTATCGGATAAGGATACTCACAAACTAACAGACCCTAAACGTTTTAAGTTCTCAACCTTTGTCAATTATAAAGAGCGTCTGAAAACTATTTCTGAGAAAGATTATTTAAAATAGTGATAACGAGTTCAGAAAGGCTCCTGACGCACTCGAGAGAGTACCTGAGATGTTGGATACGCCGCCCAACCGCTATCATTGTATTTCAAAGCCCCTCAGCGTTTGCTGGGGGCTATTTTCTATTGTGACGGACATTTTTGAAAATGTCTGTTGTAGCGGAATTTACTTATTCAGACTTTCATAATATGCAGTAATCTTTATCACTTTATCAAACGACATGCCGCCAATGTCAGTCCGACCTTTGACATAGTTTGCCAAGGTGGACTCAGAAAGACCTGTAGCTTGTGCAATTTGATAGCGTGAATGTGTCTGGAAGAAGTTCATCATTTCTTCCTTTGATAGTACTTGAATCATAGATACTCCTTATCTGAAAACCAACCAGAGTATCAATGCAATGAGCAATGACCACGCTAGGAAGGCTTTCCAGTCAAAACTGTGTTTATTTACTTTGTATTTTACTTTCATAACATTTTTTGATAATATTTAAGTACACCCCCGAAGGGGTGGATAGTGATTACTCACTATCCAATTCGATGTGCCACTCAATGGTTAGGATGATAAGGTTTAGTTTGATGACCAGCTTATCAGTTCTAATCTTGATTGGCTTTTTTAAGTACCTAAACATTTATTACTCCTTTCTGTTAGTTTCCTTGTCTAAGGTAACCTCCCCCTTACCTTATGCATCTATTATACCGTTATTTTTAGCAGTAGTCAAGTGTTTTTACAAACTTTTTTGAAATTTGTTAAAAAAGTTCTTGTCCAAAATTTGTCCAAAATGTCCCAAAAATGCTAGAAAAAAATAATAATGGTATAATAAAAAAAGGCTAATCTATGGTATTTTTTATCGCTATTATTTTCTACCAGTCACCCAAATATTCCCTCAGGGTGGA
>NZ_ALMY01000011.1 GCF_000440115.1 Streptococcus suis YS56 | reverse complement strand
ATCTGCAACAACTTTACCGGTTACTGGGTCGATACCTGTTGCCTTACCATTACCAACTGTAGTCAAGTTGTTGTCATCGCCAACTTCACCAACATTATAGGTTCCTTTTGGAACAAGGTAGTAAGTTGTGCCATCGTCTGTTGTGATAGTATCTGGTTTTTCTGTTCTTGGATCTGTGTTATCCGCAGCGTTGTATTCAGTGCCTGCAGGCTCATTTGTCAAATCAGCTACTGGTTTTTTAAGAACATTACCTTCTGTATCAACATAGTTGATATTTACGCTACCTGCTTTTTGGTAAACGTAAGTAATCTCTTTCGTTTCACCTGCGACAACAGTACCTGTTACTGGATCGATACCTGTAGCAGTACCATTACCAACAGCAGTCAAGTTGTTGTTATCTGATACTGTACCAACTTTGTAATCACCTTTTGGAACTAGGTGGTAAACTGTACCATCTTCTGCTGTAATAGTTGATGGCTTGTTATCAACTACTGTATCGTAGTCTGAATCTGGCTTACCATTGGTCACATCTGCAACCTTCTTCTTGATGACCTTACCATCTGTATCAACATAGTTTACATTGACATTGCCTGCTTTAGCATAGACATAGGTCAACTCTTTAAGAGTGTCTGTTTCAACAGTACCAACTTGTTGAGTAATTTTCTCAATAGTACGTAATTCCGTAGTTGAGTTCTCTGATACTGGGTTAAGATTTTCAGTATCTACATAAACGTAGTGATATACTGTACCGTCAGCAGTTGTGATAGTCTTATCACGTACTTTTGTCGTATCGTAATCAGTCCCCTTGATATCGTGGTCATTCACCAACTTAGGATCTTGAAGTTCATTTCCTTCTGTATCCACGTAGAAGACCTTGACACTACCTTTTTCAGCATAGTAGTATGGTTGGTCATTAGTGTTCAAAAGGTTTGAGTTTGGCATCGAAAGGTTGATACCTGCGAATCCAACCTTGGTTTTTCCATCGTTATTCAGATATACGTAACTTCCGTCTTTATTCATCAGACTAAAGTTACCTGATGAATCATTAATCCAGTTCCCTTGTGGATAACCTGAAGTAGTCCCCAGAGCGATTCGGAACGCTTCCACCGTTTCTTTAGTTCTCTGGTCTGAAAGTGTTCTTTCAAATTTATAAGTCGGTGATGAATAGGTGTAATAGTTCAAACCTGTGATCGCATCAACATCCGAGTTGTAGGTACCTGGTGCGATCTCTTTTGATGTGAAAGTAATCAAGAAATTGTCATTTGCCGTATTTAAGGCTGCAAGAACCTCTGTCTTAGCCGTTTCTTTGGCCTTCACTTTTTCATCAGCAGATAGGCTAGAATCCTTATCAATATCAACCAGTTTTTCTTCGTAGGCTGCAACGAGCTTAGCACGCTCTGAAAGACGTAAATTCGTTTCCAAATCATCGATGAACTGAGCTTCCGTCATCGCTTTATACTTAGTGTAGTTTGTTGTCAAGAAGTTTGGATTATCTGGATTGATTAAGTAGTTGAAATAACGTCCAGTACCATTTGCATCTGTGAATAAGAAGGCCTTACCAGCCAAGTAAGCATTGAAATAACGTGTCTGAGTTGAACCTACAACGTAGTCATTTGCAAGTGTTCCCTCAGTAAGGGTCGGACTTTCAATGAGTTCATAATTATCAAACTCCGCAGGTCCAGCAATTGTGAAATGTTCACCAGCCAAGCCACCCTGTTGCTCATAGTTTGCCAAAAGAGATTCTTTACGACGGTCCGTTTCTTTGACAAGATACATCGTATTTTGTTTAGGAACATAGTTTGGCACAGATGTAGAGAAGATGTTATAAGCAGTTGTATCTGTTACCAAAGTGGCAAAAACAGAATAAGATTTTGCTTCTTCCTTCAAACCACTATCCAAAGATAAGTTACGAGTTGTGCTGATTTCTTTTGTAATTGGATCTGTAAATTGGGTTTCTGTCAGCGTCAACTTCATGGTAAACTTGCTCAATCGGCTACCTGAAGGCGCACTTTTAATGATAGCATTAAGCGTATCAAAGTAAACAGCTCCACCTGTTACAGAAACTTCTTTGGTTTCTAAAATCGTATTCGTAGCCTTATCAATCAAGTTAGCATATACATTTGTACCATCTGCAGAAACTTTATTAACAGAGAAAGCGATATAGTAGTCTTTATTAGCGTGAAGGTTAAAGGAACCAAGTGCATCATCTCTACCTTTTTCTGCCAAAAGTGCATCATCGTTATAACTTGATAATCTCAGAAGCATAAAGGTAGTTCTATCTGGGTTTGGATCACCGATATAACCGTCAGGGAAGGTTTGGTTTGGAGCAGTGATAGTTGCTTCTGAAGCTGCTGATTGCTTATTAGTTACAGTTTCTTCTTCTGTCCAAATACCCTCCAGACCATTACCATTTTCCATGGTTGAAGTTGTCGTCAAGGCGATTTGGATAAGGTCTGTTCCCAAGAACTTACGCAATTCCAAGGCAAGAGCTTCAACGTTTGTACGAACGGCATCGATTTGTGTATTCACTGCTTCAAGTGTTGCTGTTGAGTTATTCAAAACAGCCGTCGCTTCTGTTGCAGTTAATTTTGTTGCAGCCGCAGCTGATTTCAAAGCCGCGTTGTCGCTATCTGCCGCAGCTACCAAACGCTCTGCTTCAGTTACCAAGACTTCAGCTTCTGAGGTAACCTGCTCAAGAACAACTTTTGCTTCCTTAACAGTTGCTGGAGTTTTTACTGTTTCTGCTACAGTTGCTGTTGTTGTTGCTGGAGCTGCTGGTGTCGCTGATTTCGTTTCAGTCGTTGCTGCTGTTGATGGAGTAGTCTCACTAGCAGTTGTCGCTTTTGTTTCTTCAACTTTCTTCACAACTTTTACTGTAACGATGTTAACAGCATTTTCAGTCACTTCTTGTGATACAGTTGCTACCTGACCAGTTGCTAATTCGTAGCCCGCTGGTACTTCTGCAGTCACTTCAACGTTTGTTTTCGCTACTGTGTCTTCTGTAACTACAGTCGCAGATTTCACTGCAACCTCAACAACTGTACCATCTTCAAGAACATACTGAACGAGGTAGTTAATACTTGCAAGACGATCAGAGCTTGCTGCTACTTCCGTATCTGATACAACAGAAGCTGTCGTCTCTGTTGACTCTGCGGATGTAGATGTCGCAGTTTCTGTTGATGAAGCGACTGTTGTGTCTACAGCTTCTGAGCTTGACGATGAGTCTGTGCTTGATGCTAGCGTAGGTGTATTCTCTGGTGATACTACAGCCTCTTGAGCTTGAACAGCCTGTGCTCCAGCACCGAGTGCAAGAGACATACCAAGCAAGACACTGGCTGCACCAAAGTGATACTTACGGATTGAGAAATGTTGTCTCGTTCCATACCAGTCGAAAGATTTCTTTTTAAGTTTACGCATTCTAACCTCCTATCATGTAGTGCATAAAAATATAAGAAAGAAAGCTAAAAATCAACTTGCGCATCTTTTTAGCTTTATCAAACAATCAGTTCTATCAATATCCTGAAACCGAATTACAATTTTTTTGAGTAATAAGATAATTTGGGGAGGTATCTAAAAACTTTAAAAAATTAATAATATGATATAAATCCGAATTCAAAACAAGGATAAGTACTGAATTTTATCATTTGATAACGCTAAAACGCTATCAGTGTTATAATAACATACCCCCCCATTTTTTCAAGCATAAAGGTAAATAAATGTATATTTTTCATCTACCTAATAAAACACTGAAAGCATCCATCAAAAAATGGTAAAATCAAACTCAAATAGCAACAATTGCACAAAAAAATCGAGCCCCTTCGAGCTCGAAATTACTAGGTTGTATGGTGCTGGGCTTGAGCCCAGCCTCTCGCTATCTATTTTCTACAAACTCAATACACCATCCCACCAGTTCATCCAGGCGTTCCATCTGCTCGGTCATGTGCAGGTAACCCAAAACCGCCTCAAAACCTGTGGACATTCGATAGGTGACTACGTCCGCATTCTTGGCCTTGGTGTGACTGTTGGTGTTGCGACCCCGTTTATAGATTTCTTCCTCTTTTTCGGTCAATAGCTGAGCTTCTAAGAGGGCAGAAATCAGGCTTGCCTGAGCCTTGGCCGAGACATATTTGTTAGCCTCGCCGTGCAGCTTGTTGGGCTTGGTCAACCCCTTGAAAATCAAGTGCCGTCTGACATACATGGAATAGACAGCATCCCCTTCAAAAGCCAGGGCAATACCATTGATGAGATTGACATCTACTGCCTTAGTCACGTGTCCACCTCACACCATCCTTGGTATCCAAGAGCTTGATGCCCTGGGCTGCCAATTCATCACGAATGCGGTCAGCCGTCGCAAAATCTCGATTGGCACGAGCTGCTTGACGTTCTGCTATCAAGGCTTCAATCTCACTGTCCAAGACTTCCTCTTCAAAGACGATGCCAAAGACGGCGAGCATTCTGCCAAAGGCTTCTTTTACAGTTACATCGTAGTTGCCTGAGTTGATCCATTTGGCAAAGTCAAAGATAGCCGTAATCCCATTTGCTGCGTTAAAATCATCATCCATTGCCGCTTCAAAGGCCGCCAAATGCAATTCAAGAGCCGACTTATCCACAGAGTTTTGCACAGGTTGTGTATAAGTATTTTTTAGATATTTGAGATTGATTTCCGCATCTGAAATAGCCTTCTCAGTGTAGTTGAGTGGACGGCGGTAGTGCTGGGTAGATAGGAAGAATCGCAAGACCTGACCGTCAATTTGCTCCAACATATCATGGGCTGTCAGGAAATTGCCCAAGGACTTGGACATCTTCTCATCATTGATATTGAGCATGGCATTGTGCATCCAGTAGTTGGCAAAGGTTTGCCCTGTCTTGCACTCAGACTGGGCGATTTCATTGGTATGGTGAGGGAATTCCAAGTCCGCACCACCACCGTGAATATCAATGGTATCTCCCAAAATCTCTGTCGCCATAACCGAACACTCGATATGCCAACCTGGACGACCTGCTCCCCAAGGACTTTCCCAAGAAACTTCACCTGGCTTAGCAGTTTTCCACAGGGCAAAGTCGAAAGGATGTTCTTTGAATTGACCTTCTCCCTCAACACGACCAGAAGCCCCAGCTTCTAGGTCAGACAGGGTTTTGTTGGCCAAACGAGCATAGTTTTCCGCCTTTTCCACACGGAAATAAACATCGCCTGCCGCTTCATAGGCGTAACCCTTGTCAATCAAGACCTGCACAAAATCAATGATTTCATCCATATAGTCGATAACCCGAGGGTTTTTGGTAGCTGGTTTGACACCTAACTTTGCCACATCTTCCTTGAAAGCTGCGATAAACTTATCAGACAGTTCCTTGGTTGTCATGCCTGCTTCATTAGCAGCTTTGATAATCTTGTCATCCACATCCGTAAAATTGGAGATGTAGGTTACATCAAAGCCACGGTATTCAAAGTAGCGACGGATGGTATCAAAAGCCACAACACTACGGGCATTGCCGATATGGATATAGTTGTAAACCGTCGGACCGCAAACATACATCTTGAGCTTCCCCTCTTCCAAGGGCACAAAGTCACGCAAACTGCGAGTCATGGTATCGTAAATTTTAATCATAGTTTCTCCATTACTTCTGAGTATTCTTTAGGACTTGATACTTTTGATACAATTTTACTAGCCAATAAGCTGTCACTGCCAGCCAAATCATCCCTAGCTGCCAGTTTCCTTGGGAAAACTTAAGGATAGATAGAATTGTTCCAGCGATGGAGGTCAACACATAAGGCCAGTTTTGTCTTACTAATTTTTTTAACATGATGTACTTTCTAATTTTCTTGCAACGGTCTTATCCGTCGGCTCAATAACAGCAGGACTTGGTTCAAATTCTTCTAGCAGCATATCAACCTTCTTTCCTACAAATGCGACGAATGGTGGCTGGCTTCTCGTAATTCTGCAAGCTTAGTCGTGTAGTGTTCACGGCCATCTTCCATGTCATGAATGACCTTCTCATCTTTTTGACCATGCACACGGACAATTTTAGCTGGCATACCGACCACAGTCACATCTGCTGGAACATCGGCTAGGACAACGGCAGCTGCACCCACTTTGGCATTTTCTCCGATTTCAACAGGTCCAATAACCTGTGCGTGTGCAGAGACAAGGGCACCCTTTCGAACAGTTGGATGGCGTTTGCCCGTATCCTTACCCGTTCCACCAAGCGTTACGCCGTGGTAAAGCATGACACCAGACTCAATAATAGCTGTCTCACCAATAACCAAACCAGCTCCATGGTCAATGAAGACTCCCGAAGCAATTTCGGCACCTGGATGAATCTCAATATTGGTCCAAAAACGCCAAAATTGGCTGTGCATCCTAGCTAGTAATTTAAAGCCTTTTTTCCACATCCAATGGGACAGACGGTGGGCAGCCAAGGCCTTGACACCTGGGTAGGTCAAAAGAACTTCCAAGGTCGTCCGTGCTGCCGGATCTTTTTCTTTTACAATCTCAATGGTGTCCTTCCACCAACCCATAGTCACTCCTTCTAGCGAGAAGACAAGCCCGCTACCGAACTTGTCTACTCAGCTTATTTCTTTTCAACCTTGTGGAATTTGAATTCACCAAAGTTGTTATCTTTTTTCTCTTTGTTGTCTTTATGACGGCGTGGTCTGTCAGAACGCTCGCGTTTTTCTGGCTCCACATAACCTTCTGGTTTTGGAAGAAGAGCCTTCATAGAAGCGTCAATACGTCCCTTATCATCAATCTTGATGACTTTAACATCGACAATATCGCCGATTTCAACTAGGTCTTCTGGTTTATTGACACGAGTCCAAGCCATTTCAGAAACATGAACAAGGGCATCTGTCTTGTCAAAGAGGTTAACAAAGGCACCGAATTTCTCCAAACGAACCACTTTTGCCTGGAAGACTTCGTCCACTTTTGCCTCACGAACAAGACCTGCGATGATTTCTTTGGTCCGCTCAATCGCATCGCGATCTGGTGAGAAGATCGCCACAAGACCGTCTTCGTCAATATCGATTTTCACGCCAGTTTCTGCAATAATCTTATCGATGGTTTCGCCACCCTTACCGATAACAATCTTGATCTTATCTACATCAATCTTGATAGTGTCAATCTTCGGTGCAGTTGGTGCCAAGTCAGGACGAACTTCTGGGATCGTCGCTTCGATGACATCAAGGATTTCAAAACGTGCCTTCTTAGCCTGTGCCAAGGCTTCTTCCAAGATTTGCGGTGTGATACCGTCAATCTTGATGTCCATTTGAAGAGCTGTGATACCGTCACGGGTACCAGCAACCTTAAAGTCCATGTCGCCAAAGTGGTCCTCAAGACCTTGAATGTCGGTCAAGACAGTGTAGTTGGTACCGTCTGAGATCAACCCCATAGCAATCCCTGCAACTGGTGCCTTGATTGGCACACCACCTGCCATGAGGGCAAGGGTCCCAGCTGTGATAGAAGCCTGTGATGAAGAACCGTTTGATTCCAAAACTTCTGCTACCAAGCGGATAGCGTAAGGGAAGTCTTCCAAGCTTGGCAAGACTTGCTCGAGAGCACGCTCGCCAAGAGCACCGTGACCAATCTCACGACGACCTGGGGCACCGTAACGACCAGTTGAGCCCACTGAATATTGTGGGAAGTTGTAGTGGTGCAAGAAGCGTTTCTTGTACTCATCGTCCAATCCGTCGATGATTTGGGTTTCACCCATTGGAGCCAAGGTCAAGACAGAAAGAGCTTGCGTTTGACCACGGGTAAAGAGACCTGAACCATGAACGTTTGGCAAGAAGTCTACTTCTGCGTCCAGCGGACGAATTTCATCCACACGGCGGCCGTCTGGGCGGACCTTGTCTTCTGTAATCAAACGACGAACTTCTGCGTGCTCCATGAGTTCCAAGATTTCATGGACATCACGCATGATGCGGTCAAATTCTTCGTGCTCAGCGTATTTTTCTTCGTAGGCCGCGATGACGGTCTCACGAACGGCATTGGTCGCATCTTCACGGGCCAATTTTTCTTCTACCTGCACCGCTTTTTTCAAATCGTCATTGTAAGCTGCGACAATCTCAGCCTGCAATTCTGGGTCCACTTGAAGAAGTTCCACATCTGCCTTTTCCTTGCCGACTGCTGCTACGATTTGATTTTGGAAGTCAAGGAGTTCTTGAATAGCCGCATGACCTTTCAAAAGAGCTTCCAACATGATGTCTTCTGACAATTCTTTGGCACCAGATTCTACCATGTTGATAGCGTCCTTGTTACCAGCTACTGTCAAGTCAAGGAGAGACTCTTCCATCTGAGCCTTGTCAGGGTTGATGATGAGTTCACCATTAACATAACCAACCTGCACACCTGCGATTGGGCCGTTGAATGGGATGTCTGAGATTGCCAATGCCAATGAAGAACCAAACATGGCTGCCATTGGAGCTGAGGCATCTGGATCGTAAGAAAGCACTGTGTTGATGACTTGGACTTCATTACGGAAACCTTCCGCAAACATTGGACGGATCGGACGGTCAATCAAACGAGCTGTCAAGGTCGCATCAGTTGACGGACGGCCTTCACGCTTCATCCAGCCACCTGGGAATTTCCCTGCGGCGTACATTTTCTCTTCATAGTTGACTTGGAGCGGGAAGAAATCACCCGTCGCCATTTTCTTGGACATAACTGCCGCTGTAAGGACTGTTGAGTCGCCATAGCGAACAACAACCGCACCATTGGCTTGTTTGGCAACCTGCCCAGTTTCAACGACCAATTTCTTGCCAGCAAAAACCGTTTCAAATACTTGTTTTGACATGAATTGTCTCCTATTTTTTCTGAAATTTTTCTTGCGTGTTTTCTACAAAAGACAATCAAACAAGCTTGTTTCACTCTCTTTTGCACAAAACCACGCATACTTCTTATTTTATCATATTTGATGGAAAATGTGGGGAATTGAGGAAGGAATTTGAGGGAAAATCTAACCTGCTATATAAACAACCGAACGAATCGAATACTCTTCAATCAAACGAAGAACACCCAGCTTTTCTGAGTGTTCTTTTGTGTATTCTATTTGAACAATCTCATATAGTCGCTCTTGCTTGCGACAAGATAGCGAACATTTACGATCTTTTGTGCTTCATCAATGTTATAAAGGGCTATATAGTCCTTTTTGATTGGTAGCCCTCGCGTCAGCTGACCTGAGACTAGCGGTCCTTTTTTAGAGCGTTCATCTACATTAAAACCTCGCTCTGGGAAGATTTCAAGACTTCTCAGTCCTGCGATGAGTTCTTGGAACTTTTTGTCCGCTGCATCAGGGCTTTTTAACTCTTCGCTGATATAGCTACGAATGCCTGCTAGTTCCTCATATATCGCTATAGATAGGTTTACTTGGTACTTATCCAAAGAGCTTGCTCTCCATTTCATCCAATGATAGATAGTTGCCCGCGTTCATTTCAGCTACATTTTTCATCACTTCTGCTTGCAGTTCGTTGAATAGTCGCTCTTTTTCCAGTTCTTCTTCACTTTTAAGTCCAATTTCTCCTGTTACTACAATATTTTTGAGAAACAGGTTGAGGGCTTGGGTCATGGTCATATTTTGACTTGCCAAGACCACTTTTGCTTCTTCTACAAGTGATTTTTCTGATTGAAAGTTAATCAATTTCTTTTCAGCTGTTAGGGCCATAAGATGGTACCTCTTTATATTTTTCTTTATTGTAATCTTTATATCTCAAAAAATCAATCCTTTACCCCAAACAACACCCTTTTTCCGAAAAACTTAATCCTTTTGAATTGTTGACACGAACTGCGTTCGCTACATTTCCAACCTCCAACAGTCTAAAAACTCGGAAAAAAGAAAACGGGAAAACAAAAAAGCCTGAAAACAGGCTCTTTCTGAATTGAACTTCGGCTAGAAGCTGTACGAAATAGATAAATTTTCTGACAAGTAAACTTGTTGCAAAAATTTCCTAATTTCGCTTTGCTTCTCACGCCTCCGTATCTTATTCTTAACGACGGAGTCCGAGTGAGTGAATCAATTCACGGTAACGGTTTACGTCTGTGCGGCGTAGGTATGCCAACAAGTTACGACGGCGACCGATTTTTTTCATCAAACCACGGTAAGTTGCGTGGTCTTTTTTGTGTTGTTTGATGTGGTCGTTAAGGTGGTTGATTTCCCAAGTAAGTACTGCTACTTGAACTTCAACTGAACCCGTGTCGCCTTCATGACGAGCATATTGTGCCATGATTTCATTTTTTTTCTCTTTTGAGATTGCCATGATATGTTCTCCTTTGTTTTGAGCTAAATCCGAGTGACAGGTTGGCGACCTGTAACCAAGAAAAAGCTAGATTTGTCCTTTTTGGACCTCATTTATTCTATCAAGGAATGGCGCTTTTGTCAACTGATTTGAAAAATAGCTGAGCTGCTCTACTATTTTTCCAAAAAAGCCAGCCGGAGCTGACTTTCTGCTATATTCAAATTTACTCAGCCTTTTCTGCTTTTGGCAAGATAAGATTGAGGATAATACCTACAATGGCTGAGAGGGCTGTTCCTGACAGGGTAATGGCACCGATGTTGAGAACTGCGCCACCAAGACCCAATACCAGCATAGAACTTGCGATAATCAGGTTGCGGACTTGACCGAAATCAACACGGCTTTCAATCAAAACTTTCAAACCGTTTGAGGCGATAACCCCGTAGAGCAAGATAGACATACCGCCAAGTACGGCACTTGGAATGGTAGAGATAAGGGCTGTAAATTTACCCAAGAATGAGAAGGCAATGGCAATCAAGGCTGCGTTGCGGATAACGGATACTGATGCGATACGAGTCATACCGATAACCCCTGTATTTTCACCGTAGGTCGTATTGGCTGGTCCACCGATAAATGCAGATACAGCAGTCGCCACACCGTCACCAATCAAGGTACGGCTGAGGCCTGGGTCTTTCAAGAACTGGCGGCCGCAGATTTGACTGAGAACGGTATGGTCACCGATATGCTCAGCTACTGTTACAACAGCAATTGGTAAGATAGCAATCATTTCTGGACCGAAGTAGAAATTGTACGACTTGAAGGCACCTGTTTCAAATGGTAGGTAGAAACCTGGTAATTCAAACCAAGCCGCTTCCAGAACGGGTGTAAAGTCAACCAGGCCAAGGAAGATGGCAATCACATAACCACCGATAATGGCAATCAAGAAAGGAACAATCTTGGCGAAGCCTTTCCCTTTGGTATTGACAAAAGCCGCAATCAAGAAGGTTGCAATCGCCACGACGACATTTTTCCAATCACCGTCTGCGACAAAGCCTGCCGAAGTCACGGCAGAGTTAGCAAGACCTAGACCGATGACGATAATCATCGGTCCGATGACAATCGGTGGCAAGAGGCTGTCGATCCACTTAGTACCGATAACTTTGACAAGTGCAGCGATCAGCACATAAATCAAGCCGACGAAGAGAATACCAGTCTGAGCTGCCGACACATCGCCGCCCATTTCCTTGATAGCAAGTGCCATAGCAGAGATGTAGGCAAAGGATGAACCCAAGTAAACTGGAACTTTAAACTGGGTTGCCACTTGGTAAATCAAGGTCCCGACACCTGATGCGAAGAGGGCGACGGACACGGGCATACCGAGAATCAGTGGCACCAAAATCGTCGCACCAAACATAGCGAACACGTGCTGGAAACTCAACAAAATCCCTTGAAGCGGGGCTGGTTTCTCATGGACATCAAACAAAAGATTGGCTTTTGTACTCATAAATTTCCCATTCTGGGTACACAAAAAGACCCAGACTTTCTAAATATACATAGTCATAGGCCCTTAATTGATTTTTCCTGTTGTCTTTCTCACCTCACGGGATGAGTTTAAAAACCTACGCTTTTGGTATTGTAACATAAGCCCTTCATCTTGGCAAGGAATTTTCGAGATTTTTTCAGACTTGTTCGGGAAATAGCAGAGCGGGGAGCGAGTTCTATGCTGCTAGGCGAGTTCTGCTATTTATCCGATTTCTTCTCCACATACGGCGTGATATAGACCTGGCCGTCAAGATATTCTGCTAGGAAAACATCTTTGAGTTGATAGCCTTCCCGTTCCAGTTGTTCTTGCAGCCAATCCTGATTTTTCCCAATCAAGTCCAGCACGTCTTCGTTGACATGGGTATTGCTAATAAGGGGAAACTTGGGGTTCTGAGAATGCTTGTCCAAAATCGTCAAGCTACCATTGGGCTCCATAATAGCACTTTTAATATCTCTGGTTGATTGCAAGCCTGCCATACGAATATGGAGCATGAGCTGGTCAGCAGACAGACCGACACGGGCACAATTTTCGACATTGACCTGACCATTCTTCACCAGAACAACAGGATTTCCAACCACCAAGGACTTAACCCACTTTTGATTGACCAATAATTTCACAACAATGACCACCAAGGACCAGATTAAGAGGACAATGATAAAGGTCAGCAGAGAAATAGTGCTATTGTAGATAACCCCTCCGATGATGCCACCGAGGACATAGTTTTGGATTTGATTGAGTGGTGTATTGGCAGAAAACTCATATTTTCCTAGGATATTGATTTGCAAAATCATCACAAAAATCCCAAGAATAAACTTACAGGCTACTAATAAATACAGATCCATAGTCTACTTCTCCCCATTGATATAAACATTGTGGTCAATAACATGCGTACGGACCAAGGTATAGGAATTGTTGTCACTATTTAGGTGAACGGTGTAATTTTCCTCATTGTACCGCACGATGATGCCGTCTTTAAGAGTGGTCGAGTTGACATAGACCTCTTTCTCCGATACTTGATTATCTATGGCAACACTTTTGATAAATTGTGTCAATACCTGAGATTGTGTAAAGTCTTGGTTATTTTGCATATAGTCTTCAATTTGAATACCCAAGATGATAAACATCAAAATTACCATGCCGATACTAATGTCCCGCAGGCGAGTGTTGATACGGTTTCGCATATAGTAGAGGCCCGTCGCAGCAGCTACAATCAGCAAACTGATTAGCAGAATCGACCGCAAAACGAGATTGAAGGATTGATTCTGAATAATGTAATCTAAATCATAAAAATTCATGCAAAATACTCCTTTCCAAACAGATTTTTCCATTATAGCATATTTTTACAAGAAGAAAAACAGACAGATTTCTGCCTGCTTCTCTCTTTCTATAGCATGACTTACTTGTTGTCCCAACGCTCGACAATGAACCTGTCTTTGAGGCAGTAGATGTCAAAGTGGGCGAAGTCTTATACAATATCATTCAGTAACAGCTTATTGTGACCTATGCTTGAAAATAGTGGCCATAAAACTCGCATAACTTTCGCGACTCGGTTCAGTTTGTTGAACTTGCTCGAGTAAATCGCTATAAAATTCTTTATTACTCTTTTTGGATATTGAAATAATCTTCTTCAACAGTCCGATGAGTTGACTTGTTGATGCCCCACTATCATAGTCCATATCATAGAATCTTTGATAAGCGTTGTCATATACATTTTGTTTCTTTTCCTGATTAATTTCTTCTTCTCTATCCAATAGTTGTTGATAGGTAACTTTTTGACTTAGCCAATCATTCTCAAAAGTAGTCAATAGTCTTTCAGTAGTATTTTTCTTACCATAGTAGAGCTTAATAAGCGGAACTATATCCATCCAAACAACTTCAAGCAAAATTTTGACCATTCGATTTTTAAAAACGATTAGATGACCATCTCCCCACAAATAAACTCGAAATCCTTTTTCTTTAAGTTTCGCAATGTATTCTTCTGTTGACAATTCTGGATCCGAATCAACAACGATATACTTTTTGAGCCATTGTGGTAAACGAGGGTCATCAATCTCCCATGAACCACTTAAACTTCGTATTTCCTTCGTTCTTGTTTCGTCTCTTTCAAGACGACCAGGAATTTTTGTCGAAGTAGTTGTATATCTTTCAACTATATTTCCGTTTTGGTAATATTCATTTTGGAAACTTTCATACTTGGTACTTTTTCTTCGTTCTATTTTATAAAGTAGCCTCATACCCTCTCCTTTATCTGTACCTTTTTATGAGTTGATTGATTTCCAATACTCAGACATCGTTAAACTCATTAATACAACTTTTCCCACTGTGTTATAGAAGCAGGCAAGACTACCTTATACTGATGATAAAACTCCAGTAACTCACTTGGCGTAATAACAACGAGGTTGTTCAAATTCTCTGCGTTTACAATTGTCGGGGCATATAGAAACACCTCATACCCATCCTGTAAAAAGTCAATGAATTGCAGGGCATCCAGTGGAGCAGCTTTTCTCCCTTTTACTTGAACAATTGCTTTTTTAGGCTGATCTGTATTTCGAGAAAGGAATTCACACTCTACCTTAATAGTTGTAGATTTTCGAGCAATTGAATTGGATAAAACATAGTAATTATACTTGATTTGGATAAAAGCTATCACTAATTCCTCCAAGTCAAAGTCAGGTAAGTTGTCCAGTAGATTTCCCTCTAAGTGTGAAATCTCATAATAATTTTCATTAGAGTGTTCGTTATAAACAGCTTTAGAATACTCGATAATGACTGATTCTCGAATTCTTTGTGCTGTGCCTGCATTAGCTCTGTTGAACGCAGCTTTTATCTGTCCAGGAACTTGTGTCCCAACTTTAAAAGCTTTGACGGGTAACAAAGCTCCGTAATCTAAACGGTGATTGATTTTTGCAAAAGCAGTCCCTATTGCTCTGCATATCCAGTAATTACCATCTAAATCACGTGTCCAGAATAAATCGTCAACCTCGGTCTCCCTAAAAATATTCAATACTGGGTTTATTCTCTTAGAAAGACTTTTTACTGCATTATAATAATCTAAGTAATCAACTTCCTCGTTCTCACTAAAAATACCACTCCAACCAATCGCAAGAAATTGTTCATCTGATTTCAGGCAAAAGTCAATCAATTCATTACGAAATTCTGTTCCTGTTTTTAAATTAATTCTTGATACGTATTCCATATTCTTACTAGCTCCATTCCTATACTTACAATCTATTTGTTCTTCAAAACAACTGTTGCATTCGGAATCATTTTCGCATGCATTTCCGCAGCTGTTTTATCATAAAACGGAGGCTGGGCTCAAGCCCATCACCACTTCTCAGAGTTCATGTCAACATCTCAGCGCAGTGGTTGATTGGCAGATTTGTTCGTGTATTACACTCCAAATCTGACCTAATCAACTGTGCGGGGGTGGGAAGACGAACTCTTTTTAAACCGGTCGAGTTCTTTCCCGCTCCCATTCCCAAATTGATCGACTACAATCCATTCTTGCATTTACTTCTCCTCCTTTCAATTAAGAGTTCAATATTTATTTGATACATCCATTCTAATACATAGAATGGACAAATAGCGTCCTATCCCTCTATATTTTATAGTTTTCTTGCATATTTTTGAGAAAATGTTTCATATCCTCTACAAGCGAACTTGGAGAAAGCACAGTTAGGGCATCAGCCTGACTCAACAACCAACGTTTTAAGCCCGGTGTATCTTGACTGACAAGTTCAATCACATTGCCTTCGGAGTTGGTTTCGATAATCTTTGCTGTCGGAAATTGATCCAAGACAATGGTTGGATCATAGCTAAATCTGACTCTTATGGTTAGTTCCCGTCCCATAAAAGAATCTACACGCTTATTCCGTACTTCACCGTCTCGAAACTTTTTGCCATAAGAAATATCCGGTTTCTTCTCAGTCGAAACTTTCCACTCTAAAATCCGATCTAACTTTAAAGTCATATAGGAAGAATGTTTAAGATTATAAGCTACAAGGTAAAAGTAATGACTATCATAATAGAGTGACACAGGAAAAACCGTATGTTTCTTTTCTACATTGTAGGGAGATTGGTAGCGAATATCTAATACCAATTCCTTACGAATCGCCTCCGACCATTCCCAAATCTTATCGATCCTGCTTTGAGTATCAGAAAGCGGGGCATAGTTTAAGAGTTCACTGGCGATAATGGCTGAAATTTCTTTCTGCTCATCTTTCGATACTAGTGCCAATAAACTATCTAAAACAGCCTTATTTTCTTCAGTATTCAAAGCCCGATTTTCTAGCAAAATCTTAGAAATGGTCAGAATGTCCTTTTTGTTAAAAAGAGACTTCCCTTTTAAAAAGCGAGTATGATGCTTGGAATCATAGGCTAATTCTGCTGCAATCATCGGCTGACTTTCGATAAATCCTCCTAGAAGAGCAAAATCTCTTTGAATAGTCTTCTCACTAACTCCAAATTCATCTGCCAATTGTGATTTTTTTAGATGCGCCCCTGATTGTAAACGTAAAAATATAGTAAGTAATCTTTCCTGATCGTTCATAGAAACCTCAATTCTAAAAAGATTATAACACTCTTAGCAAGTCAAATTCAATACATTTCCTTGGTAAAGAATCTTGCTCAATGCGTCATTTGAATTATCAAACTCACAACCTGTTACCAGTAATTTTCCGCCTGTTTCTAGATAACTTTCCAAAATTCTTGCCAACTTCTTCTGAATCGCATCGGTACTATTATAAAATTCTTCAATATTTTCAATCATCACAACTTCAAATTCTTCTAGAAAATGAACATTTTGTACTATTTCAATCGCTAGACTAACTCCAACTACTCGTTTCACTTTCCTATTCATCTCTCGATAGTAAAATTCTATGTGGTCAACAAAGCTCCTTCTAATCTGATCAACATCTGAAATAATATATAAAAGTTGTCCGATATAGCTCTTTTGAGGGATTCCAAAAAAATCACTCACTTCCCGATTGATACTGTCAAAAGAGCTTCTCACCTTAGTAGCTGAGTCCAAATTTCTGTACAGCAAATCGATAAATATTTCTAAAATTTCCATATCGTTAAACACAGTGTTTTCTTTCAAGCCATTGTTATTCATATGCATTTCCTTTCTTCTATCCCTGTAATCCAAAACCTATTAATCGTTGAGTTGATTCCAACTCTGATAATTCTTGGATGGCGTTTTTAATATCAGCTTCTATTACGACATTCATCTCTGTTTCTTCTAAGGTTCTATTGCCTATCTTTTCCATCACTCGAGTCGCCTGTTGATACAAACAAGCTTCTATTAGTTTACGAACATAACGACCATTGCCAAAATGTTCGGTTGTTCCAACTTTTGAAAAATGCGAATACAATACTTCCTCATAGTTAGATTCAATGGAATACTCTTTTTTACTCAACATCATTCTAAAAATTTCATACAGTTCGTCCACAGAGTAATCTTCAAAATGAATGTTGTTTGAGATTCGAGATTGTAATCCTGGATTCGTGTCTATAAAATTGTGCATCAAATCTTTATAACCGGCAAAAATAACAACTACCTCATTGCGACGATTTTCCATTTCTTGAATAATGGTGGGTATAGCTTCATTAGCAAAATCTCTTTCACTCTGTGGAATCAGACTGTAAGCTTCATCGATAAACAGTACACCACCACTTGCGTTATCAAACACCTTTTTTATTTTTGGTGCTGTTTGGCCAACATATTCCCCAATAAGATCTGCTCTTCCAACCTCTACTATCTTGTTTTCTGCGATCAATCCATGTTCATACAGGATTTCTGTATAAAGACGAGCTACCTCTGTCTTACCCGTCCCTGGATTTCCTGTGAATAACAAGTGCCCATTACTTTCTTCAACATGATAGCCTCTTTCTTTCCTCAGTTTCGATAGTTGTTCAAAAGCAACTTGTTGTCTGATTAATTTTTTTACAGATTGAAGACCAATCATTTGATTCAGCCTCTCCTCAGCTTGGCCACATTTACTTTTAGATTGTTCCTTTTGTAAACTAAAGTGACCCAGATCCAGCAATCCATTTTCTTGACAATAATTGGTTGCCACCGCATATTCATGGATTCTCTGAACCATTCGTCGAATATCTTTTGCATTGATGAGATTTGAAGCCTTTTCTACATACTCCCTAACAATTTTCTTGTCTATACTAATTCGTCTTTTTGCTAATAGTTGAATAGCAATTTCAACCAGTTCGTCATTTGTATAAGGAGGAAACTCGATTCTATTTACATTATAGTATTCCTCCTGTAATTCCATTTCAATTTTTTTAGCTTCCTCAGTCGATTGGGCAATTAGAATACAAATATTATTCTCCTTCTTTGTATTGATATTAGCGAAAAGTTCTAATTTAGGACGAGCTCTTGCTTTTAAATAGTCATAAACAACTGGAAATTGTTTTTCTTCCGTCTTAGGAAGAAAGTATTCGCTACAATGAGTATCAACTGCTTTCAAGTCGAACAATTGTTCTAAATATTGAAGGGCATATTTTCGTCCACTGCCCTTTTGACCGTTGAAAATTAAGAAAAATGGCTCTTTCGTATGCGACTCTAAAACGTTTGATTGATGGGCTAAATAGTTTATAAGATGCTGAATGCTATTTTTAAAGTCGCTGAGACCAATCATATTTTCTGACAACACATCTGCATTCGGAGTAAGACCTTGCTTATCTTCCTTTGATTGCTTCAATAAGAAATAACCAAATTCTCCCAAATTTTCACGCCCAACTTTTTCAATAAAATCATTCTCGTTTAGTGAAGAATAGCCATCTAAATAGACATCCACTTTCCAAAGTGATTGAACCTTTTTTGCTATTTCTCGTTTTGTATTTGCAGCTCCCGTTACAATAAATAAATCTTCTTTTTCCTTCAAAAAATACATCCAATTATTTTCTTGTGTAAAAGATTCACTAGGTCGCTCTAGTTGCTGTACATCTCCCATTAATTTTATGTGATAATAGTTCATCTTTACCCCTCTATTCTGATATTCTCAATAAGAAGTATATAAAAATAGATGGACAAAATATGTCCATCTTTGCTTATTGTTAAACTTAAGTGTCATTCCACCCTACTTTATTTTCAGTGCATCTTGGCTCAAGGGCAATATCACTGCTTAGAATTCCTTCAGTAAGACACAGACAGCACACTGTTCCGTTCATTCTCTCAATAGAAGAAGATCTGCATTAGATTTTCAAAAAATAAATATATCCAAACAACTCTCCCTACTCCACACTCTTAATCCGTTTCTTAATCTTCTGACTAAACTCAATCATTCTCCGCTTTTCCTCCGGCCAGATTTTGGTCACGCGGTCAACAGCAATTATGAAGATGATTACCGCAGCATAGTCCTTGGCTTTTTCAATCAGACCAACACTTTCAGCAACTACTAAAAGTAGATAGAATGTGAATAAAATAGTTCGTTTGGGTAATGCCATCAAAAACTCAATCCCTGCCTTATAGCCCAAATAAATCTGCCGATTAAGCCCTTTGGCCTTTTCCAAACGACGATTGAGAAAGGCACGAATCCGCTTGTAAAACCAATCCGAAGTCAGAAAAAGTGATTGGGCACCAATTACAATCAAAGAAACATTATTGGCATGTTCTTCCTTAAGCCCGAGCGCTCTAGTCACAACATAGGTCCAATCACCATTATCAATACAGATAAAAATAGTAAAGTAAACAACCGCTCCCGCTACTATAACAAGAGGAAGGGCACGGATATATTTCAACATATAATAACCTCTCTTGGACAAATCTTAGAACCTATATTCATAAACAAAGTGTTCTTATGCAAGAAATCGTTTTTGCTCATCAAGGCATTTTTTTGAAGGAATACTTGACTCTATCATCATTTAGTTTCACTTTATTACTTCGACGAGTAAAAAGCTCCTGTGGCTGTTTTCGCCTACCACCTAATTGGTCAGAAATTTCCTTTCCTTAGCTCCACCTTCAAACACTTCAATGGAAGCGATGAACTGTGAACACAGGTTCTTATATATATTGTAATATGTTATACCAAATACGGTCAAGCAGGGGCTAGAATTTCAGATACGACAACTGTATTTTTTACTTACCCTAAAAAAGAAGAAGATCACAAAGAGCCCACTGAAAAAGTCTCCAGTTACTCCGACTCTTATAAAAAATAGGAATTCTCCTAAATAATTGGGAGAAT
>NZ_ALMY01000010.1 GCF_000440115.1 Streptococcus suis YS56 | reverse complement strand
AGAAAAGTGGCTGAGTTATTGAGGAGATTTCAATCGGTTGAGTATTCTTTGGAATACTATTTTAAAACTAAATGGCTATAATTGCGGAAGATGATCTAGAAATTGCTTATTTAGAGCGAGATTATCTGGAAATGCAGGGCTACCAAGTTGACTTGGTTCATGATGGAGGACTTGTTGAGGAACAACTCAAAAAAGAGGACTATGCTCTTCTAATGCTAGATGTCATGCTTCCAAACAAAACTGGCTATGATCTATGTCGTGATTTACGAGATAAGGTAGATTTTCCTATCTTGATGGTCACATCTAAACAAGAAACCATGGATGTGGTGAGAGGCCTGGGCTTGGGAGCGGATGATTATATCAGCAAACCCTTTGATCCAATGGAGTTGGTGGCGCGTGTAAAGGCTCATTTGGCTCGCTACCAGCGTTTTCAAAAGGATAATGATCATAATGAATTAACAGTTGGGAATATGACTATTTTCTTGGATAATTGGAAGGTGACTTTGGATGGTCAAGAACTCAAATTGCCCAACCGCGAATTTGAGTTGCTTGTTTATCTGGCAAAACATCCCAACCGTGTCTTTTCTAAAGATCACTTATTTGAAACCATTTGGGGATATGATTATGTTGGAGATAGTGCCACAGTGGCTGTCCATATCAATCGACTGCGAGATAAATTGGGAGCTGAATTAATCGAAACGGTTTGGGGTGCAGGTTATCGTCTTAATGCATAATTTAAAAGTGTTTAAAATTTGTTTATAAAGTTTCCCAAAAGTGTTCAAGATTGTCCTCTATAATAGACTTATCAGCAAGAGCTGAGCAATAGATTTAATAAGAGGAACAGAACATGGAAAACAAAAATCAACAAGAAATCATTGAAGTGACAGAAAACAAGCAAACAGGTGCTTGGGAATCTGTTAAAAGTAAGGTTGCAGGTATGAGTAAGAAATCAATGATCTTATTGTCAGTAGGTGCCTTGACCTTGGCAACGATTGGTTTTGTCGCAGCAGAAGTATATGAAAATAAACTTGAGGCTTTGGAGAACCAAATTGAGCAACAAGTTGGTATTGTTGATTACGATGATGACAATCAGCAGGTTGTTGCGACCGCTAACTCCTCATCTGTAGCAAGTTCATCATCTGCAACGACAAATGCTACAACAGCTACTACAAATGCACTGTCAGTTAGTGATCTCGCAGCAAGCTATGGTGTAAAGTTGGTTGACACATCTGAGTTAGATGGTACTTATACAGCAACATCTGGGAATGACACCTACACCTTGACTGTCAAAGGGAATCAAGCTACCTTGACAGAAGTTGACAACGATGGGGATCAAGACATTGAGCAAGTTATCTTTGATTTAGACAAAAAACTTGCCTATGTAGATGGTGAAGCAGATAGCTATAGCTTGAGCGGCTCTACACTTACCTTGACAGAAATTGACGCCAATGATACAACCTTAGAGAAACTAACGTTCACGAAACAATAAGAAAAGGACCGCAATGGTCCTTTTTATCTTGACAGGTTTGTCAACTTTCCCCGAAGATTTCTTGTGCCAAGCGGCGACCAGTTGGTGTGGCAGCCAATCCACCTTCAGCAGTTTCACGGAAGGCAGTTGGGAGGGCGGAGCCCACTTGGTACATGGCATTGATGACTTCATCTGCTGGAATTTTGGATTCGATGCCTGCTAGAGCCATATCGGCAGCTACCATGGCGTAGCTGGCTCCCATTGCATTACGTTTGACACAAGGAACTTCTACCAGACCTGCAACCGGATCGCAAATCAGACCCAGCATATTTTTAATGACAAAGCAGATGGCTTGGCTAGCTTGATAGGGAGTTCCCCCTGCTGCAAGTGTCAGGGCTGCGGCAGACATAGCAGAGGCAGATCCGACTTCTGCCTGACAGCCTCCTTCTGCACCTGATATAGAGGCATTGTTGGCAATGACCAGACCAAAGGCTCCTGCTGTAAAGAGGAAGTCAAGTTGTTGGTCTTCTGTCAAGTTTAACTTGTCAATGGCAACGCCAAGCACAGCAGGTAAGCAACCAGCAGATCCTGCTGTAGGAGTGGCGCAGACCAAGCCCATTTTGGCATTCAATTCGTTGACAGCCATGGCATTTCTTGCGGCGGATAGGACGGCGGAATCTGACAGGGTTTTACCAGATTTCATATAGGCATCTAACTTGGCAGCATCGCCTCCTGTTAAACCAGATACGGATTTGCTTTCAGTAAGTCCATCTACGATGGAAGCTTTCATAACTGTCAAGTTTCTTGACATAATTGTCAATATTTCTTCGCGGCTACGACCGGTCAATTCAATTTCGGTCGCAATCATGAGTTCAGCAATATTGCCAGAAAACTGATTGGCTTGCTGAACCAATTCTTCAATGGTATAAAACATGGTTTCCTCTTTCTAGTTAAAGAAGGTGACATTATGCAAGTGGGGAATTTTTTCAATCTCTGCAATCGAATTTTCACACTGGCGAGCATCCACTTCGATAATCATAATGGCTTTTTCGCCAGCTTGTTCACGTGTCACGTTCATTTGGGCGATATTGATGTCATACTTAGAAAGAACATCGGTCACTTTCGCAATCATACCAGGGACATCTTGGTGAACGATAATAATAGTTGGCGTATTCATATTGAGATTGACAGAAAAACCGTTGAGTTCTGTTACTTGAATATTTCCCCCACCGATGGAAACGCCAGTGGCTGAGATGGATTTTTTATCGTTTTTTATGATGATTCTGGTGGTATTGGGATGTGGGGTATTGCTGTCCTTGTTGACACGCCAATAAACCTTAATGCCTCGTTCTCTTGCAATATCAAGAGAGTCAGGAATGCGGGGATCATCCGTATCCATGCCCAGAATACCTGCTACCAAGGCTACATCCGTACCGTGACCACGATAGGTCTTGGCAAAGGAATTGTAGAGTTGAAATTCCACCTCTGTTGGCTTATCACCGAAGATGGAAGAAACAATTTTTCCAATGCGGACCGCCCCAGCTGTGTGACTAGAAGATGGACCAATCATAACAGGTCCAATAATATCAAAGACCGACTGAAATTTTAAGTTTGTCATAGTTTTCCTCGCCTTTCATTCTTAGGTATATTATATCAAATTTTCTGGTCAAGGAATATGCTAAGATGAATGGGGTTTCAATGCCAAATTCCTGTAGCTTCTCCCTTTTGTATGGTATAATACAAGTTGTTCAAAATCGTCAATCGTTTTTGGATGATCAAATTTTGGAATACGACCTTCAAATCGTTATTTCTACGAAAAGATGGGAGAAGATTATGTCAATTGACAATTCTAAAACCCGTGTTGTTGTCGGTATGAGTGGCGGTGTAGATTCATCGGTTACGGCTCTCTTGCTCAAGGAGCAGGGCTACGATGTGATCGGCATCTTCATGAAAAACTGGGACGACACGGACGAAAATGGCTTCTGTACAGCAACAGAAGACTACAAAGACGTGGCTGCAGTGGCAGACCAAATCGGCATTCCTTACTACTCTGTCAACTTTGAAAAAGAGTATTGGGACCGCGTATTTGAGTACTTTTTAGCAGAGTATCGGGCTGGCCGCACCCCCAATCCAGATGTCATGTGTAACAAGGAAATCAAGTTCAAGGCCTTCTTGGAATACGCTATGAACTTGGGGGCGGACTATGTGGCGACGGGGCACTATGCTCAGGTATCACGCGACGAGGACGGCACCGTTCATATGCTACGTGGGGCAGACAATGGCAAGGACCAGACCTATTTCCTTAGCCAACTCTCACAGGAACAGCTGCAGAAAACCATGTTTCCGCTCGGCCATTTACAAAAGCCTCAGGTAAGGGAAATAGCAGAGCGAGCAGGCTTGGCGACAGCTAAGAAGAAAGATTCGACAGGCATCTGCTTTATCGGTGAGAAGAACTTCAAAGAATTTTTAGGGCAGTATTTGCCAGCCCAGCCTGGTCGGATGATGACGGTTGACGGTCGTGATATGGGAGAACATACAGGCCTTATGTACTATACCATTGGTCAGCGGGGCGGGCTTGGTATCGGAGGACAAATCGGTGGGGACAATGAACCTTGGTTTGTTGTCGGGAAAGACCTGTCAAAAAATATCCTCTATGTCGGTCAGGGCTTCTACCATGAGTCCTTGATGTCAACTTCTTTACAGGCTAGTCAAGTACATTTTACACGTAATATGCCTGAAGAATTCACGCTAGAATGCACAGCTAAGTTCCGCTATCGTCAACCAGATAGTAAAGTAACTGTCAAGGTAAAAGGTGACAAGGCAGAAGTTATTTTTGCAGAGCCACAACGAGCAATTACACCAGGCCAAGCCGTTGTTTTCTACGACGGTCAAGAATGTCTGGGCGGTGGCATGATCGACATGGCCTACAAGGATGGGGTGGCTTGTCAGTATATTTAGTTGACAGTCGTGTAAAGATTGTTTAACTTGACTTGTCAGGACAATTTGATACAATATTTCTAACAAGAACTATGATGGTCAAAGCTCATGGGAATTGTAGGCTTTTTTGTCCTGCAGTTTTCGAGAGTTTTGGCTATTTTTTGCTATTGAGGAGAGAAGATGGACTTTCGGACAGTGATAGGCAATCAGTCCTTTGGTGTTCGTGCGACAGGATTGTTAGTAAAAGATGAAAAACTATTTCTTGTAAGGGCACCAGAGGGGAACTACTATACCTTGGGGGGTGCTATTCAGCTGGGCGAAACAACCCAAGAGGCTGTGCAACGGGAAATGCAAGAAGAACTTGGAATTGATGTGGAGGTTGGACCGCTGGCTTTCATTGTTGAAAATCAGTTTATCTTGCAGGAGAAATCCTATCATCAGATTGAATTTCTTTACCTTGTTACCCCACTGTCTGAGCCAGTTACCTATCTGGAAGAAGGTGATTCTATCCGCCAGTGTGAGTGGATTGCTTTTACAGACTTGAAAAATCTTGACCTCAACCCTGCCTTTCTCAAGACGGAGCTCGCTGGCTGGAAGGGACAATTGCAGCATTTTATTAATTGGGAAAGCTAGCCTATCTAAATGAAATTTTAGAAAAGAGAAGGAAGAATGGATTTTAGGACTAAAATTGACAATCAGGTCTTCGGTATTCGTGCCACTGCATTGCTTATAAAAGACGGAAAAATATTTCTCACCAAGGACGCTAAGGGGCGTTATTATACCATTGGCGGTGCGATTGCAGTCAACGAAACGGCACAAGATGCGGTTGTTCGAGAAGTCAAAGAAGAATTAGGGGTTGACAGCTGTGTCAACCAACTAGCCTTTGTCGTTGAAAATCAGTTTACACATAAAGACATAGATTTTCACAATGTAGAATTTCATTTTATTGTTGAGCCTACTGGAGAAATGCCTAAGGAGATGATTGAAGATAACTTGGAACAAGTTTGTGAATGGATTGAACTTGACAAGCTTGTCAACCTAGATGTCGTACCATCCTTTCTGGCTCAAGAATTGTCAAACTGGAATGGGCAAATCAAACACATCATGAATATGAAGGAGAAAACAAAATGACACACACATTTGCAGAAAACTACGATGTCATCGTTATTGGAGCGGGGCACGCGGGTGTAGAAGCAGGCTTGGCAGCTAGTCGGATGGGCTGTAAGACCCTGCTTGCGACGATAAACTTGGATATGGTGGCTTTTATGCCCTGTAATCCCTCCATTGGTGGTTCTGCCAAGGGGATTGTGGTACGGGAAATTGATGCCCTAGGTGGCGAAATGGGCCGCAACATTGATAAAACCTACATCCAGATGAAAATGCTCAATATGGGCAAGGGGCCAGCTGTTCGTGCCTTGCGGGCTCAGGCGGACAAGGCAGAGTACGCAGCGGAGATGAAGCGGACGGTCGAGCGTCAGGAAAATCTGACCCTGCGTCAAACCATGATTGATGAGATTTTGGTAGAAGACGGTAAGGTTATCGGTATCCGCACGGCTACCAACCAGAAATTTTCTGCCAAGGCGGTTGTGGTGACGACGGGTACAGCCCTGCGTGGCGAGATTATCATCGGTGACCTCAAGTATTCGTCAGGCCCTAATAATAGCCTAGCTTCTATCACGCTGGCGGATAATCTGAAGGAATTGGGACTTGAAATCGGTCGTTTCAAGACAGGAACGCCACCGCGTGTCAATGCTCGTACTATAAACTACGAGGAGACAGAAATTCAACCAGGCGATGAAAAACCAAACCACTTTTCATTCTTGTCAAAGGATGAGGATTATTTACAAGACCAAATTCCTTGTTGGTTGACCTATACCAATGCGACCAGCCATGAGATTATCAACAGTAATCTTCACCGAGCGCCCATGTTTTCGGGCATTGTCAAGGGGATTGGGCCCCGTTATTGTCCGTCAATCGAGGACAAGATTGTGCGTTTTGCCAACAAGGAACGCCACCAACTTTTCCTAGAGCCAGAAGGTCGCAACACAGATGAAATCTATGTTCAAGGGCTGTCAACCAGTCTGCCAGAAGATGTGCAGCAGGACTTGATCCACTCCATTAAAGGTTTGGAAAATGCCCAGATGATGCGGACGGGCTATGCTATTGAGTACGATATGGTTATGCCTCATCAGTTGCGGGCGACGCTTGAAACCAAGAAGATTTCAGGGCTCTTTACAGCAGGTCAGACCAATGGTACATCGGGTTATGAAGAAGCAGCAGGTCAGGGAATTGTCGCTGGTATCAATGCAGCCCTTAAGGTGCAGGGCAAGCCTGAGCTGATTTTGAAACGAAGCGACGGCTACATTGGTGTTATGATTGATGACCTGGTGACCAAGGGAACGGTGGAGCCTTACCGCCTCTTGACCAGCCGGGCAGAGTACCGCTTGATTTTGCGTCATGACAATGCTGATATGCGTCTGACGGAGATTGGTCGTCAAGTCGGCTTGGTGGATGATGAACGCTGGCAGGTTTTCCAGATTCACAAAAATCAATTTGACAATGAGATGAAACGCTTGGAATCTATCAAACTCAAGCCAATCAAGGAAACCAACGAAAAAGTTGTTGCTATGGGATTCAAGCCCTTGACAGACGCTTTGACCGCCAAGGAATTCATGCGCCGTCCAGATGTGACTTATGCAGATGCGGTAGCCTTTATCGGTCCTGCGGCAGAGGACTTGGATGCTAAGACCATTGAATTGATTGAAACAGAGGTCAAGTACGAGGGTTATATTGCCAAGGCCTTGGATCAGGTGGAGAAGATGAAACGCATGGAAGAAAAGCGTATTCCAGCCGACATCGACTGGGATGACATTGACTCCATTGCGACCGAAGCTCGTCAGAAATTCAAGCTGATTTCACCAGAAACCATTGGCCAGGCTAGTCGGATTTCCGGAGTCAATCCAGCGGACATCTCCATTCTCATGGTCTACTTGGAAGGACGCAGTCGTTCTATTTCTAAAAACAAATCAAAGGACAGTCAGTAAGGCTGTTCTTTTCCTTTGTTTGCTAGCGAAAACTAGCAATTTCTAGCTATTTATGGTACAATGGCAGGCAGAGGTTAGTGATGAAAAAATTTCGATTTTCGACAATTCACTTTGTCATGATAGGTGTCATTTTATTTGGGGTGGTGGCTCTTGTTCACCGACTTTTTCCAATTGGTGCCAGTACAGTTTTTGCGCTACTCATCAGCCTGTTGGTGTTGATTGCGCTGTTTATTTATCAAAAACATTCTTATGAATTTAGTGAGCTAGAACAGATTGAATATCTCAATAATCAGGCCAATTCTGGTTTGATGATGCTCTTGGATAAAATGCCAGTGGGAGTTATCAAAGTCCGACCAGATAGTAATCAGGTAGAATGGTTTAATCCTTTTGCTGAGCTGATTTTTGCTCAAGAAAATGGTGAGTTTGATCAAAAAAAACTACGTGAAATTATTGACGTTGGTCTGGATGAGGAGCGAATTTATGCGAACTTTTCAGGCAAGAGATATGCTGTTAACGTTGATTTTGATCAAGGGTTATTTTACTTTTTTGATGCGTCAACAGAGTATTCGGCGACAAATAGTTTGATCGGAAGCCGTCCTGTTATAGGGATTATTTCAGTTGATAACTATGATGAGCTTGAGGATGCTGTAACTGATTCTCAAATTAGCCAAGTCAATTCCTTCTTGGCTCAATTTGTTTCGGAATTTTGTCATGATTACGGTATCTACTACCGACGCGGCACAATGGATCGATTCTATTTCTTTACAGATTATGCTGTGTTGGAAAAATTGATAGAGAATAAGTTTTCAGTTATTGATAAGTTCCGCGAGGAGGCTAAAAAGTTAGATTTAGGTTTGACTTTGAGTATGGGATTGGCGTATGGTAATGAAAATCATCACCAAATCGGACAAGTTGCGCTCCAAAATCTCAATATGGCTGAGGTTCGTGGTGGAGACCAGGTTGTGGTCAAGGAAAATGATGAGAGTAAACAGCCACTTTTCTTTGGCGGTGGCTCGGCTTCTTCCGTTAAACGAACACGTACGCGGACTCGTGCTATGATGACTGCTGTATCAGATAAACTCAAATCGGTTGATGCTGTTTTTGTGGTGGGACATCGTAATTTAGATATGGACGCGCTTGGATCCGCGGTCGGTATGCAGTACTTTGCTCAAAATATTATGAACAATGCCTACACGGTGTATAATCCAGATGAAATGGCACCAGATATTGCACGTGCCATCAAGAAGTTGAGTGATGAAAATTGTTCTAATTTGCTAACGGTTGAGGAAGCCATGAAGATGGTCACTTTCCAGTCGTTGTTAATCATGGTAGATCATTCAAAGATTGGCTTGACTTTGGATAAGGATTTCTATGAACAATTTACCCAGGTTGTGGTGGTTGATCATCATCGTCGCGATACAGATTTCCCAAATAATGCAGTTTTGACTTATATAGAGAGTGGTGCTAGTTCTGCGAGTGAGTTAGTAACGGAATTAATTCAGTTCCAGAATGACAAACACCATAAGCTTAATCGCATTCAATCTAGTTTATTGATGGCTGGGATTATGCTTGATACAAAAAATTTCACATCTCGTGTGACCAGTCGTACTTTTGATGTGGCTAGTTACTTGCGGACTCGTGGTAGCGATAGCTTGGAAATTCAGCAGATTGCTGCGACAGATTTTGAGGAATATCGTCAAATCAATGAACTGATTTTAAGTGGGCAGAGAATTGAGTCCAATGTTGTTATTGCGTGTGCAGATGATACTAAAGAATACGATAATATTATTCCGAGCAAGGCTGCCAATACAATATTGGACATGGCAGGAATTGAGGCGGTATTCGTTGTAACAAGAAATACCAAAGGGTATGTATCTATTTCTGCAAGGAGTCATAGTAAAATCAATGTTCAACGCATTATGGAAGAAATGGGTGGAGGTGGCCACTTTAACCTAGCTGCCGCTCAGGTATATGACCAGACAATCGCAGAAGTATGTGAAAAGTTGACGGATAAAATCCGCGAAGAAATAAATGGAAATTAGGAGAACAGATATGAAAGTAATCTTTTTAGCAGATGTTAAAGGTCAAGGTAAAAAGGGTGAGATTAAGGAAGTTCCAACAGGTTATGCCCAAAATTTCTTGATTAAGAAAAATTTGGCTAAGGAAGCAACAAATCAAGCGATCAGCGCCCTTCGTGGTCAGGAAAAATCTAAGGAAAAGGCTCATGCAGAGATGATTGCAGAAGCAGAGGCTATCAAGGCTAAGCTGGCTGAGGAAGCTACTTTAGTGAAATTTGTCGAAAAAGTTGGTCCAGATGGTCGTACCTTTGGTTCTATTACCAGCAAGAAAATTGCTGAAGAATTGGACAAGCAATTTGGCATCAAGATTGATAAACGCCATATTCAGCTGGATCACCCAATTCGTGCGATTGGTCTCATTGATGTACCAGTTAAAATCTATCAAGATGTAACAGGCATCATTAATTTGAGTATTAAGGAAGCTTAATTATTTATCTAGCCAGTGAGGAGGTGAGATCTTGGCAGAGTTGGATGAATTGCGGGTGCAACCGCAGGATATTCTGGCTGAACAATCGGTATTAGGAGCTATTTTCCTTGATGAAGGCAAGCTGGTCTTCGTTCGTGAATACATCGAAGCTGAAGATTTTTTCAAACATGCTCATAAGCTAATTTTTAAAGCTATGATTGCTCTTTCTGATAGAAATGAGGCAATTGATGCGACTACCATGCGTAACTATTTAGTGAACCATGGTGATTTGGAAAATATTGGTGGCTTGGCCTATTTGGCTGAAATCATTAGTTCCGTGCCGACGGCAGCCAATGCGGAATTCTATGCCAAGATTGTTGCTGAAAAGTCTAATCTCCGTAAACTGATTGCCCGTTTGACGGATGCAGTTAATCAGGCTTATGAGGGTGCGGATGGTTCAGATGACATTATTGCCAATGCTGAAAAAGCTTTGATTGATGTCAGTGAGGGAGCCAGTCGAAGTGGTTTTAAGCGGATTGATGATGTCTTGAATATCAACTTTGACAACCTTGAAACTCGTGCTAAGCAGACGTCGGATATTACAGGGATTGCAACTGGTTATCCTGCTCTTGATGCCATGACAACGGGTCTGCATGAGGAAGAGTTGATTATTCTTGCGGCTCGTCCTGCGGTTGGTAAGACGGCATTTGCTCTCAATATTGCACAAAATATCGGTACAAAACTGGGTTTGACAGTTGCCATCTTTTCTTTGGAGATGGGTGCAGAAAGCTTGGTTGACCGTATGCTCGCTTCTGAGGGAGTTATCAATTCGAGGGCTATTCGTACGGGGCATTTAACGCAGGAAGAATGGAATAAGTACATGGTGGCTCAAGCTAACCTGGCTCGGGCTAGTATCTATATTGATGATACACCAGGTATCAAGATTACAGAGATTCGTTCGCGTTCACGTAAGTTGGCTCAGGAAACGGGCAATCTGGGCTTGATCTTGATTGACTATCTTCAATTGATTACGGGAACAGGTCGTGAAAACCGACAACAAGAGGTTTCTGAGATTTCCCGTCAGTTGAAGATTTTGGCCAAGGAATTGAAAGTACCAGTTATCGCCCTCAGTCAGTTGTCTCGTGGAGTTGAGCAACGTCAGGATAAGAGACCTGTTCTGTCTGATATTCGTGAATCTGGGTCTATCGAGCAGGATGCGGATATCGTTGCCTTCTTATATCGTGATGATTACTATGAGCGCGGTGAGCAAGAAGATGGTGGCATTCCTAACAATACGGTCGAGGTCATCATCGAGAAAAACCGTTCCGGTGCGCGTGGTACCGTGGAACTGATGTTCCAAAAAGAATACAATAAATTTGCAAGTATTTCCAAGAGGGAGGATGGATAGAGAATGAGTGATGCATTTACAGATGTTGCTAAAATGAAGCAAATCAAACAAGATATTAAAGACCATGAGGGACAAATTGTTGAGTTGACCCTTGAAAATGGTCGTAAGCGTGAGAAGAATAAGCAGGGGCGTATTGTGGAGGTTTATCAGTCTCTCTTTATCGTTGAATTTGAAGATCCAAACAATACCTTTGTGGAATCTTATACTTACTCAGACATTTTGACAGAAAAGATTTTGATTCATTATTTGGATTAGGAATGGGAGCCTGTATTTGCAGGCTTTTTTGTATGTTTTAACCAAACTATATATTGACTAAGATAAAGCAGTGTGTTACAATATTAGTACATAAAAGCGCTTTCAACAACATTTGTGTGCGAGATAGAAAGGAGTTTGTATGGACTTGCAATGGTTTACAGTTTTGGCTCTGTTTGCTGAGGGGCTTCTGTCTTTTCTTTCTCCCTGTGTTCTGCCAATTCTCCCTATCTATATTGGTTTGTTGGCAGGTGGAGCTGAAGGGAAAGAGGGGGAGAGGAATGTCCTGGTTAATACGCTGAGTTTTGTGGTTGGGATTGCTGTGACCTTCTTCTTATTAGGCTTTGCCTCTAGTTTGCTGAGTAGGGTCTTACAAGCCAATGCTCAAGTCTTGCAAATCATCAGTGGTCTGCTGATTATTCTCATGGGGATTTTGCAGTTGGGCTGGTTCAATATTCCCATGTTGGAGCGTGAATTTTCTGCGAAAAACAAGGTCTATCAAGCGGGGAAACAGGTCACTCCTTTTTTAGCTTTTTTGATGGGCTTTACCTTTAGTTTTTCTTGGACACCATGTATCGGTCCGATTCTGGCTTCTGTCTTTATCTATGCTAGCAGTCAGGAGGGCTGGTTGAGCGGTATCTTGCTGTTGGTTTATTGTCTTGGTTTTATTCTTCCCTTTATTTTGGTTGCCTTTTTTTCTCAGAAAATGTTGGCTTTCTTCAAGAACAATCGGCACTATTTGGCTTGGACCAAGCGTATTTCAGGTTATCTATTGCTCTTGATTGGCTTGAGTATTTTAACAGGTTTCTTCCAGCATCTTGTTCGTTTTTTCCAGTAGGATAGAAAGGATTTGTTTATGAAAAAGTTGCTATCTATTGTCGCTTGCTTACTTGCTTCCTGTTTTGTGTTGACGGCTTGTTCCTTGTTACCATTGGTAAGTCAGTCTTCTACGGAGTCAACTTTACAGGCTAATCAACCTGTCACGCTAGATTTTTCCCTAAAGGATAAGGATGGAAATGAGGTCAATCTGACAGATTACAAGAGGAAAAAGATTTATATCAATGTTTGGGCGACCTGGTGTGGTCCTTGTCAAAGAGAAATCCCAGAATTGGAGGAGGTCTATCAAGAGTATAAGGATAAGGAAGATTTTGTCTTTTTGTCGATTACATCACCTGATGATGCTGAGTTTGAGAATACCAAGCCTGCGGATGTGAGTAAGGCTGAAATTTTAGAGAAGGCTAGTGAGCTAGGGGCGACTTATCCTGTCTTGTTTGACACAAAAGATCAGGCGATGACACATTTTGGCATTGCTGCTTTTCCGACCCATATCCTCATCAATAGTGATGGAACCCTCAAGGTTTCTTTTGCAGGACAGGTTCAAAAGGATAAATTGGTCCAACTATTGGAAGAAATGCAATAAGAAGGATGAAAAAGGCTTTACAGAGCCTTTTTTTTGTGCTATACTAACCTTTGTGCGAAATAACAGCAGAGCAAAATGAAGCTCGTCAACAGAAGGTCAGCAAGAAGAGTAATCGTTGCTGTTTCGATGAAGGCCTCCTGCACGAATCAGGTTTGCTTAAAACGTTATTTCCTACAAATAAGTCTTTTTGTTTCCTTTTAGTACTAGGCAAGGAGGTGCAGGCTATACTGAGGTATGCCAAGCCGACTTAACGACGTAATAAAAGAGAAACGAAATGACGGAAATTTTTATTTTTAGGAGGACATAACACATGTCACGTTATACAGGACCATCTTGGAAACAAGCTCGTCGTCTTGGCTTGTCATTGACAGGTACAGGTAAAGAATTGGCACGTCGTAACTACGTACCAGGTCAACACGGACCAAACAACCGTTCTAAATTGTCAGAATACGGTTTGCAATTGGCTGAGAAACAAAAATTGCGTTTCTCTTACGGTTTGGGTGAAAAACAATTCCGTAACTTGTTCGTACAAGCTACTAAAATCAAACAAGGTACTCTTGGTTTCAACTTCATGCTTCTTTTGGAGCGTCGTTTGGACAACGTTGTTTACCGTCTTGGTTTGGCAACTACTCGTCGTCAAGCACGTCAATTCGTAAACCACGGTCATATCCTTGTTGACGGCAAACGCGTTGACATCCCTTCATACCGAGTTGAAGTTGGTCAAGTGATCTCAGTTCGTGAGAAGTCAATCAAAGTTCCAGCTATCCTTGAAGCTGTTGAAGCAACTCTTGGACGTCCAGCTTTCGTATCATTCGATGCTGAAAAACTTGAAGGTTCATTGACTCGCTTGCCAGAACGCGACGAAATCAACCCAGAAATCAACGAAGCTCTTGTCGTAGAATTCTACAACAAAATGCTCTAAGATTTGTATTGATATTTTAAAAGCCCTATTTACAAGGGCTTTTTGTCTGTATTTTAGGAGGGATTATGTGGCGTAAGTATTTTTTGCTAGTGCTAATAGCTATTTTGGTCGTAGGTGGGGTCTTCTTTCTATCTCAATCAGCGGCTACGCCAAATGAATCAGACTATGTGAAGGCTGTAAAGAGTTACCAGGCTATTTCGATAGACGAAGTGGAGCAAAAGGTCCAAGATGAGGAAGAATTTATATTATACATAGGTCGGGAGACATGCCCTTATTGTCGTGATTTTGTTCCGAAATTAACAGAGGCAGTAGAGCAATCACATGCGACTATCTACTATTTAGATAGCGAGTCGGATCCGAATGGAAAAATACAACAATTTCGACAGAGTCAAGGTCTTGCTACGGTTCCTAGCTTAACCTATTATAAATCGGGTAAGTTATCTGGAATACTTCGTAAAGGGAGTCAGGCAACAATTTCCGAAATAGAGAATTTTTTAGCTCTTCAAGGGCAGTAAATAGTTTTAAGAATGTATGAAGTGAATTTCATACATTTTTATGTTTGTGAAAAATATTTCAAAATAAATTGAAAAACATTTCACAATCTTGTATAATACTAATATCAGATAAAAATTGGAGGTTTATCATGAAAAAGAAAGCTTGGTTAGGCTTGTTGATGAGTCTACTTGCTGTTTTGTTTTTAGTGGCGTGTGGAGGTAAGTCTGAAAAGACAGCTACATCTTCATCATCTACGACTTCTTCTTCATCAGAAGAAGCTGTTTCAGGTGCATCTGAGAAAGTTTATACAGATCCATCTGAGTTGAAAGATAGCTACGATGTTATCGTTGTTGGTTCAGGTGGTGCAGGTATGTCGGCAGCTATCTCAGCTAAAGACGCTGGTGCTAGTGTTGCTCTCTTGGAGAAAATGCCTGTTATCGGTGGTAATACGGCTAAATCATCAGCTGGTATGAATGCTTCACAAACCAAATTCCAAGAAGCGGAAGGTATTGCTGATACAAACGATAAATTCTATGAAGAAACGCTTAAAGGTGGTAAAGGGACAAACGATCCTGAATTGCTTCGTTATCTTGTAGATAACTCTGCTAGTGCAATTGACTGGTTGGATGGAATGGGGATCACTCTTAGCAACCTAACTACAACTGGTGGTATGAGCGAGAAACGTACCCACCGTCCTGCAGATGGTTCAGCTGTCGGTGGCTACTTGGTAAATGGTCTTTACCACAATCTTGTTGAACGTGAAGTACCAATTTTTGTCAATGCAGATGTTACAAAACTCCAAGACAAGGATGGGGCTGTGACAGGTGTTGAAGTGAAGATTGCTGGTGAAACTAAGAAAATCTCAGCTAAAGCAGTTGTATTGGCGACTGGTGGTTTCGGTGCAGATTTGGAAATGGTTGCTAAATTAAACCCAGCATTGAAAGGTTATGTTACAACCAACCAAGAAGGTTCAACAGGTGATGGTATTGCACTTGCTGAATCAGAAGGTGCAGCAACTGTTGATATGGAACAAATCCAAATTCACCCAAGTGTTGAGCAAGAAACTTCTTACTTGATTACAGAAGCAGTTCGTGGCGAAGGTGCTATCCTTGTCAACTCAAAAGGTGAGCGTTTTGTTAACGAATTGGAAACTCGTGATAAAGTTTCTGCAGCTATCAATAGTTTGGATCCAAACTACGCTTATGTTATATTTGATGATGCCTTGAAAGATCGTGTGAAGGCTATTGCTCAATACGAAGAAAAAGGTCTTGTAAAAACGGGTGCTACTCTTGCGGATTTGGCTAAAGAAATTGGTGTACCTGCGGATGCTCTTCAAACAACACTTGATACTTGGAACAAGGCTGTGGCAGATAAAAATGATGCAGCATTTGGTCGCACATCAGGTATGGACCATGCTTTGAACACTGGTTCTTACCATGCCATTAAAGTTGCACCTGGTGTCCACCATACAATGGGTGGTGTGAAAATCAATACCAATACTGAAGTATTGAAAACAGATGGTTCAGCAATTTCTGGTCTTTATGCTGCTGGTGAAGTAACTGGTGGTGTTCATGGTCAAAACCGTATTGGTGGTAATGCTGTAGCAGACATCATTGTATTTGGTCGTCAGGCTGGTGAACAAGCAGCTGGATTTGCTAAGAAATAAATTGTAGACATAAGAGGCTCGGCAGAAAGAAGGTCGAGCTTCTTTTTCTTGTCCCTCTATCTCTAAGATGATATACTTTTAAGGTATGAAGAAGAAAATAGTATTATTGTTAGGAGCTATTGCAGCCATTGTTTTGATTTTGTCTGCTATTGTTGGCCAGCGTCAGCAATCCTATGTCGAGGCTGCATTAAGAGACCAAGATAAAATTTGGATTATCACAGATTTGCATTATTTATCACAGGATTTATTTGATGATGGAGAGGCATTTTCTTATATCGAAAAGACAGCTGCTGGTAAGGATTTGCGCTATGGTAAAGAGCGGATGGAGGCTCTGGTTGAGCAGGTTGAGCGTGAACATCCTTCCTTGTTACTAGTCAGTGGGGATTTGACTCTCAATGGTGAAAAGCAGAGCATGGTTGAATTGGCGCAGTATTTTACCCAGATTGAAGAAAAAGGAACGGAGGTTTTGGTCATTCCTGGCAACCATGATATTGCCAGTGGTTGGGCTAGGGCCTTTAAGGGAGATCAGCAGATAGTGACGGATCAAGTTACCGCTCAGCAATTTTCAGATATATTTGACGATCATGGCTATCAACAAGCCAGCAGTCGTGATCAAGCCTCATTGAGCTATCTGGCTAAGCCATTTTCCAATGCATGGTTTCTGATGCTAGACAGTAACATCTACTCTGACGGCTACGGTAAAGGAGCTCCTCCAACCAATGGACGTATCAAAAAAGAGTCCTTGGATTGGATAGACGTACAGCTTCAGGCAGCCAAGGAAGCTGGAGTAAACTTGATACCTGTTGTCCATCACAATGTCTTGCAACAGCATGCCATGCTCTCAAAAGGCTACACTTTGGATAATGCTGCCGATTTGAAGACTGTGTTCAATCAATATGGCATTCAATTTGGTTTTTCAGGCCACACTCATTCTCAGAATATTGTTGAAGAAGACTTGGGGCAAGTCAGCTATACTGAAGTGGTCAATGGAGCATTTTCTATTTATCCAGCAATTATCGGCCAATTGAACCTTGATGATGCAAACATTCGCTATCAAAAAACTCAACTTGATATGGCTTCGTGGGCAGAAAAGCACCAACCTAGTGATCTAAATTTGCAGGATCACCTAAGCTACTTACAAACCGTCTTTGACAATACCAGTGACATCATGGTCCACAATGTGTTGAACGATGAACGGTGGTATGATGGCGAGACGGCAGATGCTATTTCACAATTTATCATACCAGCCAATCGTGCTTATTTTTCAGGAGAAAAATTGGACCAGACTTGGCTTGATGAGACGGTATTTCCTAGCCAAGCCTATCAGACCTTGCAAGCAGCATCACCGAGAAGTTTCTTGGCTGATTATCTTGATGTGATGATAAAACGGAGTCAAGGTCGAGATGTGGAAAAACTAGAGATTAAAACAGAAAAAGATTTTGTCCAATAGTTTTCCACAGATTGTTGAAGAAATCCACAACTTTTCCACAGGTTGTGAATAAGTTATGCCTTAGTAACTGTCTGAGTAGGTCTGTTTTTACAAATAAAAATGCTCAGCAACTTTCCTGAAAATGTGATAAAATAATAACAAATTGTGTCAAACGGAGAGAAAGATGACCTTACTAAGCATTGCCATTCCGAGTTATAATTCGGAGGCTTACCTTCATTACTGTGTTCATTCCCTTGTAATGGGTGGTGACAAGGTTGAAATTCTGATTATTAACGACGGCTCGACCGATCGGACTCAGGAGATCGCAGAGGGACTAGAGAATCAATTTTCAAATGTACGTGCCATCTATCAGGACAATAAGGGCCATGGCGGAGCTGTAAATACAGGGATACGTGAGGCCAAGGGGAAGTACTTTAAAGTTGTAGATTCAGATGACTGGGTTGATACTAGGGCCTATTTGAAGATCCTAGAGAGTTTGCAGGCATTGGAAGATGAAAATACGCCAGTTGATGCCTTTATCTCCAACTTTGTTTATGAAAAAGAGGGACAATCTCGTAAAAAATCCATGTCTTATCAATCCACTCTACCTGAGAACTGTATATTCGGTTGGGAGGATGTAGGTGCCTTTTCCAAGGGTCAATACATGATGATGCATTCCTTGATTTACAGGACAGATTTATTGCGTGAGGTTGGTCTCGTTCTACCAGAGCATACTTTCTATGTGGATAATATTTTCGTGTTTACCCCTTTACAGGCTGTGAAAACCATGTTCTATCTGCCAGTAGATTTTTATCGTTACTTTATTGGGCGAAATGACCAGTCTGTCAATGAATCCGTCATGATTAAACGAATTGACCAGCAATTAAAAGTCAATCGAATCTTGGTAGATAATTTAGACTTGGAGGCGATTGACAATCCTGATTTACGGAGTTATTTGCTCAATCATGTGGAAATTACCACCATTATCTCCTGTGCCCTTCTTAATCGTGCTGGAACAGCTGAACACATGATGAAAAAGCAGGAATTATGGCACTATATTCGTGATAACAATCCAGCTCTCTTTAAAATCGTTCGAAAAGGGTTACTCGGGCAATTAACTAACCTATACGGGTATCCAGGCCGAAAAATTTCCAATGCTGTCTATAAAATCGCGAAAAGAATTTATGGTTTTAACTAAAACTCAGTTTCGGCTGAGTTTTTCTGTTATAATGAATAGAAGAAAAACGCTTACAAGGAGAAGACACATGCAAGAATTAGGACAGACAGGTTTACAGGTTTCTCGAATTGCTTTAGGCTGTATGCGAATGGCTAGTCTGACAGAGCAGGAAACTGCTAAAGTGTTAGATACAGTTGTTGGACAGGGAATTAACTTTTTCGATCATGCAGATATTTATGGTAGTGGTGAGTCAGAAATTCGCTTTGCTCAAGGAGCAAAATTGGCAGGTTTGAGACGTGAGGACCTGCTTCTCCAGTCCAAATGTGGCATTCGCAAGGGCTATTTTGATTTTTCAAAAGACTATATTTTGGAATCTGTAGATGGGATTTTGAAGCGCTTGGATACAGAATATTTGGATGTTCTTGCCTTACACCGTCCGGATGCTTTGATGGAAGCAGAGGAAGTAGCAGAAGCCTTTTATCTCTTGAAAAAAGCAGGGAAGGTTCATCATTTTGGCGTCAGCAACCAAAACATTTACCAAATGGAGTTACTTCAATCCTATCTAGATCAACCGCTTGCAGTTAATCAATTGCAGCTATCTCCTGCTCACACGCCTTTGATTGATGCGGGGCTTCACGTCAATATGAAAGATGATGCTGCGACTATGCGTGATGGTGGGCTGATTGAATACTGCCAGCTTAAAAAAATCACTATCCAAGCCTGGTCACCTTTCTTGATTGATTTGCAACAAGGTATTTTTGCCAACCATCCAGATTATGCTCTTTTAAACCAGACAATTGGGGAAATAGCAGAGCGATACAATGTTTCACATGAAACCATTGTGGTAGCCTGGATTTTACGACATCCAGCTAAGATTCAAACCATTGTTGGGTCCATGAATCCAGAACGTTTGACCAAGATTGCACAAGCTAGTCAGATTACCTTGACTAGACCAGAATGGTACGAGATTTACAGAAGTGCAGGCAACATCTTGCCCTAGGAGGTGCTTATGCAATGGGAAATAAAATCATTTGACCAACTAAGTTTACAGGAGCTTTACACTATCTTGACACTGAGAGTTGATGCATTTGTTGTTGAACAGGCCTGTCCCTATCCTGAAGTTGACGGTAAGGATCCAAACTGTCTTCATCTTTTGGGAACTGACGAAGGAGAGTTAGTAGCTTACTTGAGAATCTTGCCAGCTGGTCTAAGTTATGATGAAGTTTCCATCGGTCGTGTGGTCATCAAGCCAAGTCATCGTGGCAAAGGTTTAGGTAGACCAATGATGGAGCAGGCAATTCACTTTATTACAAACGAATGGAAAGAAAGTCAGATTAAAATCGGTGCCCAAGCCCATTTAGAAAAGTTCTATAGTTCGTTAGGTTTCGAGCTGGTTTCAGAAGTCTATCTAGAGGACGATATTCCGCATTTAGATATGCTTTATACTAAACCAGTCGTTTAATGCTGGTTTTTTAAGCCTGTACTCACAAGTCAAGTTCTATAAGAGATAGTTTTTTGTAGGAATACGGACTGTATTTTGAAAAAACTAAGGCTGAGTAGTTGAATAGCTAGTCTTAGATAGGAGTGCTGGACAGTGAAAACAGGTTCTTAGATTTTTCTCGGCAATTTCCCCCAAAAATCAGCCATTTTATGGTAGAATGAATAGGTATAAAATCAGTAAAAGAGGAAGAAAATGAAACGTTCTATGTACGCTGGACGTGTTCGTAAGGAACATGTCGGACAGGAAATTACTTTGAAAGGTTGGGTTGGCCGTCGTCGTGACTTAGGTGGTCTGATTTTCATCGACTTGCGTGACCGTGAAGGCATTATGCAATTGGTGATTAACCCTGAGTCAGTTGAAGCTGAAGTGATGGCAAAAGCGGAGAGTCTCCGCAGTGAGTTTGTTATCGAAGTAACAGGAACGGTTGTGGAGCGTGAGCAAGCTAACGACAATATCCCGACAGGAGCTGTTGAACTGCAAGTAACCAGCTTGACAGTGTTGAACACGGCTAAGACAACTCCGTTTGAAATCAAAGATGGCATTGAAGCTAGTGATGATACCCGTCTTCGTTATCGTTATTTGGATCTTCGCCGTCCAGAAATGCTCAACAACTTCAAATTACGTGCAGCTGTAACCCACAGCATTCGCAATTATCTGGATGACTTGGAATTTATTGATGTGGAGACGCCAATGTTGACTAAGTCAACACCAGAAGGTGCACGCGACTACTTGGTACCATCTCGTGTGTCAAAAGGTCATTTCTATGCCCTGCCACAAAGTCCACAGATTACTAAGCAGCTTTTGATGAATGCTGGTTTTGACCGTTACTACCAAATCGTTAAGTGTTTCCGTGATGAGGATTTGCGTGGAGATCGTCAACCTGAGTTTACACAGGTGGACTTAGAAACCTCATTCTTGAACGAAGTAGAAATCCAAGACATCGTAGAAAAGTTGATTGCCAAGGTCTTGAAAGATACCAAAGAAATTGATGTAACTTTACCATTCAAACGTATGAAGTATGAGGATGCAATGAACCGCTACGGTTCAGACAAGCCAGATACTCGTTTTGAGATGCTCTTGCAAGACTTGACAGAACTTGTCAAGGAAGTTGACTTCAAGGTCTTCTCAGAAGCACCAGTTGTCAAAGCCATTGTGGTCAAGGGTGCGGCGGATAGCTACTCACGTAAAGACATTGATAAATTAACAGAATACGCAAAACAATTTGGTGCCAAAGGTCTTGCTTGGATCAAGGTTGACAAGGGAGAATTAGCGGGTACAGTTGCTAAGTTCTTGACAGGTATTACAGATAAGTTGATAGCAAGTTTACAACTTGAAGATAAGGACCTGGTCCTCTTTGTGGCGGATGAATTGGAAGTAGCCAATAATACCCTGGGAGCTTTGCGTAACCGCTTGGCAAAAGAGCAAGGTTTGATTGATGAAAGCAAATTCAACTTCCTCTGGATTGTGGACTGGCCGATGTTTGAATGGTCTGAAGAGGAAGGTCGCTATATGAGTGCCCACCACCCATTCACTTTGCCAGATAAAGATTCTATAAAGAAATTGAAGGCAAATAAGGGGGAATTAAAAAAGTTATCTAGAGAAAAAGGTAGTATTTTGGAGAGGATACACGCAGTTGCCTACGATATTGTTTTGAACGGTTATGAGCTGGGCGGCGGTAGTTTGCGTATCAACCAAAAAGAGATGCAGGAGTTGATGTTCAAGGCGCTTGGTTTCTCAGCTGAAGATGCGCATGAGCAGTTTGGTTTCTTGCTTGAAGCTATGGACTACGGCTTCCCACCACACGGTGGATTGGCTATCGGTTTGGACCGCTTTGTCATGTTATTGGCTGGTGAGGATAATATTCGTGAAGTTATCGCCTTTCCGAAGAATAACAAGGCATCTGATCCGATGACACAGGCACCAAGTACGGTTGCATCAGCTCAATTAGAGGAATTGGCTTTAGACATTACACTTGAAAATGAATAAATTTTTCAGAAAACAGCGTGTACGCTTTTTAAGAAAGGCCAGAAAGAATAAGTTTTGGTCGGTCATTTTGGGAATTTCTCGGGAAAAATATGCTGAACGGATATCGGGGTCCATTATTTATGGACTCCTATCTAGTATTGCAGTCAATTTTTTCTTTAGACCAGGGAATGTCTATTCGTCTGGAGTTACTGGTCTTGCACAAATTGTTTCTGCTCTGGCATCTTCTTACGCTGGTTGGAATGTACCGATTGCGGTGGTCTACTACGGTCTGAACATCCCCTTGCTTATCTTAGCCTGGTATAAAATTGGTTATAAATTTACTATCTTTACCTTTATTACGGTATCCTTCAGTTCTTTCTTTATCCAATTTATGCCGCCAGTTACCCTGACGATGGATCCGTTAGTCAATGCTATTTTCGGTGGTCTCATGCTGGGAACTGGGATTGGCTTTGCGCTTAGGAACAATGTATCTAGTGGTGGTACTGATATTGTTTCTATTATTATTCGCAAGAAGACGGGACGTCAAGTTGGTTCCATTTCCTTGATTGTCAACATTATGATTATGTTGATTGCAGGGATGACCTTTGGCTGGCAATATGCCTTATATTCAATGGTTGCGCTGTTTATCTCCAGTCGCATGACAGATGCGATTTTCGTGAAACAAAAACGGATGCAGGCCATGATTATTACCAATCATCCTGAACGAGTCATTAAGAAAATCCATAAGAAGCTTAATCGTGGTGTGACCATTATCAACGGTGCTGAGGGTGCTTATAACCATGAGCAAAAGACGGTTTTAATTACCATCATCACGCGAGCTGAATTCAGTGAGTTCAAGCATATTATGAAAAAGGCAGACCCCAAAGCCTTTGTATCGGTAGCTGACAACGTCAATATTATTGGTCGGTTTGTGGAAAGTGACTGATTGACAAACACTACATGTAGGAGTAAAATAGTATTTACAGTCTACATGTAGTGTTTTTATTATAAAGAGGAAATGTATGAAGAAGAAAATATATTTGGTTTATATCAGTTTGAGTGGCAATACAGAGAGTTTTGTGAAACGCCTAAAGTCTTTTTTCCAATTTCAAACTGACTGGGAGATTGAACTGGTCCATGTTAAAGATTTGGTCAAGCAGGACATTTCCTTTTACCAGCTAGACGCACCCTTTGTCGCCTTTTTACCAACCTACTTAGAAGGTGGAAATGGAGTGGACAATGGAGATGTGGAAATTCTGACCAATCCTCTTGGAGATTTTATCGCTTTGGGGACCAATGCAGAGCTCTGTCTGGGTGTCGTTGGTTCAGGCAATCGTAATTTCAACAACCAATATTGTCTGACTGCCAAGCAATATGCTGAGCGATTTGGTTTTCCTGTTATAGACACCTTCGAACTCAGAGGGATGCAGAATGACATTGAACGCATTGGTCGGAAGATAATGGAATTGATGTAAAGAGCCTCAACTCAGCTTTATGCTGGGTTGTTTTTTTGTCACACAAAAAAACTCACCAGCGTGACCAGTGAGTTTTAAGGAGATTATGAAAAATATTTAGGATTGACTATAGTATACCTCAGACTATACCGTGTTTCATCGGTCTAAAGTCCTATTTGTCTTCTAAAATGCAAATACTCTGTCCTGCAATCGTGATTTCTTGCTGATCACGCTCTTCGACTGGAGGATAGTTGTAGAGAACTGTCTTATCTTTTTCACGTTCATAGGTAAAGTCACTATCCGCAAAGTTGATGATAAATTGAATGGTCTTTTCTTTACTTGTCACTTGATAGCGAAGAACATATTCAGTTAACCAGTAGAAATCACAAGTTTCTTGGATACTTTCGTAGTTATCCTGGCTGAGTATTGGATTATTTTTGCGGAAGGTAATTAATTCCTGAATGAATTCGATATGTTCCTTATAGCGAATAGCTCGTGTCCAGTCCAGACGGTTGATACGGTCAGGGACATTGTAAGTATTATCTATTTCATCTTTTGTACGGAAGAATTCTTGTCCGCTGTGGATAAAGGCCATACCTTGAGATATTAGGATCAACTGTAGTCCAAAACTTGCAGCACGCTTTTGTTGTTGCGGTGTCCAGCTTGGATTTTCAATATGGAAGTAATCAAAGGCTGTCGCATTATCATGGCACTCAATATAGTTGAGTGACTGCTGCGGTTTGATGAAGTGGCTATAGCGGCTACCTGTCAAAAGATGCTGCACTTTTTCGTGTAGTTGCTTGTCAACCAAACGATGTGGGTTGAGTAAGAGCTTTTTGAAGGTATCACGGTAGTCATCGTTGAAGAAGCTCACTTCAGGGAGTTGGTCTGCGTTGTACTGGTGGGCCAGTTTTTCATATTCTAAGCCTGTTGCCATTTTCCAGCCTTCGCCATAGAGGTAGACATTTGGGTGAATGGTAGATAATTCAGTTTGAATCTGGTTGATGGTTTCGCTATCTAAAATCCCCATAAGGTCGAAACGGAAGCCATCAAAACCATAGAGTTCTAGCCATTGGCGAAGGGATTGTTTGATGTAGTTGCGGACCATACTGCGCTCGCTGGCAACGTCGTTACCGCAGAATGTCCCGTCTGTTCGCATGCCGTGGTCATCATAGCGATAGAAGTAGCCTGGAACGATAAGCTCAAATGCGTACTTTTCAGCATGATAGACGTGGTTGTAAACTACGTCCATAATAACTGAAATATCTGCATCATGGTAGGCCTGGATAGCTTCTTGGAGTTCTAAGATACGGGCGTAGGGGTCATTTGGCAGACTGGAGAAGGATCCTTCAGGCAGATTGTACTGCATAGGGTCGTACCCCCAGTTATAAACAGCCTGAGGTTTGTTTTCATCCACACTGCCAAAATCATACACTGGTAGGAGTTGAATATGGGTTACGCCCAAGTTTTTGATATAGTTCATGCCAAGCTGCATACCGTCTAAGACAGGAGATTCTGTCAGACCGAGGAATTGGCTACGGTGTTTAAAGCCGGCTTCCGTCTGCCAAGAGAAATCACGGACGCTCATTTCATAGACAATAGCCTGAGAGATAGGGCGTTGAGTCTTGGCACGACGAACCTTGTGGAGCTTATTTGGGTTGATGATATAGCTATCGCCAGAGTTTGCCTTAGACGAAAGGGCATACGGGTCGTGAACAGCAATCCACTCGCCATTGACTTTGTGGAGATAGTGGTAGCTTTGACTGTCCAAATCACCCTCTACTGTGATTTGCCAGACACCATTAGAACCCTTGGTCATTGCATGAGGGTTGCCCTCTAGAACTAGAAAGACTTGCTTGGAGATAGGAGCCCAGAGCTTGAAGCTGGTGGACTGAGGGCTGTAGGTTGCTCCCAAGTCTCGGCCGTTATAGGTATAATTTTGTTCGAAAATAGCAGAGCGAACGATATGCCCATAGCCTAACTCGGTTTTGTTTCTGTCCTGGTCGTAAATGATATAGTCCGTGTCCAAACTGAGAGGGTGTAGGCTGGTTAGATAGTAGAGAACCAGATTATCTACCTCTAGACAGGAATGAATAAAGAGTTGAGATGTAGCGTCGGATGATTCGAGAGAGAAACTCATGTGCTCGGAATCAAATCGTTTTTCCATTACTAGGCGAATAGTAGCTACATCATCTAGAAATGCTTGAAATTGTCGTAATGCCATGAGCCAAACGGCTCCTTTCTAGGTTAAAGTTCGGTAATAGTATGCGGAATGACACGGCGGTAGCAGACCTGCTTGTCTTCCTTGTTGTCGTTGATAATTTGGTGGAGGGTATTGAAGGCCACGCGTCCAAGTTTAATGGCATGGACATCGACATAGGCTTCAATATCCAATTTTGGTTTGACAGAGTCAAAGGATATGATGGGGAGTTTGGTACCGGCTTCGTTGAGGTATTTGACAATCCCTTCCGCGACCATGGTATCGGTTGTGACGATTGCGTCTATATCCTGTCTGAGTAATTTCTTGGAAATCTTATAGGCACTATCTTCCAAAAGGAAACCTGATACAAACTTGACCTTGTTTTCATCTAGAAGGATGTTGTGTGATTTCAGGGCGTTTTTATAGCCTGCATAGCGGTCTTGGGATACGACCAGCTCTTTGTTACCAGCGACGAAGGCGATATTCTTGTAGCCTTTATTGATAAAGTAATTGGTCGCTTCAAATCCAGCTTGGATATTATCGTTATCGACTAGGGAGATAAACGGGGAATCTGCCTTTCCGAGAATAAGGAAGGGAAATTTATGCTGAATGGCTAGCTGGACCAGCGGGTCATCTGGCTTGGAATAAAGGAAAATCAGCCCGTCTACTCGTTTCCCGTAAACCATTTGAGAAATAGCCTCAAGACGTTGCTCTTCATTTTTGCCCGTAGAGATTTGAAGGGCGTAATTGTGGTCTGCAGCCACCTGTGAAATGCCACGCAGGGCTGTTGGGAAGAAGGGGTTTTGGTAGAAGACATCGGAATCATCTGGCAAGACCAAGCCGATAACCTGGGTGTAGCTGGAAACCAAACTACGAGCATTTAGATTGGGATGGTAATTGAGTTCAGCCATGGCCTTTCTTACCAAATCTTTGGTTTTTTGGCTAATGGCAGAGCTGTTTTGAATGACGCGGGTAACGGTAGAAGGCGAAACACCTGCTAACTTAGCGACGTCTTTAATGGTAGCGCGCATGGGAACCTCCTAATTGTCATCTCTAAATTTGGTTTTGAAAAATACCCATAGTAAGCATAGTACAAACAGGATATTCTGGATGGTTAAAACAGTCGTGACAGGCTGACCAAACAAGCCAATCAGACAGGCTAAAATGGTTGGTAGTCCCAAGCAATTGAGCGAGAAATTATAGCACTCTGCAAAGGTTTTAAAATGGAAGAAACGAGATTTCTTCGTTAAAAACAGGAAGAAGCTAGCGCCTAGCAAAATAAAGAGAAGGTTGGTCGAGAGGATAATTGTCGACACTAGGGTAATACTTAGGCCAACGGCTGCACGATTGGCTTGATACCATGATTTTGAAATGGCAGTTGTCAAGCTTTCCTTGTTAGAGAAATCAGCGGTTGTTAGACCTTCATAGCTTAACTGGGTCAGGATATCCTGACCTTTTCGAATGGTTAAGGTTTGTGTGTCAAATTGATAGGAGAAGTCGGAGCTCGTAGACACTGTGTCGCCGAAGGTTACTTGTTCCCAGTTACCATTTCCAGTATAGGCCAGTTGATGATTTTCAATTGTTACATGTTGGTGAAGATCCTCAACAATTTGCTCTGTCAAGGGATTATAAATCCCCTCTACAAAATTCTCCATAGGGTAGGTTTCAAGACTGGCAGTTTGCAATGAACTTGGGATGACTAATAGGGCGACCAGGAAAATAGTCGTAAATAGTCGCTGCCAGAGTGTCATCATATGTCGATTGGCAAACATGCTTTTTGGGGAGAATAGACTAGAAAAATATGAGAATGGATAAGGGAGCATAAGTGAACCTTTCATAAATATCTTTGCTCTGTCTAAAAAGGGAAAAGGTGGGACAGGGTTATCCCTTGTCACCACCACTTGTTAAACCAGATACAAAGTTCTTTTGTAGGAAGAAGAATAGGATACTGATTGGGAGGGCGATAAGGATAGCACCTGCCGCAAAGTAGGCAATCTTCAAGTTTTTCACATCAGAGATGAAGGTTTGAAGACCAACGGCTACAGTATAAAATTCTTTTTCACGAAGCAAGAATTTGGATAGGATGTAATCTCCAAATGGTCCCATGAAGGCCCAGAGCGCTTGTACAGCAATCATTGGGCGAACAAGTGGAAGAACGATTTGCCAGAAACGTCTGAAGTGACCAGCACCGTCTAGTTTTGCAGATTCATCGAGGGAAATTGGCACCGTATCGAAGTAGCCTTTCATGAGCCAAGCGTTCATTGGGATACCACCACCGACATAGAGGAAGATGAGGAACCAACTTTGGTTGAGCGCATTGAGCATGAGGGCCATAACGAAGAAGGCTGTAAGAGCCGCCATGGTTGGCACCATTTGAATAATCAAGAAGAAGACCAAACTCTGTTTACGAGCGATGAAGTTATAACGGCTATATGCATAACCTGCTAATACCACTATACTTGTTTGGATAACCATTGTCAAGAGAGCAATGATAAGCGTATTGAGGTACCAAGTTCCGTAAAGAGTTTCGGTAAAGAGTCCTTTGAAATTATCTAGTGTAAAGTTGATATTGCTATCCAATTTGAAGGCAACCACGTTACCAGACTTGAAGGCTGACATGATGGTAATCAATAGAGGATAGATGATAATGATAGAGAGGGTAATCAGATAAAGGTAAGTAAAGGTCTGATTGAGTATGCGTCTAGTTTTTACAGATACTTTCATCTTATACATCCTCCATTTCAAAGGCATTTAATTTCTTGAATGCAATCATAGAGATACTGATGACGATCATAGAGATAATCAAGGTCACCGCTGCAGCCATTGAATACTGAGGAGCAGTACCAGTTGTCAATTTGTAAATCCATGAAATCAAGATGTCAGTTGAACCAGCACCACCACCGACGCTACCAGGTCCACCGTTGTTGAAGAGGTAGATGATAGAGAAGTTGTTGAAGTTGAAGGTGTACTGACTGATAAGAGTTGGTGCAGCCACTGCCAAAATCATTGGAAGTGTGATACTGCGGAATTTTTGAATAGCACTTGCACCGTCAATGTAAGCCGCTTCGTACAAGTCGTTTGGAATGGATTGCAAAATACCCAAGGTCAAGACGTAGATATAAGGGAAACCAAGCCAAGCCTGCATCATGATAAGGGCAACCTTAGTCCAGAATGGATCTGTTTTCCATGGAATAAGGAAGTTGTCGATAAATGGCAAGAATTTGCTCAAGAATGGCAATACTTGTGTGTTAATGGCACCGACACTATCGTTGAACATGTTACTGAAAGTCAAGATAGTCACGAAGGCTGGAACAGCCCATGGGAGCAAGAAGATAACACCGAAGATGCGTTTGCCTTTAATAAATGGCTGGTTGGCAATGATGGCTGTCAAGATACCGATAACAATCTGTGCAGTTGAAGCAGCCAAGGCCCAAATAATTGTCCAACCTAGAACAGAACCGAAAGCTGAACGGAAGGTGCTCAATTTCCAAATATTGGTGAAGTTTGTGAGTCCAACCCAGTCCAATAGAGCGCCAGGAGGCAAATGTTGGAAATCGTAGTTGGTAAAGGCGATAAAGAGGGTTACCACAACAGGGAAGATGATAGCAAAAGTCATGGCAATGTAAGATGGAATAATTAAGAGATATGGGAATCCATTCTCATAGACACCTTTTACCATCTCATTTAATGTTGTTGGTACAGGGTAACCATTATTCCAACGTTGGGCTGTATCTTTAGCATCTTTTAGGTTAAGGGCATAAAAAGCGAGATAAACAACCGTGATGATTAAGTGGAAAGAACCACGAATCAACATAAAGAGGGAGTTGTCACGTCCGCGTTGACTACCTAGGGTAATCAAATTTCCTAATTCACCAGCAGCAATAGCAATGAAATAAATCAAAAATGCAATAGTAACTCCTAAGAAGATATATCCTTTTGCTTTTTGTTTATTATAGATTTGTCCGAGACCAGGGATCAAGGACAAAAGGAGTGCTTTACCTGGATTTTGTTTCATAGTCATAGTCTCCTTTAGCATCGAGAGTCAACTTTAAATGTCAATATACTTTTTAGCAGGATATTAACAAAGTAGACTGGGAGTTCTTCCCAGTCCAACTTTAAACTTGACTAGTTACCGTATTTTTGAGCGATTGTATCTTCGATCAATTTAACAGCATCAGTAGCAGCAGTTTTAGCATCTTTAGCTCCGCTAGCAGCTTCAAAGAGCATGTTTCCTGCAGGTTCCCAAACTGTGCTCATTTCTGAGATGTTTGGCATTGGTTGTGCTGAAGCGAATTGGTTGATAACTGCAGTTGTCAATTCATCGTTTTTGCCTACAGCATATTCACGTGCTTCTGTGTTAGCAGGAACTTCGTTTGTTGCATCGTAAAGAGCTTTTTGTTGATCAGTAGATGTCAAGTAGTCAACAAATTTTTGTGCCATTTCTGGGTTTTGAGAACCTGATGGAACAACCCAAGCTTTACCACCACCAAAGGCAGCGTATTCTTTGCCATTTGCAAGTGTTGGGATTGTTGCTACACCGTAGTTCAAACCAGCTTCTTTGTATGAAGCAGCTTTCCAAGGGCCTTCGATGATTGCCGCAGCTTTACCATCTGTAAATTGAGTGTTGATCAAGTTGTTTGCTGCAGTTCCGTCTTGAAGACCTTGAGGCCATTTTTCGTACCAAGTTTTAGCATATTCAATTGCTTTGATTGCACCGTCGTTTGCAAGACCGATGTCAGATGGGTTTGTACCATTGTCACCAAATACATAACCACCGTAACCAGCTAGAAGTCCATAAGTGTAGTAGAAGTTAGTCCAGTCTGCAAGGAAAGCAGTTGTTTTACCTGATTCACCTTCAAATGCATATTTGCTATCAGTTGCCAATTTTTCAAGATCAGCAAATGTTTTAGGTGCTTCTGTCAACAAATCTTTGTTGTAGTAAAGAACAAGTGTTTCAATAACAGCAGGTGAACCGTAGACTTTACCATCGTTTGTTACGAGAGCAGTTGTTGTATCGTCAGCCTTGCTTGTATCAGCAAGTGTTAATTCAGACAATTGACCTTCTGAACCAAGACTTCCTACGCGGTCGTATGGAGCCATCATAACGTCTGGAGCTGAGCCAGATTGGTTATCTAATGACAAGTTATCCAAACCTGTAAGGGCATCACCAGTTTTAACGTTAACAGTTACACCGTTTTCTTCTTCGAATGCAGCTTTTACATCGTTAATGTAAGTTTCATAACCTTGGTCAACGTAAATCGTCAATTCTTTGCTACTGTCTGCTGAGCTAGATGACTCTGACGATGAGTTTGAGCAAGCAGCCAAAACAGCTGTAGATGCAGCCAAGAGAGCAACGCTCTTAAGAAGTTTGTGTTTCATATTCTTCCCTCCAAGAATAAATGTTTTATTGTGAAACGCTTGCTAGCGCAAACGTTTTCCTAAGATGAATTTATTATACACCAGAATGAATGCGTTTGCAAGTGTTTTTATAAAAAAATTAAAAAATTTTTTTAGGTTAATATAAAATATCGGAAAAACGCTTCATTATTTAATGAAGAAACTTGTAAATGCTATCGAAATTATTTGATAGAACTGTGAAAAAAGCTTGATTTGTTACCGTTTTCAGTATATAATGAAAAAGAGAAAACGTTTGCGTCATGTAAGCGGATTAGATAGGAGAGCTTATGAAAGTAAGACAGAGTGGTGTGCTGATGCACATTTCATCATTACCAGGTAAATACGGCATTGGTTCTATGGGACAGGCTGCCTATGATTTTGTTGATTTTTTGGAAAGGACCAAGCAACGTTATTGGCAGATTTTACCACTAGGTACAACCAGTTATGGGGATTCACCTTATCAGTCTTTTTCAGCCTTTGCTGGAAATACCCACTTTATTGATTTTGATTTCTTGATTGAAAAGGGCTGGTTGACAGAGGCTGATCTTGCTGGGATTGACTTTGGTGACAATGCTACAGAAGTGGATTATGCCAAAATCTTTCACGGTCGTCGTCCTGTGTTGGAAAAGGTTGTGCAGGCTATAAAAGCAGAGGGCTTACCTGCTGATTATTGGTCTTTTGCAGAGGAAAATGGTTTTTGGTTGCATACTTTTGCGGAGTACATGGCGATTAAGGAGCATTTTGACCTCAAACCATGGACAGATTGGGAGGACCAGGGGGCTCGTCTGCGTTATCACGATACTTTAGAGTATTACCGTCATCTCTTGGCGGATCAGATGGATTACCACCGGATCACCCAGTATTTGTTCTTCAGCCAGTGGCATGCTTTGAAGGCTTACGCCAATGCCAAAGGGATCGAGTTTGTTGGGGATATGCCGATTTATATCGCAGCTGATTCAGCTGATATGTGGGCCAACCCACACTTCTTTAAGACGGATGAAGAAGGCAAGCCAAGTGTGGTTGCAGGCTGTCCACCTGATGCCTTTTCAGAAATCGGTCAGCTCTGGGGCAATCCAATCTATGACTGGGAAGCGATGAAATACGATGGCTTTACTTGGTGGGTGGCTCGCTTGCGTGAATCCTTCAAGATTTATGATATGGTACGGATTGACCACTTTATCGGCTTTGCTTCCTTCTGGGAAATCCCGGCTGGGGAAGAAACGGCAGTTAACGGCTACCGTGTAGAAGCACCAGGTTTTGAACTGTTTGAAACCATCAAGTATCACTTGGGTGATTTAAATATCATCGCAGAAGATTTGGGAACTGTGACAGACAAGGTGATTCAACTGCGTGAAACAACTGGTTTCCCAGGTATGAAAGTCTTGCAATTTGCCTTTGACCCTGAGGGCGACAGCATTGAGATGCCGCACAATCACCGCAATAATGTCGTAGCCTATACTGGTACCCATGATAATGATACGATTCTGGGTTGGTATGAAAAGGAAACGACGGAAGAATCCCGTGCATTCTTAGACAAGTACAGCAATCGTCGTGATGATGAAACGGTTAGCCATGCGATGTTCCGCCTGTTGTTCGGTTCACCTGCCTTTATGGCTGTGGCTACTATGCAGGACTTGCTTGGTCTGGATGGGTCAGCCCGCATGAATTTGCCAAATACCCTTGGTGGCAACTGGACCTGGCGGATGACTGCTGACCAGCTTACCCCTGCTATTGAGGCGGACTTGCTTGATTTGACAGTGACCTACCGCCGTGAGAATGCTATTATAAAAGCAAAAGAACAAGAAATGACAGAACCATCAGCCTAGGCTGGTAGCCGATTGAAGAAGTAGTCAATTTTGGACTTATTTCTTCAATCTTTTTTCATTAAGAAGGCAAGAAAAAATCTTAGAAACAAGGAAATCTAAGTGTTTCTAAGAGTTGAATTCTTCTTTCGTAAGTATGACCGACTGATTTTTTTGTTTTAAAGAAGTTGCTAATATAACATTAATACTTATCGTCATTAACACCATCATCCTCTTGTCTCCAGTATTTTCCCCAGTCAGACATGGCGTAGGTACTCAAGGCTGTGAAGATGATAATGGCTAGTAATTGTAAGAGATCATTCATCATGTTCAACTCCTTTATTTTTCTGCTTACGGACATAGAGCCAGTAGCTAATCCAGTAGTAGATGGTATAGAGCAGGGCGGCAACAAAGCTCCAGAAACCGATAGCAGCCAAAATATTAGTGAGGTCAGGGAAGAGTAATTTCGCAAATTGATAAAAGAGTAGGTAGAGATAAAAGTATAGCCAGTAGTATTTTTTGAAATGTTTCATCACTGTTCCTCCTTACCATTTTTTTTATCATAGCATTTTAATATATTTTTTTCAACTTGTTCACAGATTCACATTGACAAAGCATGGTTTTTGGAGTAGAATTAAACTAAAATTAGGAGGTTTCTATATGAAAAGACCAATTCATTTGTATATTTTTGTGATACTATCTAGTATTGCCAGTATCTTGAGGCTATTCAGTGCCTTTGTTTCGATCTTTAACGAGGAGCAGGTTCGTTCGGCTATGCAGGGAGCTGCAGGGATTAATGTGGAAGAGTATATTCTTGTTTCGCGCGAAACAGCCAATCTCCAGACTAGCATGATTCAGAAGATAGCAGCTATAGTCATGTTTGGTCTACTGATTGCGGTCATTGTTTTCCTATTCATGAAGAAAAATGAGCTGGCCTCCTATCTTTACATTGGCTATCTATTTTCAACCTTGCTACTGAACACCTATAACTACCTAGCAGGTAAAGGTGTTGCTCAACTCTACTCAGATGCAGCCTTTCGTGATGTGACAGCAGCAACTATGTTAGGGGGCTACATCATCAATATTGTCTTATTTGCTATTTATTTTGGTGTGACGGTGTTCTTCCATTTACGTAAGCCAAAGGAACAGCCAAGTACTGCTATTAATTCCACAGATATTTAATCATCTAAAAAACTGCACGGTTCATAGTGACCCTGCAGTTTCTTTGTTTTTATGGAATAGCAATGTAGCGACGGGCCCCAGAAAAGCTGACATAACTGATCCATTGACGTCCTTCGGCAGTGACAATGCGGTCATAGCGGACAGATGAGCCAGCGTTATAGTAAGCAACCTCGGCAGAGGATAGGCTTGGTTGATTACGGATACTAGCTCTACTACGGAAGGTGTAAGTACCTGATGCAGGAAGCTGATTGTTAGCTTGAGTAGATGGCTGTGCTACTTGAGTTGGTGTTATTTGCTTGATAGGAATATAACGACGAGCCCCTGAATAACTAAGATAGCTAATCCACTGATATCCATCTGCTGTCAGTACTTTATCATAGCGAACTGTCTCTCCAGAGTAGTAGTAATCGATAGTCGAGCTGGATTGTTTGGCTTCATTTTTAATAGGTGCTTGTTGAGTGAAGGTATAAGTTCCGCTTGAAGCTAAGCTAGAGGAATTAGAAGTGGTTGGCTTTGTTTGGGTAATGGACGAGCTAGATAGGTCTTTGAAATGAATGTAGCCGCTGACAGAATTTTTAGAAATCCATCGTCTGTGGTAACTTTCTGAATAGTTGTAATTATATTCTTCAATTTCAACACGGTCGCCATCAATTGCAGTTACCCAAGCAACGTGCATGGTATTCCACCAAGCAACGGATCCTAAGGCAGGATTCATATCAACTCGATAACCTTCGCTTTGAGCCCTCGTTCCCCAAACATCGGCATTACCATAAGCACGAGGTAGTGTAAAGCCGTTTACGGAACTGAGACGATAAGCTACGAATGAAGTACACTGACGTGTATAGAGCCCCCAAGGGTCGATTTGCCAACCTGTTTTATAGGGATAGTCGTCACCTTGTGAAATTGAGCCGGTTGTTGTAGAACGTGTACTAGAATTTTGAACAGTTGCGGTCCTTGCTTGATTTGTTGTAGGGCTTTGGCTGTTACGCGTCTGACTTTGGCTTGTATTTTTTTGGGAAATAGCAGAGCTACTTGCTGATGAAGTATTAGTCTGGTTTTGGTTGGTTTTTGTTTGCTTAGTCTGGCTTTGACTTTCCTGAGAAGCAGATGTCGTTTGTTGAGAGCTTGCTGGAGTAGCTGGACTAGAAGATGGAGTGGTTACTTGTGTAGACGATGTAGTTGTGCCTGCAGGGTTCTTTTCTTGATAGCTTGATGGGGTGGATTGAATGGAAGTCGTAGTACTTGTTTGGTTTGTACTAGACTGATTGCTAGTAGATTGACTGACTTGTGTTTTTATGTCCTGACCAGTCGAGCTAGTCGTCCTTGTTTGGGTGGAAGACGGGGTTATAGCTGTACCGGTTGTCGTATTGGCAGTAGCCACTGGGCCAGCTGTTAGACAAGCGTAGGCAAGTAAAACAGAGGCGGCGCCGAGTGAATAGGTGCGGATAGAAAAACGTGGTTGATTTGTTGTCAGTGTTCTTTGTGTCATTCAGACTCCTTTAAAAAATGTTTTGTAGAGGTCTTAGAACCTGTATTCACTAGTAAAGTACTTTTAGATAAGAGACCATTTTTCGCTCATCAAGGAAGTTTTTGAGAGAATACTGACTGTATTTTGAAAAAAACGAATGATGAGTAGCTGAAAAACTAGCTTTAAGTGGAAGTACTGAACTGTGAATACAGGTTCTTATTCCCCCTCGCTAAATCTATTCGCACTTGTCTGATATTTTTTGAAATTTTTTAGTCGTTTACTGAAATTTATTGGTTGCTGGCAACGAAAAATCCTCAACCAGTAAGATTGAGGATAGGATGTAATTACATTTTTTCTGGTGCTTTTACGCCGAGAAGACGTAGAGCTTCTTTGAGGACGACACCAGTTGTGTAGGCAAGAGCCAAACGGCTGTCACGCTCTGGGCTTTCATCCAAGATACGCGTGTGTGCGTAGTACTTGTTGAAGGCTTGAGCTAGGTTGATAGCATATTTAGCAATGAGGGATGGGTCAAATTTATCACCAGCACGTTCTACAACGTTTGAGAAGTTTTGGATGTGCTTGATGATGTCCCAGCTTTCTGCATCAGCCAGTTTGTAGTCATTTTCTGCGCTTGGTACAAAGTTGGCTTTGCGCAGGATAGACTGGATGCGGGCGTATGCGTATTGTACATAAGGACCTGTTTCGCCTTCGAAGGAAACCATAGCTTCTAGGTCGAAGTCGTAGCCGTTGTCACGGTCGGTTTTGAGGTCGTAGAACTTAACAGCGCCGACACCAACTGCGTGTGCCACTTCTTCCTTGTTTTCAAGGTCAGGGTTTTTAGCTTCGATTTGAGTAAGGGCACGTGAAATAGCTTCATCTAGAGTTGGCTCGAGCAGGATGATATTTCCTTTACGAGTGGATAGCTTTTTCTTGTCCTTGGTAACCAGACCGAAGGTGATATGGGTCATATCGTCGCTCCAGTCGAAATCCATTTCTTTCAAGACAGCCTTGAGCTGTTTGAAGTGGTTGATTTGCTCCTGGCCAACGACATAGATGCTTTTCACAAAGTCGTAAGTGCGTTTGCGGTACATAGCTGTTGCCATATCACGTGTGATGTAAAGTGTTGCACCGTCTGTTTTCATGATGAGGGCTGGTGGCAGATTGTAGCTTTCAAGGTCAACGATTTTGGCACCTTTAGACTCTTGAAGAAGTCCTTTTTCTTCTAAGATTTGGATACCTTCGTCCATCTTATCGTTGTAGAAGGCTTCGCCATTATAGCTGTCGAATGTTACGCCGAGTTTGTCGTAGATGCGGTTGAATTCGACCAAGCTTTCATCACGGAACCATTGCCATAGCTCGTGTGCTTCTGGATCGCCATCTTCCAATTTTTTGAACCATTGGCGTGCTTCTTCGTCCAACTCAGGTTTTTCTTCCGCTTCGGCATTGATACGGACGTAGAGCTTGAGCAATTCTGAAATAGGATCTGCTTCGACCGCAGCCTTGTCACCCCAAAGTTTGTAGGCAACAATCAACATACCAAATTGTTTACCCCAGTCACCCAAGTGGTTGATGCGGATTGGCTTGTAGCCAAGCTTTTCGTGGATGTTAGCAAGGGCATCACCGATAACGGTTGAGCGCAAATGGCCAACTGAGAATGGTTTAGCAATGTTTGGGCTAGACATGTCGATGGTTACATTGCGTCCTTGACCAATGTTGAGTTGACCGTATTGGTCTTTTTCAGTAATAACATCTGTCAAGACTTGGTGGGAGATTGCAGCCTTGTCCAAGAAGAAGTTGACATAAGGGCCCGTTGCAACAACTTTTTCAAAGCCAGTTGTATCGAGTTTTTCAACGATATCTGCTGCGATAGCCTGTGGAGCCTTGCGTTCCACTTTAGCAAGTGAGAAGGCAGGGAAGGCAATATCGCCCATTTCTGATGATTTTGGTTTTTCTAGCAGATTGTAGATAGCTTCCACTTCCAAACTCGGAAGGATGGCAGCCAATTTTTCTGCAATCATTTGTTTTTGATTCATATAGGATTTCCTCCAACGTTATTGATTCTATTTTATCACATTTCTAGGCTAATAGCGGGGAAAAGTGTTATAATATTTCTATAAATATACATTCTGAGGTAAAATGATGAATAAAACAGGACGACATGATTTGATTCGGGCCATGATTCGTCAGGAAAAGATTGGACGTCAAACAGATATTCAGCAGGCATTAGAGGCTCAAGGAGTAGTGGTGACCCAGACCACATTGTCACGGGACTTGCGTGAATTAGGCGTGATAAAAATTCATGAAAATGGGCATTCCTTTTATTCTTTGGCAGTGGAGGAAGACGGAGTTAACTTTATCCAACTATTGGCACAATATGCATATAAAGTCGACAGAGCTAGTTTTATCCTAGTTCTTCATTCGGACCTTGGGGAAGCTGCTTTGATGGCCAATATTATCGATGCTGAGAAGCCAAAGTCGATTTTAGGAACCTTGGCAGGTGCAGATACCTTGTTGGTTATCTGTCGAGATGAGGAGGCCGCCAAACAGGTTGAGGCTGAAATAAATTATTACTTGAATTAGAATAGAGAGAAAGAATGGCAACAGAAAAAATTTCTCCAGGCATGCAGCAGTATCTGGATATTAAAGCAAACTATCCAGATGCTTTTTTGCTGTTTCGTATGGGTGACTTTTATGAATTATTTTATGAAGATGCGGTCGAAGCTGCGCAGATTTTGGAATTATCTCTGACCAGTCGGAACAAAAATGCGGAAAATCCCATTCCCATGGCAGGCGTTCCCTATCATGCAGCCCAGCAGTACATTGATACATTAGTTGAGCTGGGGCATAAGGTGGCGATTGCTGAGCAAATGGAGGATCCAAAACAAGCGGTCGGTGTGGTCAAGCGGGAAGTGGTGCAGGTTATCACACCGGGAACAGTCATGGATTCCACCAAAATGGGAGCCGATAGCAACTACCTGGTCACTATTGACCGTCAGGGTGTGCAATATGCCCTTTCCTACATGGATGTGTCAACAGGGCAATTTTTTGTAACTAGTTTGGATGATTTTACCAGTCTTTGTAGTGAAATCAGGAACTTACGAGCGCGTGAATTGGTCATTGGTTACGCTCTTTCTGAGGAAGAAGAGCAGGTCTTCTCCAATCAGATGAACTTGTTGCTGTCTTTTGAAGATGAGGTGACGGAGGATGTTCAGCTGATTGATAACTCGCTGACGGATTTGGAAAAGGCTGCGGCGGGCAAACTCCTCAGCTACCTGCACCGGACACAGATGCGGGACTTGAGCCACTTACAGAAGGTGGTCCATTATGAAATCAAGGACTATCTGCAAATGGACTATGCAACCAAATCCAGTTTGGACCTGCTGGAAAATGGTCGAACTGGCAAGAAGCATGGCAGCTTGTATTGGTTGCTGGACGAAACCAAGACAGCTATGGGGATGCGGCTCTTGCGGGCTTGGATTGACAGGCCCTTGATTGACCTCAAGCGGATTGAGAGTCGTCAGGCTGTCGTTCAGGTTTTTCTGGATTACTTCTTTGAACGGAGTGACTTGGTCGAGGCTTTAAAAGGTGTCTATGACATCGAACGCTTGGCCAGTCGGGTGTCTTTTGGAAAAACCATGCCCAAGGATCTCTTGCAGCTCTCCCAGACTCTGGGAAATATCCCAGCAATCAAGAATATCTTGCTACAAATCAATGAGCCTGCTCTAGGCAATCTGGTAGCTGGATTGGACCCAATCCCAGAACTGCACGCTCTCATCAGCTCTGCTATTGACCCAGAAGCCCAAGGGGCTATTACAGACGGCAATATCATCCGCACGGGCTTTGATGAAACCTTGGACCAGTACCGCCTGGTCATGCGTGAGGGTGCGGGTTGGATTGCAGAGATTGAGGCCAAGGAGCGTGAAGCGTCTGGTATCAACAATCTTAAGATTGATTACAACAAAAAAGACGGCTACTATTTCCATGTGACCAATTCCAATCTGGGCAATGTGCCGGACCATTTTTTCCGTAAGGCGACCTTGAAAAACTCGGAGCGCTATGGTACGGAGGAGTTGGCTAAGATTGAAGGGCAGATGTTGGAGGCGCGTGATAAATCGGCTAACCTAGAGTATGAGATTTTCATGCGGATTCGCCAAGAGGTTGAGAAGTATATCGGTCGCTTGCAGAAGTTGGCTCGGACCATTGCAACCATCGATGTTTTGCAGGCCTTTGCAGTTGTGGCGGAGCAGCAACATTTGGTTTGTCCACGCTTCACAGATCAAAGAGAACTGACCATTGACCGTGGACGTCATGCAGTGGTGGAGAAGGTCATGGGCAAGCAGACCTACATTCCCAACTCTATTCACTTGAATACCGATACGCATATGCAATTGATTACTGGTCCAAACATGAGTGGTAAGTCTACCTATATGCGGCAGTTGGCGGTTATCGTCATCATGGCGCAGATGGGTTCTTATGTGCCTGCTGATCAGGCTGAATTGCCGATTTTCGATGCTATTTTCACCCGTATTGGGGCGGCAGACGACTTGGTTAGTGGTCAATCGACCTTTATGGTGGAGATGATGGAGGCCAATAAGGCGGTCCGTCTGGCGACAGATCGGTCGCTCATCCTCTTTGACGAGCTTGGACGGGGAACGGCTACCTATGACGGTATGGCCCTGGCCCAGTCTATCATCGAGTACATCCACGACAAGATTGGTGCCAAGACTCTCTTTGCTACCCACTACCATGAGTTGACAGACCTTAGCCAGACCTTGGAACACTTAGAGAATGTCCATGTATCAACCTTGGAGAAGGACGGCCAAGTCACCTTCCTCCACAAGATTGCACAAGGCCCAGCTGACAAGTCCTACGGGATTCACGTGGCTAAGATTGCTGGAATGCCAGAGGAGTTATTGGAGCGGGCGGACAGGATTTTGCAGACGCTTGAAAACCAAGCCCCTACTGCACCAACTCACCCAGTTCCGACAGTTGTGGAAGAGCCGTCAGGTCAACTTGACCTCTTCGCAGACACGCCTTCTCACCCAGTCCTCGATGAACTGGAAAAACTAGACATCTACAATATGACCCCGATGGAAGTCATGATGAGGGTGGCAGAATTGAAGAAAAAAATATAAGGCAATGAAAGTCAGGACAGTTGTTCTGGCTTTTTTGGTCAAAAAACGAACGATTGGAGATGTCTTTTGAAAATATCTTGTTGTTTTTGATGTACATAGGCTATACTGATGAAAGATAAACATAAAGAATGGGAGATGACTGGCTATGCAACATAATCAGGACCTGCGTGTGAAACTGTTTCAATTGGAGCAATTGGTTTTGGATATATATGCTGAACTAGAAAGGCAAAATCCGCAATTTGCCCCAATCAGCTGGTATGTGTATCATCTGGGTTTGGATGATGAGCAGACTAGCGACATCATGCAGTATTTTCTCTTCCAACAGGACAAACCTCTTAATGAGTTGACAACTTGGTTGGAAGAGTGGGTTGCGACCAATCGTTACCCTTATCCTCGTGATTTTATTGAAAAGATGGCTCGTCGCTACTATGAAGAAGTCACACGGGCAGTTGATAGGTCGGATGCCAGTCTGTCCTTAGAAGATTTGGAGCAGTTGAAGGCAAGCGGAGCCTTCGATGGGTTAGATGAGTTTGAAGAGTAAAGCTCCAGAGGTTTCTAGTTCCTCGCATAAAAAATGTTGATATAACAGACTAAGTCAGGACAGCTGTTCTGGCTTTTTTGCGATAAAAAAACCGCTTCTGTAAAAAAGCAGGAGTGGATGGCTGATTAGTTCAAATAGTTCTGTAAACTGTCGATGAGTTCTTGATTAGACTGGATATAGGCTTGTTTTTTTTCTATGGTCAAGCCATCTAGTTGACGAAAACAGGAAAGTAGCTTGTCTTCAAGGGTTTCTTGGAGATTTTGACCGTCTTCGGTAAGGTAGATGAGGAGTTGTCGCTTATCTTCCTTAGGAATCATGCGGCGGATATACCCCTTTTCTTCTAAGCGTTTGAGAAGAGGCGTTAAAGTATTACTGGCAAGATCCAATTTTTCACCCAGCACCTTGAGTGATAGAGGAGATGTTTCCCAAAGGACAACGAGTACGAGGTACTGAGTATATGTCAAATCAAATTCCTTGAGATTTTTCATGTAAAACTGATTAAAGAGCTTGTTAACATGGTAGAAGGAATGGCAGAGCTGTTTTGAATAATGATAATCGGACATGGTTTCTCGTCTTTCTAATCGTTTGCGATAAAAATATCTTATCAAAATTCTTTTGTCTTGACAAATCAAATGAATAAGCATAGACTATACACATATCAAAAAACAATCGCATGCGATTGAATAAAAGGTGAAAAAATGAAAAAAGTATTGATTGTCTTAACAAATGTCCAACAGTATGGTGAGCATGAGCGACTTACAGGCCTATGGCTTAGTGAGCTGACTCAGTTTTATGATGAGTTGGTCAAGGCAGGATATGAGGCGGATTTTGTTAGTCCAAAGGGTGGTTACGTGCCACTGGATCCACATAGCCTGACAATGATGGATGCTGTGGACCGCACTTACTACACGGACGCTGATTTTCGCAATCGTGCCCTGGGTCAAACGCTTCGACCAGATCAGGTTAAGGCGGCTGACTACGATGTGATTTTCTACACAGGTGGTCATGGGGTTATGTGGGATTTTCCAGAGTCAATGGAAATAGCAGAGCTGGCCAGCCAGATTTACCAAAATGGAGGCCTTGTAACAGCAGTCTGTCACGGTGTGGCAGGACTCTTGCCTATTAAAGATGAGGCAGGTCAGGCCTTGATTGAAGGGAAAGTTATTACTGGTTTTACCAATCAAGAAGAAGAACTAAACGGGACTACCGATTTCGTACCATTTTTAACGGAAACTGCTCTTCTTGAAAAAGGAGCTAAGGTTGAGATTGGAACAGCCTTTACACCGGTAGTTCGCCAAGATAGTCGTGTCTTGACAGGTCAAAATCCTCAATCTGCTCGTGCCCTGGGTCAGATGGTCGTTTCTGTATTAGCAAAAGAAGGAGAGAAATAATGTACCAATACGATGTTACTTTTATCGGCTCTGGTCATGCTAACTGGCATGCTGCTGTTGACTTGGCCAAGGCAGGTAAAAAAGTTGCCATTGTCGAAAAAGATATTATAGCTGGAACCTGTACAAACTATGGTTGTAACGCTAAGTTCTTGCTAGAAAGTCCGTTTGAATTTATGGACGGCTTGGCTCGGTATGAAAAGGCAGGGATTGCCAAAACAGGTGAGATTTCTTGGGAGAAGCTCATGGCTTACAAAAAAGAGGAAATCCCGACCTACTCTCCTATGCTAGAAGGCATGTTTGCCCATCTATCGATTGACGTCTTAAAAGGTCACGGACAGTTAAAAGATGCTCATACTGTCTTGGTTGATGACAAGGAAATTTCGACAGACTATGTCGTCATCGGAACAGGTCAACGTCCAGCACGCCTCAATGTTCCTGGTAATGAATGGTTCCAAGATAGCCGTGCCTTTCTTGATATGGACCATATGCCTGAGAGACTGGTCTTTATCGGTGCTGGGATTATCGCGTTAGAATTTGCGACAATGGCTTCGCTACTGGGCTCAGAAGTTCACATCATTGAGTTTGCAGATCGTGCTTTAGCAGCCTATCCTGAAAAAATGGTAGCCACTGTGGTTGAAAAAATGACAGCCGATGGCGTCCAGTTCCATTTTAACCAAGCTGTTTCTTCCGCTGAAAAAACTGCAAGTGGCCTTCTTGTCAAGACGGCTCAAGGATTAGAAATCGAGACAGATACGATTATTGATGCGACAGGCCGCGTGTCAAACGTAGAAGGTCTTGGCTTGGAAACTGTGGGAGTGGATTTTGACCGAACAGGTATCAAGGTAAATGAGTTTATGCAGACATCTCTATCCAACATCTACGCATCTGGAGATGTGGTTTCAAAAACCATTCCTCGCTTAACACCGACTGCCAGCTTTGAGTCTAGCTACATTGCAGAGCACATTTTGGGAAGTCCAGATCCGATTGACTATCCAGTAGTTCCAAACGTTGTTTTCACTCTGCCGCGTCTGGCACAAGTCGGTGTCACTGTGGCAGAAGCCGAGGCCAATCCGGAACAATATCAGATTATCGAGGTTCCCTTTGGTCAACGATTGAAATTCCAAACGAAGTTAGAAGCGGAGGCTCGTTTTACGCTGATTGTTGGTAAGGATAAAACCTTGAAAGGGGCAGCTTTGTTGGGACATGAAGCAGGAGAGATGGTAAACTTGCTGACTTTGATTGTCAATCAGAAGTTAACCGCAAAAGACTTAAATCGTATGATTTTTGCCTTTCCTGCAACGACCTACGCCCTACTTTCTAATGTCATAACAGCACTATCGTAAGGGGGGGATAAATCAGTATGCAAACGAATGATTTTAATGAGATTATGTTTGGTCGCCGTTCGGTCAAAGTTTATGATGAAACGGTGACAATCGACCAGGAAGAAATGCTCGACATGCTGAACAAAGCAATCACAGCTCCATCTTCTGTCAATTTACAGCCTTGGCGGTTTGTAGTTGTGGAAAGCGAGGCTGCTAAGGCCAAGTTGCGTCCTATGGTACGTTTTAACACCAAGCAAGTAGACACTGCTTCAGCTGTCGTTTTAATTTTTGCAGATATGCAGCCGCAGGAACACACAGAAGCTATCTACGATCGTGCTGTGACTGAAGGCAAGATGCCTCAAGAAGTACGAGATTATCAGGTGCCAGCTATTAAGAACATGTATGATGCCTTGTCGCCAGCCACGATGAGAGAAGTCGTGAAAATGGATGCTAGTCTAGCTGCTATGCAGTTGATGTTGGTAGCCCGTTCTCACGGCTACGATACTAATCCTATGTCAGGGTTTGACCCTGAGGAGATGGCAGCAACCTTTGACTTGGATCCAGACCGTTATATTCCCGTACTGATGGTCTCCATTGGCAAAGCAAAAGAACCGGGCTTCGACTCTGTTCGTATAGAGGCAGAAAAGAAAACAGTCTTTAAATAATTCTGTCAGTAAACACAAAGAGAAAGTTGAGTAAGGAAATGGTGAGAGAAAGTCATCTACAAAAATGGGGAGCGATTGGTTTTCTGATCAATGCCAGTATCTACTTAGGGACAGAATTGATTGCTGCTATTGGGACTGGCTACCCACTTAGTTATGTTTATAGTCGGCAATTTATTTCGGCTCTTGGAGTATATAATGGGCAACAGGTAGCTGGCGTTCCAGAGAATTTTTCGAATTGGGCCATTGTCATGAATCTAGGCTTCATCCTGACTGCGATTGGCTTTGTTCTCTCCTACGCTCTGCTTATTTTTCCCAAAATAAGGCAGAGACATCCCCTTGTGGCAATGTTCTTAATATTCATTGTCACTCTATTTGGGCTGGGGAGCTTGTTAGTTGGTTTCTTCCAAGGTGGGGTGCCTGGTCAGGATAGCTTGCATGGACTGGGGGCTCGTCTGTCATTTATGATGGGCAATAGCACCTTGCTGTTGACAGGGCTTTTTCTGTTTGAGAAAAGACCGGCTTATCGCTCAATGAGTATGCTTCTTGGACTGTGTGGCTTTGTCGCTGCGGGCTTTTTACAGACAGCTATTTCGGAAAATCAAGTAGTAGTAATGGCGATTTATGAACGACTGACGGTCTACCCTATCACTGTTTGGCAGATGATAACCGGTCTTACATTTTTAAATAAATAAGTAGTCAGGACAGCTGTTCTGGCTTTTTTGCCGTTTAGGGCAGGAAATCGACCACATAGTCAAAAGCCCTTGAAACCAATAAAGAAATGGTGTTTAATAGGGTCAGAGAGAGAAGGGAGAGAAGATGAAAGTAAAACTAGCTATATCACCAGAAATTTTGGAAGACTTAGTGACCATTGAGGCTCAAACTATGTCTGAGCAGATTACACAGTTGGTGGCCTATGTTCAAAACCTAGACAAGCAGACATCTAGGCTGACAGTCAAAAAAGGAGAGCAGGTATATCTTTTGGAGCATGATGAGATTGTCAGGCTCTACTTGGGAGATAAGGTTTTACAAGTGGAAACGGTGGGAGATTCCTTTACTTCCAACCTACGCTTGTATCAGGTTAAGGAGGAACTGCCTGCCCACTTTTTGCAGATTTCCCAGTCGGAAATCATTCACATCAAGCAACTGGACCACCTCAAGTTGACAGCCAATGGTCTGGTCAAATTGGTCATGAAAAACGGCTCTGTCACCTACTCGTCTCGTCGTTATTTAAAAGTTATCAAAGAAAGGTTAGGATTATGAAAAAATACATCTTATCAGCCAGTTTAGGCGTTACAATCGGCAGTTTGATTTCAATCGTCATGGCGGGTTTCTTTGGCGAAGGCTATTATTTGCCAGTTAACCCACATTCAACCATGGGGGCGTACTACCTGAGTAATTTTAATCAGGTAACCGTCATGCTTATCTGTGTGCTGATTTGGGTGGCAATCGGCCTCTTGTTTCAGCTGGCAGACAAGATTTTTGAACAGGATTGGAGCCTTTTGCGAATGACTGCGACACATTTTTGCATCACAGCTTTAGGCTTTACACCGCTGGGCATTTTGGCTGGTTGGTTTCCGCTCAATCTTGCCTCTCTCCTCTTCTTCTGGCTTATCTTTGTCTTGGTCTACGCTTTGCTATTTTTCCTAAATTATCGAAAAATGGAGCGGCAGATTAAGGACATCAACGGTCGTTTGTAGTATAATAGCACTATCATTTAGTTGGAGTGTTTTATGAAAATTATACTGACGATTGTCTATAGTTTGGGAGTGGTGTGGAATCTCCTCATTCTTGCTGTGAATGTTGGTAAAGTTCCCTTCCTAAATTTGCTTTGGCCTACTGTGATTTTAGTGGCCTGTGCTATCAATTTGTACTTCTTATGGACCAGAAAGCAAGAGTCAGAATAGGCTCTTGTTTTCATTTGCTTTTCAGAAATAAAATCTATATTTTGTGTAAAATTTTAATTTTTATATTTTTTAGCACAAGATATTGATTTTTAATTTGTGAAATGTTACACTAGTAGCAGTGAAAAAATGGAGGTCAGTCAGATGAAGGTGCGAGAAAATGATGTAGAAAAACTGAATTTAGTCGTCTTGAAACGGGATGGTCGGACGGTGTCCTTTGATGAGCAAAAGATTTTTTCTGCTCTTTCGCGAGCCAATCAGGAATTGGAACACCCCGTGTCAGAGGCAGGTCTGCAACTGGTTTTAGAGGCAAGCTTGCAAGAGATTGGTCGTCGTTTTACAGGCGACATTCAGATTTATGAAATCCAGACTATTGTGGAACAGGAGTTGCTCAAGGCTCATTTGTATGAGTTGGCAGAACGCTATATCCAGTATCGGACCCAGAGGGATTTCCGTCGGCATCAGGCGACTGATATTAACTTTGAAATTCACAAGTTGCTGAGCAAGGATCAGGCCTTGGTCAATGAAAATGCCAATAAAGATGCGGATGTGTTCAATACCCAGCGGGATTTGACAGCGGGGATTGTTGGAAAATCCATTGGCCTCAAACTCTTGCCTGCCCATGTAGCCAATGCCCACCAAAAAGGCGATATTCATTATCATGACTTGGATTACAGCCCTTATACTCCCATGACCAACTGTTGTTTGATTGATTTCAAGGGGATGTTGGCTCAGGGCTTTAAGATTGGGAATGCGGATGTGGAAAGTCCCAAGTCGATTCAGACAGCTACGGCTCAGATTTCACAGATTATTGCCAATGTGGCTTCAAGTCAGTATGGGGGCTGTTCAGCTGACCGCATTGATGAGGTGCTAGCTCCCTATGCTGAACTCAATTACCAGAAACATTTGAAGGAAGCAACAGACTGGGTTTTGCCAGACAAGCAGGAAGATTATGCCCGTGCTAAAACGCAAAAAGACATCTATGACGCTATGCAGTCTTTGGAGTATGAGATTAACACCCTCTTTACGTCCAATGGGCAAACGCCTTTTACTTCGCTTGGTTTTGGCCTCGGAACCTCCTGGTTTGAGCGGGAAATTCAAAAGGCCATTCTCAATATTCGTATCAAGGGTCTGGGGCGAGAAGGTCGAACAGCTATTTTTCCAAAGTTGATTTTCACAGTCAAGAGGGGCTTGAACTTGGAGCCTGATTCGCCCAACTACGACATCAAGCAGCTGGCAGTGGAATGTGCAACCAAGCGGATGTACCCAGATATGCTGTCTTATGACAAGATTGTCGAGTTGACAGGCTCCTTCAAGGTACCAATGGGTTGCCGTTCTTTCTTGCAGGGCTGGCAGGATGAAAATGGGCAGGATGTGACATCTGGTCGTATGAACCTAGGTGTCGTAACCGTCAATCTGCCACGGATTGCCATGGAGTCTGCAGGAGATATGGACAAGTTCTGGGAAATCTTTGCAGAACGCATGGCCATTGCCAAGGATGCTCTGGTCTATCGTGTGGAACGAGTGAAGGAAGCAACTCCAGCCAATGCTCCAATTCTCTATCAATATGGGGCATTCGGCAAACGTTTGGCTAAGACAGACGCAGTAGATGAAGTCTTTAAAAATCGTCGAGCAACCGTATCTTTGGGTTACATTGGTTTATATGAAGTCGCAACAGTATTTTACGGTGGTCAATGGGAGACCAACCCAGAGGCAAAAGATTTCACGGTTGCTATTATCAAGAAAATGAAAGCCTTGGTTGAAGATTGGTCGGATGAATATGGTTATCATTTCTCAGTTTATTCGACACCATCTGAAAGCCTGACGGATCGTTTCTGCCGGTTGGATACGGAGAAGTTTGGTCTGGTTGAAAACATCACCGACAAGCAGTATTACACTAACTCTTTCCACTATGATGTACGGAAAAATCCGACTCCCTTTGAAAAACTGGACTTTGAAAAGGTCTATGTGGAGGCAGGTGCTAGCGGTGGATTTATCCATTACTGTGAATACCCTGTACTGCAACAAAATCCAAAGGCCTTGGAGGCTGTTTGGGACTATGCCTATGACCGTGTGGGCTATCTGGGGACCAATACTCCGATTGATCATTGCTACGCCTGTGATTTTGAGGGGGACTTCGAGCCGACAGAGCGTGGTTTCAAGTGCCCAAACTGTGGCAATAGCGACCCTAAAACAGTTGATGTGGTCAAGCGGACCTGTGGTTACTTAGGCAATCCGCAGGCCAGACCCATGGTTAAGGGTCGCCACAAGGAAATTATTTCCCGTGTCAAACACATGAATGGGTCTAGTTTGTAAGGACATGAGGGCTTCCGTAGTTTTGAGGAACTACGGAAGTTTGTTATAATAGAAGGAAACAATTAATAGCTCTGCTATTTTTCAAAAGGAGAAAACAATGGGAAAATACCAATTAGATGACAAGGGTAAGGCCTTGGTGGCACGTTATCATGAGAAGAATTCCAATGTGAAACAGGACAAGAAGGCGCGTGTGCAGGAATTGCTCAAGCAAGCCAAGAATAAGAAAAAATAGTATGGATTGAGAGACGAGAGTATGGAACTAAGAAGACCAACTATGGCAGATAAGGAAACGATTTTGGATATGCTGGCCGAGTTTGAAGCAGCAGGCTCTGCTATGGACGGAGGGTTTATCTCCAAAGATGTGGACTTTGAAGACTGGATTTTGCGAAACCAAGATTATGAAGCAGGCCTAAACCTGCCAGACGGTTTTGTCCCTTCCATTCAATATGTGTCGTTTGACCAAACAGGTCGAGCCCTTGGTTTTCTCAGTCTACGCCTACGGCTCAACGATTTCCTGCTCAATAAAGGTGGTCACATTGGTTACTCCATTCGACCGTCCGAGCGTGGCAAGGGCTATGCAAAGGAACAACTGCGACTAGGATTGCAGGAAGCTGCAACCAAAAATATTTCTAAAGTCCTTGTGACCTGCTCGACAGAAAATCAAGCCAGTCGCCGCACGATTGTGGCTTGTGGCGGTAGCCTAGAAGACACCCGCGAAGGAGTAGAACGTTACTGGATTGGCTAACAGAAGGAGGTAGCTATGACGGAACAGACCTGGAACAATCCCAAACCATGTGAGTGGAAGAGCGAGGAACTCAGTCAGGGACGGATTATGGACTACAAGGCCTTTAATTTTGTAGACGGCGAAGGCGTGCGGTGCTCCCTCTATGTCAGCGGCTGCCTCTTTCACTGCCCCGGTTGCTACAACGTGGCCACCTGGTCCTTCAAGGCCGGCATTTCCTACACCAAGGAGCTGGAAGACCGCATCTTAGCAGACTTGGCCCAGCCCTATGTACAGGGTCTGACCCTCTTGGGTGGCGAGCCCTTTCTGAACACAGGAACGGTCCTCCCACTCGTCAAGCGGGTTCGGGAGGAATTGCCAGACAAGGATATTTGGTCCTGGACAGGCTACACATGGGAAGAATTGATGCTGGAAACGCCAGACAAACTGGAACTGCTCAGCCGGTTGGACATACTCGTAGACGGCCGATATGACAAAAACAAACGCAATCTCATGTTGCAATTCAGAGGGTCGTCCAACCAACGCATCATTGATGTGCAGAGGTCCCTCAAAAAAGGAAAGGTAGTTATTTGGGAGAGGTTGGAGAAATGATGGGTATTCATTTCATTTATTTCCCAGATACTTGGAGTGAGTAGCAAAATTAAGGTAAATAAAAGCATAGTTCTAGGGAGGCAGTTGCCTCTTTTTACTTGCCTTTCTGCAAAAAAAAAGATTATAATAATATTCAAAATATATTATATTGAGAAAGTGAGGCAATCTATGTTAGTGGTGAAAATTGACCAGTTTTCTTACGGTAAAAAGCTCATTTTCAAAGATATCCATATGGAAGTCCCGTCCTCGAAAATCATCGGTCTGGTTGCACCTAACGGGACAGGGAAGTCAACCTTGGTTCGAATTATTTCTGGGCATATTACTGGATCAGGGATAGAGGTGAACTATCATAGAAAGAGCTATCAAAAGGACAAGCAATATATGCGTCAACAAATTGTAAAAATGCCTGACCAGGCAGATTTGTACGACGAACTAACTGGCTTACAGCACTTGGAATTTTACGCTGCCATGTGGGGAGTAGATGTCACTTATCCACAAGAAATAGTGACGGTCTTAAATATGGGGACCTATATTCATAAAAAAGTTGGGACCTATTCATTGGGAATGCGTCAGCGCTTGTGTTTTGCTTTGGTAGTAGTGACTCAGGCTAGCTACATGCTCTTAGATGAAGTCATGAATGGTTTGGACCCAGACAATGTAGAAATGATTTCAAGTTTATTGAAAGACTTGCGGGCCCAGGGAAAGACCATGCTTATTGCTTCTCACTTGTTAGATAATTTAGACAGTATTGCTGACAGTATTTACTTTATCAAGGATGGTCATTTTTCAGTTGTCTACCACCCCCAGGAGCAGGCTTTGGAAACCGTATTGCTTTCCTTTTCATCTAAAAATGCAGTGCAGGAATTTTTAGCCTTAAAGCCACACTTTACTTGTGTGAATAATGAGGAATGTCAAGCCACTATTCAACTGGATGAGCTGGGGGAAAGTCTTTCTGATTTTTTGGATTGGGCAAGTCGCAACCTAGATGATGTGAGAGAGATAAAGGTCGGTCGAAAAGGTAGTTATCTCATATATAAGGAATTATATGGGACCGAGGAGGAGGGAGATTAGTGGTGCGGACTTTGAAAACACAATTCCTGCTCATCATCAACAATCGTTTATTGAAGATGCAGGCTATCGGAATGCTTCTCTGCTTGCCAATGTTGATTTTGTTCCTTTTTAGCTCTTTGGAACATCAGTCGATTCAGTATGCTGAAGATGTAGCTAGACAGAGTGAATATGCGCAAGAAGATATGGAGTTTATGAAAACGACCTTTGATGCGTCCTTGCAAGAAAAACATGCAAGAGAATTCCAGTTAGATAGTATGGTGGTACAAAAGGCAGAGTATTTTGCAAAGGGACAGTATGTCAGTTATCTACAAGAAGCAGTCAATAGCTGGAAATTATATTTCTCCCTCCAGAAGGTGAGAGGCTACAATATAACGGAAAGTCAATTTCCTGCACTTCATTATGGAACAAATATGGCCTTTGATGATGTTAAACGAGGTACTTTAAACATCAATTTTGCTAGGCAAAGAGTGGCCATTTTCGAAGGAATGCTAGCTTCTACCAAGGAGGTTACAATCAATGAACTTGTTGGTATTACTGCCAGAGGGCAATTTTATCGCTGGTTGGGTCACGCAGGCCCTGAGGTTTTGTATCTGCCCCTATTTTTCCTGCTGACACTTTTGTTTTCAAGTCCCATTTTTTTAGATGATAAGCAACATGAGAGCCTCTTGGAAGTAAAACCGATTAGTCACTTGAAGTATTTATTGGATAAAATCATTAGTTACTGGTTGCTGATCAGCGGTTTTGAAATCTTCTTGCTAGCCATCATTCTTTTTGCTATCAGTAGCAGGTTTGGAGCTGGCGATTGGACGCTGGGCATTTTGACCTTCGTGGGGCAAGAAGAAGTGCAGATTTCTTCAATGGAGTTTTATGGAAAAGCAGTTCTATTTTTCCTTTTAATCAATTTTTTTCTGATTACATGTTTGGCTTCTTGCAATAAGATTTTCTCCAACAAGCCCCTGACGATCTGTCTAAGTGGACTTGTCCTATTTTTAGAACCACTTTTGCGTTTTTTGCAGATAAACTTTTTGGGGCAAGATCTTCTCCCTAGTTATTACATTAGTTTTGGTCCAGTCTTACATGGTGTGAAAGATTATTTTTTCTATAGAGGAGATTTTTCGGTTGAAAAAGGATGGATTGTTCTATCTCTTTGGACGCTAGTTCTATTTACAATGATGTATCTTAGTGTTCTTGTAAGGGAAAGGTTTCGACAGGAAAGAGGGAGAATATGGGGATAACAAAGATAGATTGGCATTTCTTGAGTTCAAAAAATTTTATTTTAAAGGCAATGTTATCAATCGGCTTCTTATTTTTGCTATTTGTAGGCTATAGTCTTTTTTTCCCAAGTCCAAGTCCTCGAGACTTAGTGGATCGCCAATTCAAAGTAATGGATAGTTTAGTGACCATTTATAAAAGCGACACGGAGCTGACTGCTGAAAGAAGGGAAGAAATAAGAGAACAAACCAACCGTATTTTTCAAAATTATGCCCAAGAAGATATGGTATATGTTTCAAATGATTCGGTTGAAAAATTAGTCCCAATCTTTGAAGAGCGCCTGACATTACTGGAGGAGTATGAACAACTATTTCCAGAATATTATCAAGAATATTTGCCAGATAAGAAATATGTAGAGCAAGAATTTATGGTGGTGCAATTTCTTGTTAAGCGTCATCAAGATTATACAATTTATAAGCTCTATGGTCCCTTCTTTGAAAAACTCTTGATCTTTTTGGGTTATGGGGGCAGTCTGCTGATTTTTACTTTATTGACTGGCTCCTATTTTCAGAGAAAATATGTTCATTATACTTTGTTGGAAATTCTTCCTGTCACGAGAAAAAGAGAAGTTCTTATAGAACTCCCCTACACAATCGTATTGTTTTATCTATTTCCGACATCCTTAATTTTTTTGTATGCTGGGCTGTACTCCATTTTCATAGCTAAGACCAATCTGTTTACCTATCCCATCTATCAAATGAGGACCGAAGGACAAGTATTATTGTCCATGGCTGAACTTTCTATCACCTATCTCTTATTTCCATTTCTATCTTGTTTATTGATTTATATTTTACAAGATTATTTAATCGGGTGGATGAAAGATAGTACGGTGACTACCATTCTAATTTATGCTATTTCACTACTGTCCATATGGAATAAACACTTTTGGTCACCCTTGTTCCACATGTTTCCCTTGCCGATTTTACAGTCGGATACAAATATGTGGCTAAGCCTTGTAATTCTTTTGATAACGACTCTTGTTTTGCTTATAGGGAGAGAATATTTGTCGGTTAGGTCATTCCTCTTTCCAAACTAGTATAGTCTTTTAGTTTACTTTTAGTACTAGGCAACGAGCCGCAGGCATAACTGGAGTTAGGCAAGGCGAGTTAACGAAGTAATAAAAGAAAAACTAAATGACGATATAGCGTCTAGGCTATTCTAGCGGGAGTACTTTGACTGTACTGTTTCTAACCTCCAGCGATCTCCCAGATAGTTGGAGTTAAAAGCAAACACTAAAAACCAGCTATCCTCTTTGCATGGATAGCTGGTATTTTTTGACAAAATGTAGAACAAGACCAAATTCACTCAAAAAACGAGAAAAAGCCTTGATAAATCAAGACTTTCCTCATATCAACCAATCCTCCCTGTAGGGATCGAACCTACGACCCACGGATTAAGAGTCCGCTGCTCTGCCAGCTGAGCTAAGGAAGGATAAAAAAATAAAAATGCTGTATTGGTACCGGTTATTCAAAGATTGTATTGATCCCGCACGCTAGAAGCAGGTGGGTGACGTGTTTTTGACTTAGTTGCTTCTGGGTGTACCAGCCTGCATACTGCCAAAAGATCTTTGTCTCCCTAGTAATACAAAAATAGTCGGTCAACACATAGGTATGAATTCGTATACCACAGCAGTTCTTATTTATGATTTAATATTACCACATTTTTTAAAAAAATCAAGAGAAAATCGGCAAAAAATGAAAACGTTATCAACTTTTTTTCTTGTTCTGTTTTAGATGCCGGATTTTTTCTTGGGTCATACCCAAGGCACGCTCGTATTTGCCGGTGTCGTTGGCAGTGAAGTAGTCCGCATTCAGTAACTTGTCGGGCAGGTATTGCTGGTCCACCCATTTTTCAGGATAGGCATGCGGATACTGGTAGCCAATAGCATTTCCCAGCTCCTTACTACCAGCATAATGGCCGTCCCGCAGGTGATTTGGAATAGGCAGATGACCGTTTTTCCGCAAATCAGCCAGAGCTGCATCCATAGCCAGATAAGCAGAATTAGACTTGGGAGAAAGAGCCAAATCGACTACCACATTGGCAATCAAAATCCGTGCTTCTGGAAAACCGATTTTCTGGGCAGCTTCAAGGGCAGTCACCGTATGAATCTGTGCCTCTGGATTGGCCAAGCCGATGTCTTCATAGGCAATGACTGTCAAGCGACGAGCCAGACTAGGCAGGTCTTCCGCCTCAATCAAACGAGCGGCGTAGTGGAGGCTGGCATTGACATCGCTGCCTCGAATAGATTTTTGCAGGGCGGAGAGGATATCGTAGTGGGCATTGCCGTTCTTGTCCATGCTGATGTAGGATTTTTGCAGGCTATTTTCCACGGCATCCAGATCAATGTGGCGACTACCGTTGTCGCTTTCTTTGGTCGAAAGCACAGCCAGTTCTAGCGAATTATAGGCGGCACGCAGGTCACCGTTGGTAGCATTGGCTAGAAAGTCCAGAGCCTCAGGCTCAATGGTGACGGGGAAGTCAAAACCACGTTCGCTGTCTGTCAGAGCCAGTTCCAAGGCCTGTCGGATGTGGCTGGTTTGCAAAGGCTGCAATTCAAAAATCTGCACCCGACTACGAATGGCAGGCAAAATCGAGAAGAAGGGATTTTCAGTCGTTGCTCCAATCATGATGATATTGCCATTTTCCAAAAGAGGAAGCAGGAAGTCCTGTTTGGTCTTGTTGAGGCGGTGAATCTCATCGAGCAGGAGGACCAGACCGCCAGAAAACTTGGCTTCTTCAGCGATTTCCTGCAGGCGTTTTTGGTTGTCGGTCGTGGCATTAAAGGTCCGAAAGGCATACTTGGTCGTGCCAGCAATGGCGGACGCAATCGAGGTCTTGCCAATCCCCGGCGGACCGTAGAGAATCATGGACGACAGCATATTGGCATCAATCATGCGACGGATAATCTTTCCAGGACCGACCAGGTGTTCCTGACCGATGACCTCATCAATGGATTTTGGCCGCATACGAAGGGCGAGATTGGCTGACATAGGCTTCCTTTCAGTGCATTTATGGTATAATCATTATACTACAATTTTAGGATTTGGAGAGAAACGAAGATGGCGGAGTTGACGGTGGGTGTTTTGGAAGAATACTTGCGTGACCACTATGGGACGACAGTTCCAGAGCAAAGTCTCTTTATGAAATTAGTGGAAGAAATTGGTGAAGTTGCAGAGCTACTGAATCAGCGTGCAGGCCGCAAGATGACGGATAGCGAAGACGACAGCTCTGCTCGTTTGGCGGAAGAATTAGCTGACGTTATTCACTATGCTGTAGCCTTGGCAGCGGTGAATCAACTAGATTTAACCAAGTCCATTTTGGAGAAAGACAAGCAGGCCTCCGTCAAATACGGTCGAGAAATAAATTTATTGGAATTTATAGAAAAGAGGAAATAGGATGGCAAAACATGGCTTTTTAGATGTGCTGGAAGCGGCACTGGATAAACATTTTACCTACGATTATGAACTCAACTGGGACAAGAAAAACCACGCAGTTGAGCTGGCTTTCATCTTGGAAGCACAAAATGCGGCTGGGATTGAAACGGTGGACGACGAAGGCAATGCCTCTGCGGAGGATATTTTCCTAGAGGAGTATGTCCTTTTCTACAACCAGGACAAGTCTCGCTTTGACGAGGAAGACTACCTGGTCGCTCTGCCATTTGATGCCAAGAAGGGCTTTTCAGCAGAGTTTCTGACCTACTTCGCAGGTTTTCTCAAGGACACCGCCGACCAAGGTTTAGATGACCTCATGGACTTTTTGGCGGACCCAGAAGCCCAAGAATTTGCGATTGCATGGGATAGCGAGGCCTTTGAAAAAGGCAGAGCAGACTTGGTAGAGGGGGAGTTCTACCCATATCCGAGGTATTGAGATGGTTCATGAAATGTTACTGGCTCCAAAACCGTTTGAAATGATGAAGTCTGGTCAGAAGACCATTGAGCTACGACTTTACGATGAGAAGCGTAAGCATATACAAATTGGAGATCGCATCCGTTTTTATTGTACAGAGAATCAGACGCAAACGATCGAGGTGCAAGTATTAGATCTTCACATATTTGATAATTTTGCTCAGTTATACAAAGAACTGGATCTATTATCTTGTGGGTATACGCAAAGCAGTATCAGAGAGGCGAAACCAGAAGATATGGAAGTTTACTATTCACGAGAACAATTAGAACAGTACGGTGCAGTGGGTATAGAATTGAGGGTAATAGATTCTATTTGACATTCCGTTTTCTCTCTTGCTTGACTGCAGGTGAAACTTTTGCTATTATAAAAATAGAAAAGGCGTTGAGCTGGAACTCAACGCCCTGACAGGACCATAACGATGGTAACCGCCCAATAACAAAGTGTATTGAAAAAGGCTCCAAAGTCCTGTCGACTCTGGAACCTTTTTCTATTTAC
>NZ_ALMY01000009.1 GCF_000440115.1 Streptococcus suis YS56 | reverse complement strand
ACTACAGTTGGTAATGGTAAGGCAACAGGTATCGACCCAGTAACCGGTAAAGTTGTTGCAGATGAAACCAAAGAGATTACTTACGTTTACCAAGAAGCAGGTCATGTCAATGTAAACTACGTTGATACAGAAGGTAACGTGATTAAACTTCCAGTTGTTGATGTTGAAAATGGTGAACCAGGATCAGACTACGACACAGTTGTAGACAACAAACCAGCTGAAATTTCATACAATGGTAACTTGTACAAACTTGTACCAGCAGGTACTTACAATGTAGGTACAGTTGGCGAAAGCAACAACTTGACTGCAGCAGGTAACGGTAAGGCAACAGGTGTTGACCCAGTTACAGGTGAAGTTGTCGCAGGTGAAACCAAAGAAATTACTTACGTTTACCAACTTGTAACAGGTAACGTTGTGATCACTTACGTTGATACAGAAGGTAATGTCTTGAAGTCAGAAGTGAAAGACACAACCGATGAGCCAGTTGGTGAATCTTACAGCACGAAAGAAGACGAAAATGAGTACCCATCAACGATCGAGAAAGATGGCGATACTTATTACCGTGTTGAAGCAGGTGAACATAAAGTAGGTAAGACTACAGAAGATGGTCACTTGGTAACCTCAGATGATCCAAAAGGTACTGTTGAAGAAGGCACTAAGAAAGTTACTTATGTCTACGAAAAAGCTGGTAATGTAAACATCAACTACGTAGATACAGAAGGTAATGTCATTAAACTTGCAGTCACAGATACTGTGAATGGTAAAGCAGGTACTGCTTATGACACAGCTGAGTCATCTACTACTAAGACTGAAAAACCAGCTGAAATTCTATACGACGGTAAGTTGTACAAACTTGTACCAGCAGGTACTTACAACGTTGGTACAGTTGGTGAAAGCAACAACTTGACTGCAGCAGGTAACGGTAAGGCAACAGGTGTTGATCCAGTGACAGGTGAAGTTGTCGCAGGTGAAACCAAAGAAATCACTTATGTTTACGAGCTTGTAACAGGTTCAGTTGTTGCTCGTTACGTCATCGAAGGAACAGAAACTGAAATCGCAGACGATAAGACAGTTAAACCTAAAGAAACGCCAGTTGATGAAGTTTACGGCGATACACCACCAACAACAATCACTAAAGATGGTAAGACATATATTCTCGTTCGTACTCGTGAAAAAGAAGGTGATGCACCAAAAGATGGTAAAGTCATCGAAGGTGAACAAACAATCACTTACGAGTACAAAGAACAAGAAGAAACACCAGAAGTGAAATCAGGTAACGTTAACGTAAACTATGTTGATACGGAAGGTAATGTTATCAAGGATAAAGTGGCCGATGTGGTGAATGAACCAGCTGGCACTGACTACGATACAGTTGTAGACAACAAACCAACAACAATTACTAAAGATGGTAAGACATACAAACTTGTTCCATCAGGTTCTTACAAGGTTGGTGTTGTTGGATCAAATAACAACTTGATTGAAGTTGGTAACGGTAAAGCAAAAGGTACCGACCCAGTTACAGGTCAAGTTGTCGCTGGCGAAACTAAGGAAATCACTTACGTTTACGAAAAAGTAACAGGTTCAGTCGTTGCTCGTTATGTCATCGAAGGAACAGAAACTGAAATCGCAGACGATAAGACAGTTAAACCTAAAGAAACTCCAGTTGATGAGCCATACGGCGATACTCCTCCAACTACTATCACTAAAGACGGTAAGACTTATATCCTTGTTCGTACACGTTCAAATGAAGGTGACTCACCAAAAGACGGTATCGTTAAAGAAGGTGAACAAACAATCACTTACGAGTACAAAGAACAAGAAGAAACACCAGAAGTTAAGACAGGTAACGTTGTCATCACTTATGTTGATACAGAAGGTAACCCATTGAAGTCAGAAGTGAAAGATACAACTGACGGCGAAGTTGGTTCAGAGTACAACACGAAAGAAAGTGACAACGAGTACCCAGAAACAATCGTTAAAGATGGTGTGACTTACAAACGTGTTAAAGCAGGTGAACATAAAGTTGGTGAAACAACAGAAGACGGTCACTTGGTAAGCTCAGACAAACCAGCAGGTACAGTTGAAGAAGGTACGAAGACAGTAACTTACGTTTACGAAAAAGTAACAGGTTCAGTCGTTGCTCGTTACGTCATCGAAGGAACAGAAACTGAAATCGCAGACGATAAGACAGTTAAACCAACTGACACTCCTGTAGATGAAGTTTATGGCGACACACCTCCACAAATCATTGTTAAAGATGGTAAGAAATATATCCTTGTTCGTACACGTACAAACGAGGGTGATGCATCAGAAAATGGTGTGGTTAAAGAGGGTGAGCAGGTAATTACTTACGAGTACAAAGAACTTGTAGAGACTCCGACTCCAGATAAACCAAATGAGCCAAGCAAGCCAACACCGGTTTATCCTGAAGCTCCAGCGACTCCGACTCCAAGTAAACCTGCTACTTCAGCTAAACCAACTACCCCAGCTCCAGGTAAAGCTCAATTGCCAAATACAGGTGAAGCTTCATCTTCAGCAACGGTTCTTGGTGTTGCAATGCTTGTAGCAGCTCTAGCACTTGCAGGAAAACGTCGTCGTAACGAAGACTAATCAACATTTATTCTCTCTAACCTTCATTAGATTGAGATAAATTGAGAAAAAGGAAAGGTTTGCCTTTCCTTTTTTCTATTTTAATAATTATCTATTTTGAAGAATGAAGCGGATAACGAAGCGATAGAGGAGGAGGCAAGGCTTCAAGCAATAGGTGATATATTATCTTATACCTATTGAATGAGAACTGGAGAGTTTCCAAATAAAATAGGTTTGACTTGTGAATAACTATTTTGTTTAAATACCTGCAATTTTTAGTTGACAGAAAGCCAACCAGAGGGTAGTCTATAAATAGAAGAAGTTCTTCAAAACGACGATTATCCATTAGCTTCTATTGAATAGTCAGAAGGGAATCGAAGAAATTTGTTTCCGAGTTTGATATACAAATGTCGGATACTTCTATAAGATATTTAAACGCATTTGTGGGGAATCTCCCAAAAATTACCGGCAGAAAATCGGTCAATTAGAAACAGAATGAAAGTGAGGCCAGATGACCAGCAAGGATCAATTACAGCAATTATTTCCAAAGGGAAGAATTTCTACTAGTAGGAGTGAGGGTGAAGCACTCCAATTTCCGCTATCAGAAGGTGTCTGGTTTACCCTCTCAAAAGAGGAATTGACAGAGCGCGAATTGGGGTTGGTGGAGCTGTTACTTGGGGAATTAACTCAGGAATCTCAGCATCCTTGGGCTCACTATTTTCATGGAACAGGGCCGATTCCCCAAGAGTTGACAACGCTCCAAGTCATTCATGCCCATATCTGGACGGTATCGGATGAGGATGGCAGACAGGCATGGCTCGATATGATGACCAAGCTCTTGCCTAATCTCAAAGCCTTTTACACGACAAATGGCCACGATTATACATTTGTTTTGGAACAATCTACCCTATTTGATGTTCGGGAGATTCTAGGGGACACTCTTTCTGCCATGGAATTTGATTTCGGTCTCAGGATGACCTTGTTCCTTGGACAAATGTGGCCTGAAAAAGTAGTTGGATTATGGCCGAAACTTGTAATGGCAGAACAGTCCATCTTTGCCAACTGGAGGACTCACCACCATCAATCGAATTTGCTCACCTTTAGCCAATTGTATCTGTGGGCAGGCCAGCTTTACCCAGTTTTGAAGGAGGGCTTGGCACCCTTGATTGTCCACCAACAGCTGGAAAAGGAAATTCTAGCCCTCTGGCAAGAAGGTGCAGTCTTAACAAAGGCGGCTCAGTCCCTCTACATCCATCGGAATACCCTACAGTATCGTTTGGATAAGTGGTATGATTGGACTGGCTTGCAGCTAAAGGATTTGACGGATTTAGCTGTATGCTACCAGGTCATCATCGAGGATGGATTTTAAGGAGTTTGCTACTCCATTTGAGGTTGTTTTTGTTCACCGTACATTTTTTTAATCTTTTGTGCAACTTGTACAAAAGATTTTTTTATTTTTGTTCACATTGACATAGAAAAAGTAAAGCGTTTTCATTTATAATAAAATCATCAAAGAAAGCGAGGATTGAACATGGTTCAATTGAATTTAAAAAATATCTACAAAAAATATCCTAACAGCGAGCATTACTCAGTTGAAGACTTCAACTTGGACATCAAGGACAAGGAATTTATCGTATTCGTAGGTCCTTCAGGATGTGGTAAGTCAACAACTCTTCGTATGATTGCTGGTTTGGAAGATATTACAGAAGGGGAAGCATACATCGACGGCGTGTTGATGAACGATGTGGCTCCAAAAGATCGTGACATTGCTATGGTATTCCAGAACTATGCCCTCTACCCACACATGACTGTATTTGACAACATGGCTTTTGGTTTGAAATTGCGTAAATACAGCAAGGACGAAATCAAGAAACGTGTGGAAGAGGCTGCACAAATTCTTGGCTTGACTGAATTTTTGGAACGCAAACCAGCTGACCTTTCAGGTGGACAACGCCAACGTGTTGCCATGGGTCGTGCCATTGTCCGTGATGCAAAAGTATTCTTGATGGATGAGCCTTTGTCAAACTTGGATGCCAAACTGCGTGTATCCATGCGTACAGAGATTGCTAAAATCCACCGCCGTATCGGTGCAACAACCATCTACGTAACCCACGACCAAACAGAAGCTATGACTCTGGCTGACCGTATCGTTATCATGTCTGCGACTAAAAACCCAGCAGGTACAGGTACAATCGGTCGTATCGAGCAAATCGGTAGCCCAGAAGAGCTATACAACCGCCCAGTCAACAAGTTCGTTGCTAGCTTCATCGGTAGCCCTGCTATGAACTTCTTCACAGTGACACTTCAAGATGGTGTTCTTGTTGGAGATGGCTTCAAAGTGGATCTTCCAGAAGGTCGTCGCAAGCACTTGGAAGAAAAAGGCTACAATGGTAAGAGCTTCACACTTGGTATTCGTCCAGAAGACATCAAGGCTTCTCAGTTGGAGTTGGACACTTACCCTGCTTCTATCGTAGAAGCAGAAGTAGTGGTATCTGAGCTTCTTGGTGCGGAAACCATGCTCTACTCTAAAGTAGGAAATACAGAATTTGTATCTCGTGTAGATGCGCGTGATTACCACAATCCAGGAGACAAGGTTCGCTTGACCTTCAACCTCAACAAAGCTCATTTCTTCGATGATGCAACAAGCAAGGCCATCGTATAAAATTGTTCATAAAACACCTGACCGTCAGATGAAAATCTGGCGGTTTTTGGTTAGTAACATATAATTTCTTGTTTTTGTTTGCTAAACTCTATATAATAAATATAGGAAAGATACTTACAGGAGGTTCCCATGAAAATACTACTGAAAAAAATTCGGATAACTGCTCTGTATATTTTGCTTTACAACCTTATTTTGATTATATGCATTTGGATGGGGAAGGTATCCACCAAGGAGGAATTCATCATTGCTGTCACAGGGAATGCGGTCATGATGGGGCTGTCTTTCTTGCATTTGCACAACCAAGTATCAGATGAATTTCATGGAAAAATAGAAGAACCGTCGGTTTAAACTGACGGTTTCTTTTCTTATGTTAGTAATTGCAGTAGGTAGGTCATTGTTCCGAATTCGAATAAAATGTAGATTCCTAATACGATAAAAATAGTTGGAAGAATTATTTTTTCATATTTTTCTATGAATTCAGAAATGCTATGGAGACTTCCAAATTTTTCTGCTAGGTAGCAAATGGCGACAGTCTCTAGCAAGATCAGGCCGGCGGTTAATAATGTTTCTAAGGTACTTAAAGTTGTAAAATAAGGGGTAAATATTCCTAAATTATCTACTCCAGATGCTAATAAAATAAAAATGATAGATAGTAGTCCGATTTTGCTATCAGGAATTTCTGATTCTGCTTCGTTTTCAAAAAGGATTCTAGCACCTAGTAGAATAGGGACGAAGCCGAGCAGACCAAGGATCCAGTCATCTAGAAAAATATTGGCAACTTGGCTAAGGATTGAACTTAAGAGAATGAGTATAAAGCTAGCAAGTAGTTGTCCAAAATAGATTGTGCGTTTTTCACCTGGTTTCTTTGCCTGTGAAAATAAAAGGAATAAAATTAGGAAATAATCGATACTTGTTGAAATACCAAGAATCAGTGCATAAGTAATAATAGTCATGTTCCCTCCGTATAATATAGTAGTCATAGATGTTTATTTACAGAGGCACATCAATTTTGAAAGATAGAAGTAAAAATTGCGATTCATTTTAATTTCCTTTTTCACTACCCTCATCTTCATCTTTGTAAACCTCATAAAAGTCAACCTTGAGGCGAATAAAGGCTTCCATATCGTGTAGGAGCTGAAAGAGGGTAGCACGGGTTTCAAATTCTTCTCGGGTTTGCGGCAGAGGTCGCTCGCGGAAGGTGGCATGGAAGAGTTCGATGTTCAGGAGTAGTTCCTTGGCGGAGTTTTCTCGGCTTAGTTGTTGGGCTGCTCGCTCGAAGAGGCTGGACAGGATGACATTTTCTCTGCCTTCCAGTAAACATTTGTTGATATTTCCTGCCATGGTCCGCAGGATTTTGTTTTGTGCAGCCCGCATTTCAAAGTAATGGACCTGGTAGTTGGTCTGCTGGAAGAGCTGGTTGTGGCGGTCTAGGTAGACGACTTTCAGGGCTTCCTCCAAGGTCTTATCCAGCTGCGTAATCAATTCTGCCTCGTTTCGTCCGTCGCCGTTGAGCAGAAGGGCTTCAAAGCGGAGGAGAATCTGCTTGAGCAGGTCTTCGACTTGGTCGTGGTAGGCCTCGATTTTCTTTTCTTGCGAGGGCATATAGAGGTTAAACAAGAGGGCCAGTCCTGCCCCAATCAGAAAAAGCGCCAGCTCATTTCCCAAAAAAATCAGCGAAATATCCTGCTCTAGTAAGAGGTGGGTGACGAGGACGGTCGAGGGGGCGATGCCAGCCTCCCAGTTGAATCGGTAGGCCAGAGGGACATAGAGGGCCAGGTAGATGCCTAGGGTCCAGATACCGAAGCCAAAGAGGGTGAAGGTCAGGACGGCTATGGTCAGGGCCAGGAGGGTGGAAAAGAGGCGGTTGCGGGCCATTTTGAAGCTGGACTTGCGGGTGTCGAGGACACTGAGAATGGCGATGATGCCAGCTGCCGTCGCATAGGACAAGCCCAGGGCGGTCGCTAGGTAAATGGCTAGGACGGTAGCAAATATCAGTTTAATCGTTCGGAGGGAGAGGGACATGGGGGCTCCTTTGGTCTTAGTCTTCCTTTTATTGTACCATAAAACCCTCCTATCTTAGGAGGGTTGATTTTAAGCAAACAAAGCAATAATTCCGACTACCAAATAGCAGACTAGTTTGTAGCTTTCGTTGATGAGTATGAGTTTAAGAGGGCGTTGCTCAAAGACATAGTTTTTCAATGAAGCAAGGACTGCAATTACCCCCCATGCCGCCAGCTGCATGGAGTGGTGAAACACCAAGGGTCTTGATGAAGAAAATCGCTACAACAGCAGTCAAAACTTCAATCGCTAAGGAAATCATCATTTCCTTCTGGCCATTTTTGCCAGCCTGACGGTCAGCTTCTACCTTAGCCATGTCAATGCCAGAGGCTTCAATCCAAGCATCACGGAAAATAAAACCATACCACAAACCACCAATAGCAAAGGCAATCAGCCCTGCCAGAATTCCAAAAATAAGTGTCATAAAATCTCCTTTTTATTCCGTTTGTACGGATAAATGATAGATAACAGAATACCATGGTTTGGTAAGGAGGTCAAGTTTTTCAGCTGTGATATAGTGAGTGCCTATTTTCAGTCAACCTATGCTATAATCCCGTCTTTGACAGTTTGAAACGACAAAACCCTCCCTAACCCTATGCATATCAAGGGTTTAGAGAGGT
>NZ_ALMY01000008.1 GCF_000440115.1 Streptococcus suis YS56 | reverse complement strand
TTTAAAGTGATGTTCAGTTTTTTTAAGGCTGCCCAAACTGAGGGAATACTACAGTCAAAATGCTCTGCAATTTCTTTTAGGAGAGCATCTGGGTGTTCCTTGACATAGGCTTCTAACTTATCCAATGGCAATTTGCGAGGGCTTGGTTTTCTTTTTTGGCGCTCCAAATGACCTAGTTCTTTGAGTTGTTTCTCCCACAGATACAGTGTATTAGTGCTAATTCCAAATAACTGACACGTTTCTTTTTTGGAATGACCAGCCTCTACATAATTAATAACTCGTTTTCTAAAATCTATTCCGTAACTTTTCATAAGTATAGTATAACACATACTATATAGAAACTAACGAACTATAAAATAGCCCAGAAGCGGTTCTAGGTTGGAAATATGATATGAGCGAGGTAAGTTGCTTTCGTAAAGTACAATGTGCCGAAAGTAAGCTTGGATAAAATTTAATGCAAACAACTACAAATAATCATCTAAAAGTTCTAGTTCTATCAAGGAACGAAAGGAAGAGAGGGTGTTCATATTTTGTTTTGATGTGAGCAGAGTGAGTGTTGGTAGTTTGACATTCTTTAAGTGAAAGTCTGAACATGTCTATTGTAAATATCAATTTTTATTCAAAAAGCTAGTATTTTAAAATGCTATAAAAAATAGACTTGCCTCGGCAAGTCTACTCTTGTGTTTAGTTCTTCTGATAAAACTTATTGTGTTGGTAGATAGGGTCAAAGGTAAGATTGATGCCTAATTTACGAAGGACACTCTTATCTTCATCGGATAGGATTACAGTCGAATGGGCTTCGCTACCATTTAATTGCCCCAATTCTTTCATGGCACGTGCAGCAAGAGGGCTGTCTTGTGCGGTGATGACAAGGGCGTTAAGAATCTCACTTGCATCCAAACGAGTATTATTTTTATCCAAATAATCTGCCTTCAATTCTTGGATTGGGCGGATGTAGTTTGGTTCGATAAGAAGTGTTTCATCATCGATTTGTGCGATTTGCTTGATAGCATTGAGAAGAACAGTTGCAGTTGGTTTGAGGAGGTCTGATGTTTTTCCTGTTACCATCTCTCCATTTGGCAACTGAATAGCTAGGGCAGGGCTGGCTGTCAGCTCTGCTTTTTCGTGGGCAGCGATAACGACCTTACGATCGGCTGGTGTCACACCGACTTCATTCATGAGGAGTTCAATCTTTTTAACTGCTTGCTCACCAACCCGCTCTGCCTTGAAATCAACCAAGGTCTGGTAGTAGCGGCGGATAATTTCTTGCTTGGATGCTTCGATAGCCGCTTCCTCGTCCACGATGGAATAGCCCACCATGTTAACGCCCATGTCGGTCGGTGAGGCGTATGGTGATTTGTTCAAAATACGTTCAAAGGTACGGTTGAGGACAGGGAAGACCTCGATGTCACGGTTGTAGTTGACCGCAGTTTTGCCGTAGGTTTGCAGGTGGAAGGGGTCGATCATGTTGAGGTCGTCCAGGTCGGCAGTTGCCGCCTCATAGGCCAGGTTGACTGGGTGGTGGAGTGGTAAGTTCCACACTGGAAAGGTTTCAAACTTAGCATAGCCTGATGTTACGCCATGCAGTTGGTCGTGGTAAAGTTGGGAGATACAAGTCGCCAATTTACCTGAACCAGGTCCAGGTGCGGTAACAACGACGAGATTGCGACTAGTTTCAATGTAGTCATTTTTGCCCATACCTTCTGGTGAGATGATGTGGTCGATATCAGAAGGATAACCCTTGATTGGGTAGTGGAGATAGGACTTGATACCATGTTTTTCCAACTGTTTGCGGAAGGCGTCTGCGGCTGGTTGGTTGCGGTATTGGGTAATAACGACAGAACCAACATAAATATCAATATCATTGAAGGTGTCAATCAAACGGAAGACTTCTTGGTCATAAGAGATACCCAAGTCGCCACGTGCCTTAGAATGTTCGATATTGCTGGCATTGATGGCGATGACGATTTCTACTTGGTCTTTCAACTCTTGGAGGAGTTTGATTTTGTTATCTGGTTCATAGCCTGGTAAAACACGGGCTGCATGGAAATCTTCCAGCATTTTTCCACCAAATTCCATATAGAGTTTGCCTTCAAACTGAGCAATTCGTTCTAAAATATGGTCACGTTGCAAATTCAAATATTTATTTGAATCAAATGCGATTTTCTTCATCTCAATAAGTCCTCCAAATGTGTCATTTTCTCTGGGAAAAACAAAAATAGCTCCCTAAAACTAGGGAGCCTTTTCTCCGACCTCTCAAAAGAGGTGCCCGAACAATACTATAACAAACTGTGCTAATCTTGTCAAGAAAAAGTCAGATGGAACAAAAATTAAATAAATGTTTAAAAAATATTTAATTTTTATAAAATTAAGTGTTGACTTTATTAAAATAAAGTGTAAAATAATATTAAACAAATATTTAAATTATGTTTAAGGAGATGTTTATGAAAAAACTAATCAACAATACATTATTCCTATCTAGCTTTGTGGCAGACTTGATTTCCAACTTTGGAGACACGCTTTACTACCTAGCTCTGATGAACTATGTCCTGTTTCTACCAGATACCAAGTTTGCCTTGGCGATGATTACCGCATCTGAAACCTTGCCGATTTTGGCTGGTCTCTTTATCGGGATTTGGGCAGACAAGACCAAAAATAAATTGGATACCATTCTTGCAACCCTGCTGGTTCGTGTCGGTCTCTATGCCCTTGTTGGCTTTTTAATGGGCTTTGCCCCAGCCCTCTGGATTGTAGCAGTCGTTTGTGTCATCAACTTCTTGTCTGATTTGTCGGGTCAATACGAAAATGGTCTTTATCTACCTGTCAGCCTGCGGGTTGTGGCAGCAGAGGATCGTGAAACAGCCATGGCCTTCAAGATGACTGTCAAATCGCTCTTGCAAATTGCCTTTCAAGCTAGCGGAGCCATCCTGATTGGTTTTATGTCCTATCAACAACTCGCCTTCTTCAATGCAGGGACCTTTATGGTCAGCCTTGCTATTATGGTAATTCTTCGTCCAACTTTTGCTAAATTGCTGAAAGAAAATCCTATCCAGCAAGCCGAGCAAGTAGAAACGGAAGCTGGGATTGTCAAAGGAATTGGTCAGAGTATCAAAGAATCTTACCAAGCTGTGCAGAATATTCCCGTACTTAAAGCGTCAATCATCACCATTGCTAGCTTGAATGCCATCTTTACAGCTCTCTCTCCCTTGGTGGTTTTAAATATGAAGGAGTTTTCAGATTTTGTCATTGTCAATGCAGGGACAACTGTGGCTTTGATTTCCATTCTCTTCTCAGTTGGTAGTATTTTGGGTTCAAGCTTGGGTATGGCAGCCTTTAAAAATGTCAGCCTAATCAACCTGCTCAAGTTCTCTACTCTTATGCCAGTCTTACTTTTTTCAGGGATTTTTCTTCACAATATTTATATGGTGCTAGTAGTTCTCTTCGTAACGGCAATGACCTTGGGAATTTTCAATCCTAAAATGAATGCCCTTGTGTTGAACGAACTGCCTGAAGATAAATTGGCGACAGTTGGTGGAGGGATTGATGCCTTCTGTCAGATTGGTATGGTAGCAGGCCAAGCCTTGGTGTCATTGATGGTAATGTTCCTGTCTCCGACCAGTATTTCCCTTATCTTCCTCTTGCTTTCTGTGGGACTAGTAGGCTATACTATTCTTACAGGATCTAAACCTGCAAAGTCATTAGTGAATACTTAGAAAGAAAACTATGAAATTAGATTACCGAGATTATAGAAGCGAGATTGTCGAAAAATTCTTTATTCCTTTAATTGTCACGGAACGTGAGGAACCGATTGAGGCGGATTTTTCACAGAAAGAAAAAGACATTCTCAAAGATGCCTTGGACATTCGTGATGAGATTGAAGAAAAGTTGACAGATTTTCGTCAGGAAGTCAACGAGGTCTTTGTTTGGGGTCATATCTTTAACATTTTGCATAGTCTTTATTTCTATCTCTTGAATGATGGGCAGGATCCAAAGACAGTTGAGGAAGCTTGTCAGTTGATTTTAAAGCTGTCTCAAGAAGAAGTAGAAGAGACCATGCGGACCATGTTGGCATCAGAAAATGAAGGTCATCGCGAGAAGGACCTCAGCCTCATGGAACTTTTGGAAAAAATGGATAAAAAGCCAGCAGATAAGTGGTACTGGTCACTGGCTATCCGCAATCCACTAGAAACTGTTCAGAGGTCTGTCGCTCTCTTGGATAAGATGCTTCCAATCTATCAACCCTATTTTGAGCAGGCAAGAGCGGAGCGGGAAGAATTTGCTCAGGAATTTGACATTGAAAAACTCTATCGAGACTCCAAACGGTTGTCCATGACTGGCTTGGATGCTTTAGGAGTGGAAACAGCCCAATTCTTCGTTCTCAGTCCTTGGAATTATTGGTTTGCTTATTACGGCAATGAGCAGTTTGACACTATGAAGGTTGCTTTGCTGGCTTCCTGTCGAATTGACCAGATTATGCTGTCGAATGATGAGCTGGATCTGGACGATTTGACAACGGCTCTTAAAGTCATTAGCGATAGTACGCGTTACCAAGTTTTGGTAGAGTTGACCAAGCCCTATGCCAAGAGCAAGGATATTGCAGAACGCCTGTCTATTACAGGGGCAGCGGTGTCTTTCCACACCCAAAAGCTGATTAACGGCGACCTGCTTCTCTTTAATGCCAAAGATAAGAATATCAAATACAGTGTTAATCGCGACCTGCTCCAACAGGTGATTGACAAGTTGAAAGACGATTTTGATTTGTAAAAAAGCCTTGTAAGTTAGATCTTACAAGGTTCTTTTGTGCTTATACTCTTCGAAAATCAAAATCAGACGTTGTTGACTTGATTTGATGAGTGAAAAGGTCCAGTGGATCTTTTCAGCCTGTTCCCTTGAAATATAATAAGGAACAGTGTTCTATCCACATCTTACGGTCACGAACCAAGTTCGTCTAATTTCCGACCTCCAACAGTCTATTCCTAGACTGTTGGAGCTAGTCTGTTTTTGATTTTCATTGAGTATTAATGATGAACCAGCTGAGCAGTTGGCAAGTGATGATGGTGATAAAGAAAACCAGCCAGCCTTTCTGTATTTTGGTCAGGGAACTAGTTTCTAGGAAGAAAAAGCTGATTTCGACTGGGATAACATGGATAAAATAATAATAGCTGGCATATTCTTTGAGAAATTGGAATTTTTTCTGGCGGAAGAGGTCTGTGGTTAGGGTCCAGGCGACTAGATAGGCTGTGAATGGAATCAGGCTAAATCGAAAGTTCTTGTCGTAGCCTTGATTAAGATAGATGATTGTAGCCTCAAAAATTAAAAGAGCTATGCAGACAAGTAGTTTGGTCTTTTGTCGGTATTGGAAAATGGGTTGATTGAGTTTGTCGGCTAGATAAAAGCCTGTCAGGACAAAAATCGGTGCGTAGAAGAGGCCGTTGCGGCTGGTGAAAAAGAAGTTTTTGTAGTTATCAAATGCGGTCAGGAAAATCGATTCTGCCAGGTAGGAGGAGTAGGTTTCAACAGATCCTAGGAGATAGAGAAGGCAGGCAAGACTGACTGTGACGCGCCAGCCCCATTTCTTTAGGGAATAGTGGATGAGGACAAGGCCAAGCAAGAAAGCGGGCATGTACCAGAGTTGGTAGCTGGTGCCGGTGTAGGTCAGTCCGACTAGGAGAGCGAGGGGATAGTAGGAAAGGGGGATTTCCTGGAGGTGTAGGTAGATGAGGTAGAAGGGGAGGTAGAGGGCGGACCAGGTCAAGTACTGTTTGCTGTAGCGGATCAGGTATTGTTTGGAGAGGCTGGGGTAATTACGTCGGAGGAAGAAGCTGGCTGTGACCATGAAGTAGGGAACGACCATGCGACTAAAAATGGATTTTTGGATGAAGTGGAGCTGGTCTGCTTCAAATAGTCTGCGGCAATGGAGGGCGATAACGAGAATAGCTCCGATGAACTGGATGAGGGAGAGCAGGGATGTATTGAGTGGTTTTGTCTTATTTTGCATGTTAATATTTTTCTTTTTTCTTCCATTTTATCGAAATCTGATGAATATGTAAATGTTTGCAAAAAGATGTGGAGAGGTGCTGGCTGAAACTTAGTTGACAAGAGAAGTCCAGTGGAAAATATGGTATAATGTTAGGACGGAGTAAATGTAAACCATCTATTTCGTTTAAGTTAGAAAGGAGCATATAGATGAAAGATTTACATGCAAAATTATTGGCTGATTTTGGGATTGATTTTTCGGATTTGAATTTATTAGAAACGGCTTTTACCCATACTTCTTATGCCAATGAGCATCGCCTTCTAAAAATTTCACATAATGAGCGCTTGGAATTTTTAGGAGACGCTGTTCTCCAGTTGATGATTTCCAAATATCTCTATCAAAAATATCCTGATAGCCCCGAAGGTGAGATGTCCAAGTTGCGTTCGACCTTTGTACGTGAGGAGTCTTTGGCTGGTTTTTCACGTGCTTGTGGTTTTGATCGGTTTCTTCGTCTTGGTAAGGGGGAAGAGAAGTCTGGAGGGCGAAATCGCGATACTATTTTAGGAGATGCTTTCGAGGCATTCTTAGGAGCTCTGCTATTGGACAAGGGTGAAAAGACCGTGGAGGAATTTATCCATAAGGTCATGATTCCTCGTTTAGAAAAAGGGAATTTTGAGCGCGTGACCGACTATAAGACTGCTTTGCAGGAAATTTTGCAGGTCAATGGTGAGATTGCTATTTCGTATCAAGTAATAGCTGAGTCTGGTCCTGCCCATGATAAGACCTTTGAAGTGGAGGTATCTGCTGATCAGCGTGTGATTGGTCGTGGTCGTGGTCGCTCTAAGAAATTAGCTGAACAAGCCGCCGCCAAAAATGCTGTGGAGGCTAGAGGATAGGTATGTATCTAAAATCAATTGAAATGCAGGGCTTTAAGTCCTTTGCGGATAAGACCAAAGTCGTCTTTGACCGTGGAGTGACTGCTGTTGTAGGGCCGAATGGTTCTGGCAAGTCCAATATTACAGAAAGTCTACGTTGGGCCTTGGGAGAGTCGTCTGCTAAAAGCCTACGTGGAGGCAAGATGCCCGATGTTATCTTTGCAGGAACGGAAAGCCGCAAGGCTCTTAACTATGCCTCGGTAGTGGTGACCTTGGATAATTCTAGCGGATTTATCGCGGATAAGGCTAAGGAAATTAAGGTTGAACGCCACATTTATCGTTCTGGTGATAGTGAATACTTGATTGATGGGAAAAAGGTTCGCCTACGGGATATTCATGATCTTTTCATGGATACTGGCTTGGGTCGGGATTCTTTCTCTATTATTTCTCAAGGGCGGGTTGAAGCAATTTTCAATTCCAAGCCTGAGGAACGCCGTGCTATTTTTGAAGAGGCGGCAGGGGTCTTAAAATACAAGACTCGTAAGAAAGAAACAGAAAGTAAGCTGGCACAGGCCCAGGGCAACTTGGACCGCTTGGATGATATTATCTATGAACTGGATAATCAGGTCAAGCCATTGGAGAAACAGGCACAAACTGCTAAGAAATTTCTAGAATTAGATGGTCAACGTAAGGAATTATACTTAGATGTTTTGGTGGCTCAGTTGTCGCTTGGTAAGGAAAAGTTATCGGAAAAAGAAGCCGAACTAGAGTCTGTCAAAACTGAATTGACTAGCTACTACAAACAGCGTTCTGAGCTGGAGCAAGAAAATCAGAACTTGAAGGAGAAGCGCCACCGCCTGTCAGAACAATTGGAGCGTGAACAGGCAGTTCTGTTGGATTTGACCAAGTTAATCAGTGATTTAGAGCGAAAAATTGAGGTCCATAAACTGGAATCTAGTCAAAACGAATCAAGTCGTCAAGAAGCGCAGGCGCGTTTGGAAAAATTGTTGACTCGACGAGAGCAGTTGGCAGAACAGATTGAGCAAAAGCAAGAAATACTTGCGCAATTAGATAGTTCCTTGTCTAGCTTGAAAGGCGATATTGCTGCGGTAGACAAAGAAATTTCCTATTTTTCAGAAGATCCTGATCAGGTTTTAGATCATCTGCGTGAACAGTATGTTGCTCTGATGCAGGAAGAGGCAGAAGCTTCAAACCGTCTGACCAAGATTCAGCAGGATATTGCCAATCAAATCAGTCTTTCTGAGAGTAAATCTGAAGACTTGGCACGCTTGCAGACGGAAAAACAAACAGCTCAAGAAGTACTTGATAAGAGTCGGAAAAGTTTAGAAGAAGCTGATCAGGTTTTACGCCAGTTACTTGAGAGCTATCAGACCCAAAAAACAGAATTGGATCAAGTCCAGACTGCTTATCAGGCTGAGCAAGGTCGCTTGTTTGATTTGCTGGATCAGTTGAAAGGCAAACAGGCTCGCCAGTCTAGTTTAGAAGCTATCTTGAAAAATCACTCCAATTTTTACGCGGGGGTCAAGGCTGTCTTACAGGCGGCACCAAGCTTAGGAGGAATTATTGGAGCAGTCAGTGAACAACTGACCTTCGATACTCGCTACCAGACAGCTCTGGAAATTGCTCTTGGTGGTGCTAGTCAAAACGTCATCGTTGAAGATGAAGCGACTGCTAAACGAGCTATCGCATTTTTGAAAGAAAAACGGCAAGGGCGGGCAACCTTCTTACCTCTGACAACTATCAAGCCACGTCAGCTTTCTGGACAGCAAATCTCTTTACTAGAATCTTCCGATGGATTTTTGGGGCTTGCAAGTGATTTGGTGACTTACCAGCCAAATTTAGATGCGATTTTCCAAAATTTGCTAGGCACTATCGCAATTTTTGATACCATTGACCATGCCAATCAGGCAGCGCGGGCAACCAAGTTTCAAGTGCGTATGGTGACCATGGATGGAGCGGAAATCCGTCCTGGTGGAGCCTTTGCTGGTGGTAGCAATCGAAATAACAGCACGACCTTTATCAAACCAGAACTCGATGCTCTTTTGGAAGAAATAGCAGAGCTATCTAGTCAGTTGCAGGAGCAAGAAAGCTTGGTTGCAGCTAAGAAAACTAGTTTAGACCAGACCAGAGAAGCCTTGGAAACGATTAAGGCGGAGGGGGAAGAAGCTAGATTGAACCAGCAGAGCGCAAGGATTCATCAGGAACAGGCAGAAAATAGACTGGCCCAAGTGACTGCCCAGTACGAGTTACAAATGAGCCAAGTCAGTCCAAGCATTCTAACGGAATTGGAAGAAGAAGCGACTAAAGAAGAAGTTAATCTTCAAGCCTTAACAGAGAAAAAACAAGCCTTGGATCAGCAAATCAATCAGGTACGCGACAATCGTGACAGTATCCAAGAGAGCTTGCAAACCTTGCAGACCCAGAAGGGGCAATTGACTGTAGAACAGGCTGATCTATCTAGTCAGCTTCGATTTGAACAGACTGACCTGACACGCTTGAGAGAAGAAAAAGCTGCTACCGAGAAAGATATCTCTATCTTAGAAGACCTGATTAACCAGAAAGTTGAGGCTTTAGAAGATACCAGTATCGAAATTTTGGAAGAGCAGTTGCAGGCAGCGTCTGACAAGCAGAGCCAAACGAGTCAACTTCAGATTCGTCTTAAGTTTGAACTGGAAGACATTGATGGTCAGTTTGAGGACTTGGAAGGCCGCTTGGAGCAGGCGCGGACTAAGAATGACGACCTCATTCGCAAGCAGGCCAAGCTAGAATCCGACTGTGAGCAGGCCAGCGACAAGCTCATGAGCTTGCTGTCCAATCTGGGTGACCAGTACAAGATGACCTTTGAAGAAGCTCAAAGTAAGGCTAAGCCAGTAGATAATCTGGCTCAGGCAGAGGGGCAGGTCAAGGACTTGGAACGTTCTATTCGTGCTCTCGGTCCTGTCAACTTGGATGCCATTGAGCAGTATGATGAGGTCAATAACCGCCTGACCTTCCTCAATGAGCAACGGACAGATATTTTGTCGGCGCGTGATTTACTACTAGATACTATCCACGAGATGGATGATGAAGTCAAAGAGCGCTTCAAGGTTACTTTTGAAGCTATTCGTGAAAGCTTTAAACAGACATTCAAACAAATGTTTGGCGGTGGTTCAGCGGATTTGATTTTGACAGAAGGTGACCTATTGACTGCGGGTGTGGAGATTTCAGTTCAACCTCCGGGTAAGAAAATTCAATCTCTCAATCTTATGTCAGGTGGCGAAAAAGCCCTTTCGGCCCTCGCTCTGCTATTTTCCATTATCCGTGTTAAGACCATTCCTTTTGTAATTCTCGATGAGGTGGAGGCAGCCTTGGATGAGGCAAATGTCAAACGTTTTGGTGACTACCTCAACCGTTTTGATAAGGACAGTCAATTTATCGTCGTGACCCACCGTAAAGGGACCATGGCGGCAGCGGATGCCATGTATGGGGTGACCATGCAGGAATCTGGCGTGTCCAAGATTGTGTCGGTCAAACTGAAAGATGTGGAAGACTATACAGATTAAGAACTTGAAAAACTTGGAATTTTCCAGGTTTTTTCTTGATGGAAATTCGACTAGACGAAAGGGAAATAGGGCGAAATATGGTATAATCCCGACTTTATCACTTTATTTTTCCACGATCCGCTTCAATCGCTTGATAGAATTGGATTTTTTAAGTA
>NZ_ALMY01000007.1 GCF_000440115.1 Streptococcus suis YS56 | reverse complement strand
GGAGTAACGGGTTCTGTAGGCTCCTCGGGGGTTGGGGGAACTACTGGGGCTGTAGGTTCCTCGGGGGTTGGGGGGGTAACAGAAACTGAAGGAGGTTGTTCAGACACACTGCTCCCTTTAATGTAACCCACATAGACATAACCTTCAATATCTGCTGGTGCTGGTAAGGCTTGATCTGAGGTTATCTCTATCGTTTGATTAAATTGGGACAAAATATGATTGGTCAAGGCCGAAGCAGTTGGAACTAAGAAACTTGTTCCAGTAGCTATTAAAAGAACAACACCTGCCACTTCCTTTTTGCCTTTTCTGCCCAATTTGAAGGCAATAACTAGAAGTGAAAGACCTGCAATCGCCGTTATACTTGTTTCTAAGGCACCTGTCTTAGGTAAAACTTTTGAACTTGAACCAATATTCATTGTTGTTGACGAAAGCTTTGAACCTACTGGTCTATAAACAAGATAATAATTCGCATCCGTAGCTTGTGCCAATCTAGGTAGTTCTCGAATAATTAGTTCTTTCTCAGCATCGGTCAACTCTTGCTCAGTTACATATGAATAGTGAATTGACTGTGCACTAACTGCTGGAGCATTTATAACTGCAGACGCAAAAATAAGACTTGCTACCATAGCAGAAACAAGTCCAACTGATAACTTACGAAAAGCAAAACGTTGTTGCTTCTCAAATTGATTTGTTTTCATTTCCTTTTCATCCTCCTACGATGGACATACTTCAATTATACCGTTACTTATTACTTCCTACAAGTGTTTTAATTGATACTTCTCGAAAAGCAAAAACAGTTGGATTGACTCAATGTAGTTGATATTTATTCTATCGACATCTGCACCGCTTAGTTTTAGCTTCATTGAGCAGAAGATAAAAAAACTCCAAGCAGGTTTCACCCGCTAACTCATGACAGAAAAAGAAGAACAGCTTATAATAAAATTGAACAATACTAATCCGTGGTGTTTAATAGGACTTTACCTAGTCTGTATAAAAAACTGGATGAATAAGAGTCATGAGAAAACTCGAATACGCTTAGAAGCGTGAAAATAAAATTACAAGTAGCCTCTTATTCGATTGTTCAAAATTAGAATAGGAGGCTTTTCATATGGAAGTCATGATTGAAACCTGTTGTGGCATTGATGTCCACCAGAAATCCATTATTTGTTGTATTCTAGATGGTCCACTGGATACCAACAAACCAAAGAAAATCCAGAAGATATTCGGAACAAGGACCATAGCCCTTCAAAACGCCCTCGCTTGGTTAGAAGAAAATCATGTTTCCCACGTTTTTTTTGAATCCACTGGTCAATACTGATGCCACTCTTCAATATCTTTTCTGACTCTGATTTAACCTTGGTTTTAGCTAATCCGCAACACATCAAGAATGTTCCTGGTCGAAAATCAGATATGAGAGATGCCGAGTGGATTGCCCAACTGGGTCGTTGTGGTCTGATTGCTTCTTCTTATATCCCAAGTACTGAAGTTGTCCAGTTACGTTTGCTTACTCGACGTCTACGGGCTTATAAACAACGTCAAACTCAAGTTAAGAATGAAATCCATAATCTCTTACAACGGGCCAATATTAAACTGACCAGCTACTTGTCTGATATCTTCTCAAAGACAGGTCAAGCACTTCTAACTCTCTTTATCAATGGAGAAAGAATTGATGTAAACACGGTTAGCTCTTGCATTAACAGGAAAGTTAAAGCAAGTCCCGACCAGCTGGTTGAAGCTATGAACGGGTAGTTGTCATTTGAAGACCGATTTCTAATAGATCAAAGCTTAGAAGAATATCGGATGTATCAGGAACTCATTAGGAAATTGACTCATGAGATTCAGGCTTACATCGAAAAGGAGTTTCCCTGAAGAAAACAGGTTACTCCAAACCATTCCTGGGTTGAGCGAAAACTGCGCTGCCACTATTTTAGCTGAAATTGGACCAACTGTAGATAGTTTTGAAACAGATGGACATCTGACATCTTGGGCTGGACTCTGTCCAGATTCTTACGAAAGTACAGGCATTAAAAAATCCTCACATATCACGCAAGGAAATCGCTACATCAAACAGGCTTTGACCATGTCTGGATTGATTGCTGCACACTCTAAGGATTCTGCTTTTTCATCTCTTTACAACCGAATTTCCCAAAGAGGAAGCAAGATGAAAGCTGTTATTGCCTGTGCCCATAAAATTCTTAGAATTATTTATAAACTCCTCACAACCCATCAATCTTATCAAAAAGAAAAGGCGCTAGGACTGAGGTAACAGTTCTAACACCTAAACTTAAAAATTTTTCAATTACAGTATAGCACAGGAAGTGTCTTTTTGCGCATTTTTAATAAAAACACTAGAAAGATAGTCAATGAAAATCAAGTCTACAAGTTCTGATTTTTATAGCCGTTTAGTTTACTTTTAGTACTAGCTCCAACTATCTGGGAGAGTGAAACAGTTCGGGGAACTGTTTCAGCCCGAGACTAGATACAAAAAAGCGAGGAAAAAGAGGCTGGAAATAGAGCGAACTCTGTTCGCATCAACAGCTGCAGGCTGCTTGTACAGTCTAATGACTGTACAAGGTTGGAAATAAGGAAACGGGGTTTCCTCTTACGTCTAAGTAATCAAAGATAAATCCTCTCTAAGTGTGGTCAACATCAACCCATTACAGTTGATAACGAGCCATTTTTTATCCTTCAACTGTTTCTGAAGCAGTTTCACTTGCTACATCTGAAACAGTTTCTGATACCACTTCAGTTTGAACATCTTCGATATCAATTTCAATATCCTCAGACACCACCACAGCATCCTCAACATCTTCTTCTGTCAAATCCACTGTTGGAGCTTTAGCCGTTTTAGCCTTGATAGCTTCCAAGATATCAGCCGTTGACAGGTTTTGCTCTGCGATTTTTTCCTTGATTTGCTCGAAGGTTTCGACAGATTTTTCCTTACCTGACTTGACCAAATCTTCCACTGTCAATTCCCCAGTTTCCAACTGAGTTTTGACTTCTGTAAAGCGCTCTGAGGCTTGCCTGCCCAAGTCCTGAGCCTTGCTGACCAAATCAGCATTGATTTCTTCATGGTTTTCTTTATAGTCATTAGCAAAGTTAACGACTTTTTCTTTCACCGATTTACCAGTTTTACTTGCTAGAAAGGCAGCTGCAGCTGCTCCTCCTGCTACACCTAATAAGAGGCTGGTTAAGACACTAGATTTTTTTACCATTTTTTTCTCCTTTCTTACCTAAGAGAGATGAAATTGTTGACAAGGCAGAGAGGGCTCCGCCAGCTTTAACCGTATTAGCACCTGCAGACTTGGCTTTGACCGTCAAATCACGCGCAGAGGCATTCAAATCAGACACAGAAGTGGACAAGTCCGCAACTGCAACGAAGAGGGGATCCAAGGTCGAAACCTTCCCATTGACATCTTCCACCAAAACATTTGTTTTGGCCAAGAGTTCGTTGGTCTGGTAAAGGGTCACATTGACATCGCTAGTCAAGACTTTGAGGGTTTGTTGAGCCTCATCCGTCACCGTACCCAATTTTTTCAAGAGCAAAACAATGTAAACTGCTACTGCCGCGATGGACAGGGCAATAATCAAGACAGAAATTTCGATAATCATATTTTCTCCTTTATGATTGATAAAATGGAATAGAGGATTTTCTTCTCCGCACCACAACCATGCTGATTCCTACCAAGATAAGAACACCAGATAACCATTGGGAAACACGAATGCCCAAGAACATGAGGCTATCTGTCCGCAAGCCTTCTATCAAAAGACGGCCACAACCATACCAAATCAGGTAAAAAGCTGTGATTTCACCCTGTTTGAGGAATTTTGGCCGTCTGCGTAGGACACAAATCAAGCCAAAACCAAGCAGATTCCACAGACTTTCAAACAAGAAGGTCGGTTGACGGTAGGCGCCATCAATATACATCTGGTCTCGGATCAAGGATGGTAGGTAGTTCAAGCTGTCCACAGCCTTACCATAGGCCTCCTGGTTAAAGAAATTTCCCCAACGCCCAATGGCTTGCGCAATCATGACGGAGGGAGCAACCACATCCAGAAAGTCTAGCGTATTGATAAAGCGGTGCCGAGTGAAGAAATAGAGTACGATTGCCCCTGTTATCAAACCACCATAGATAGCAATTCCACCATTCCAGATAGCAAAGACAGATAAGAGATTATCCTTGTACTCGCTCCATGAAAAAGCGACATAGTAGATTCTGGCTCCGATTATGGAAAGCGGAAAGGCTAGCAAGATAAAGTCTAAAATATCATCCTGCAAAATCTTCTTGCGCGGTGCTTCCTTAGTCGCCAAATAAACACCCAAGACCAAGCCTAGCAAGATGCAGATGGCATACCAGCGAATTTCTAAAGGACCTAATCTAATCGCAATTGGATCCATATTAGCCCTCTTCTCTATTCTGCTCGATGAGATTGCCTAGACGCTCTTCAAAGATTTTCGTTGCATCATAGCCCATTTGCTTAGCACGGTAGTTCATGGCTGCTGCTTCAATTACTACCGAGATGTTACGACCAGTCTTAACAGGGATGCGGATTTGAGGTATTGAAATACCTGCAATTTCAATGGTATCACCAGAATTCCCCAGACGGTCAAAGACCTTACCCGTTTCATAATTTTCAAGATAAACAGCCAACTGTACTTCTGAAGAATCTTTTACGGCACTAGCGCCATATAAGCTCATGATGTCGATAATTCCTACACCACGGATTTCCAATAGGTGGCGCAGAATTCCCGCAGGCTCACCCCAAAGGGTTACGTCATCTTTTGCAAATACATCCACTCGGTCATCCGCCACCAATCGGTGTCCACGCTTGACCAATTCAAGACCCGTCTCACTCTTACCGATACCAGAATCTCCTTGGATAAGGACACCCATACCGTAAATATCCATCAAAACACCGTGAACGCTGGTCCGCTGTGCCAATCGACTGTCCAGATAGGAAGACAATTCCCCTGATAGACGGCTGGTCGCTGTCTTACTGCGACAGATGGCAATCTGCTTTTCTTTGGCAGCCTTGTACATCTCCTCTGGAATTTCCAAACCACGCGCCACAATAATAACTGGTGTTTCAGGCTGGAACATTTGGGAGAGCACCTGATAGCGGTTATGGGCTGTCATGGCCATCAAGTAAGACCACTCTTTCATCCCCATAAGCTGAATACGCTCAGGAGAATAATAATCAAAGTAGCCTGTCATTTCCAAACCAGGACGAGTAATGTCAGAAGTCGTAATCTCTTTTTGGAGTAATTCTTCTGTACTATAGGCACACTCAATCCGTAGGTTATCAAGTAAATCTTTTACATAAACTGTCATTTCTGCCCTCACTTTCGGTTTTAGTATATTATACCACAAGCAAGGGGTGGGAGGGGAAAACAAGTAGTTCTTTTCCTCAGAATACAGGGACTAACAGCCTCCCCGTCTCCAGCTAAACAACACTATCACTATCCCACTACAAAATTCTCCCATAATCTGTTATACTATCCATATAAAGTCAACCAGAAGGAGAAGATTATGGAACCATTATTCCTCACACCTGTCATGCATGAAAAAATTTGGGGTGGCAATCGCCTAAGAACCAACTACCACTATGATATTCCTAGTGAAAAGACTGGGGAATGTTGGGCAATCTCTGCCCATCCAAATGGCGTAACAACCGTCTCAAATGGTCAATATAAAGGAAGAGGACTGGATGACCTCTATAAGAATGAAAAGCATTTATTTGGCAATCCAACAGATGATGTCTTTCCATTATTAACAAAAATCCTTGATGCTGAAGATTGGCTTAGCGTCCAAGTCCATCCCGATGATAGCTATGGCTTGGCTCACGAAGGCGAACTGGGCAAGACAGAATGCTGGTACATTTTGGAAGCCGAAGACGGTGCTGAAATCATTTATGGCCACAATGCCCAATCCAAAGAAGAACTCCGTCAGCAAATCCAAGCTGGAGATTGGGACAAGCTGTTGACCCATGTACCTGTCAAAAAGGGTGATTTCTTCTTTGTACCAAGTGGCACCATGCACGCCATCGGTAAGGGTATTATGATACTAGAAACCCAACAATCTAGCGATACAACCTACCGTGTCTATGACTTTGACCGCCGTGACGATGCAGGCAACCTCCGTGAACTACACATTGAGAAATCAATCGATGTCCTGACCATCGGACCTGTTGCTAACTCAACACCTGCCCATCTCAAAGCAGGCAATCTTGACTCAACACTTCTGGTTGCCAATCCCTTCTTCACCGTATATAAATGGAATATCCAGCAAGAAATCAAAATGGAACAGACCGTTCCATATCTGCTTGTCAGTGTCATCGAAGGGGAAGGTGCCATCCAAGTCGGTGAAACCAGCTACCCACTTCAAAAAGGAAGCCACTTTATCCTACCAGCCGATGTGACAGACTGGACCTTTACAGGCCAAATGGAATTAATCGCAAGCCATACAAACTAAGCATGTAAAAAAACTTGAGCCTTTAAACTCAAGTTTTTTTCCATTCTATCCAAACCAAGACTTATTTATTTTCTCCGCATCTTTTATCTTACGTGGTCCTGTTCCATAGCGTTCCGCGTCCTGATCTTCTTTATAGGGTAAAAAGTAGGCTGCTGCTACGTAAAGAGCAACCAACAAGAGAAAAGATTTTCCCAAAAGCAGGCCTGCAATAAATATTGCACGTGTCACCCAGGCTTCCCAGCCCAGTTTATGGGCTAGACCAGCAAGGACACCCGACAAAATCTTGCCCTGTCTTACTTTATACAAATCAATCGACATCTTTTATTCCTTTCACATAGAAGGCACCTTGTCCAGTCTGTGCCTTGATAAAGAGTACATCATTGCCCGATTTTTCAAACTGGTAGGGACTGGCTTTCTTTTTCCGATTGACCAAAACCTGACCCGATTGGGACTCTATCTGCCCACGAATCCCTTGTCCCTTACTCGTTTGTAAGGTCAATGGCGCCTGGGCCAATTCTACATTCAAATGTTGAGGATAACCACCACAGGTCGTCAAGCGGATATCCTGTTGTTTTTTATCCCTTGAACTGCGGATAGAAATATCTTCAAACGGTAAATAATCCAAGCGAGCATCGGCCTGCCCCAACTCCAAGTCCAATACGGACATCCATTCCTGTGGCAAGCTGATTGTCAAATGACAGGCCAAGCCACTGCTAAAATAGAGACATTTTTTTTCTACATAAAGATGAGGAAGTCTATCTTCAGGTGCATCCTGATTGTAACAAATTTCCACACCAAGCTGATTGTTCTTGGATTTTGTAAAGGTCAGCCGCCCTTCAGAAAGTTTTAAAAATAGCGACTCAATCCCTTCAAATGTATAGGCTTGCTTCAACTTAGAAGAGGCAAATACTTTAAAAATTGGCAAGGAAAAATTCAATTTTTCTTTTTCTTCCACGAAAAGAAAGTCTGGTTCTTGGTTCATTTCCTTAAAACAGGCACGCGCCTCTTCCTTGGTCAAGACACCTTTTTCATATAACTCAATTAAGCGTTCTTCTCTCTTTTGCGTCATAGACTCACCTCGATTCTATTCTAGTATATCACAATCCCCACCAAAAAAATCAGCCCGGGGACTGATTCTCTATTCTTTCAAAGTGAGTTTACCCCTACACTTACCACATCGGTATTTTTTTAGGTCAATGCGGCGCTTGCGCTGGTAGACTTGTCCACAGGACTGACATCTATAAATCAGACTAGGCTTGGCAGCTTGTTCCAGTTTGGGAGCATAGCGCAGGCCGTCCACCGCAGCTAACAGTTCCTTGAAGTCCCTGTCTCCGTGCCGATAGCCTTTTTTCTCAAAGTAGAGATGGTAGTGGCAGAGCTCGTGGCGGACAATCTTCCGAAAGACTTCTAAGCCTTGCTCCTCCAAGTGCTTGGGGTTGAAATCCAGGTGACCATCTTTTGGAAAAAAGCGCCCACCTGTTGACCGCAGTCGCCTATTCCAGATTGCTACATGCCGAAATTCCTTATCGAAGTCTTGCACGGAGACTTCTTGCACATACTTATTCAGATCCATTTGGTTTCAAAAGGCTAAGGCCGATACGGTTGCGTTTGATGTCCACTTCAACCACCCAGACAGTAACGATTTCCCCAACAGCGAGAACCTCACTAGGATGAGGTAAGGCTTGTTGACGTCCATTCTTATCCCGTTTGCGCTTGACCATGCGTGAAATGTGGACCAAGCCATCTTCATGGACACCGATGTCCACAAAGGCCCCAAAGTCCACAATATTGCGGACTGTACCTTGCAATTCCTGACCTACCACCAAGTCCTTGACATCCAAGACATCTTGACGGAGGACTGGTGCCTCAAAGTCATCCCGTAAATCACGACCTGGTTTGAGCAAGTCTGCAATGATGTCCTTCAAGGTTTCCTGACCAACACCGATTTTTTCTGCCGTATCTGCAATAGCCACCTGCTTCAATTTTTCCTGCGCAGCCTCATCTAAGTGGTCAATAGCTAGAAGTTCTAACAGGTTTTCCACAGCCTTGTAAGACTCGGGGTGCACGCCAGTATTGTCCAAAAAGTTAGTCGCATCTGGGATGCGCAAGAAACCAGCTGCCTGCTCAAAGGCCTTGTCACCCAGACGAGGCACCTTCTTGAGCTGCTGACGAGAGGTCAGAGCACCATTTTCCTCACGGTACTTGACGATATTCTCCGAAATAGTCTTGTTGAGACCAGCCACGTGAGCCAAAAGGGCAGGACTGGCCGTATTGACATTGACCCCGACCTGGTTGACTACCGTATCGACCACAAAATCCAGACTTTCAGACAGAGCTTTCTGGTTGACATCGTGCTGGTACTGGCCGACCCCAATCGACTTAGGATCGATTTTCACCAGCTCTGCCAGAGGGTCTTGCAGACGGCGAGCGATGGAAATAGCAGAGCGTTTTTCCACAGGGAGGTCTGGGAACTCATATCGAGCCAGTTCAGAAGCTGAATAAACAGAAGCTCCGCTTTCATTGACGATAACGTAAGAAACTTCTGGAAAATCCTTGAGCAAATCAGCGACGAAAGCTTCGGATTCCCGGCTGGCCGTTCCATTTCCGATAGCAATGATTTCCACTTGGTATTGCCCAATCAAGTCTGCCAAGTCTTTCTTGGCCTGGGCAATTTGTCGCTGACCAGCCGGCTCAACTGGATAGATGACCTGGGTTGTCAAGAGTTTTCCCGTCTGGTCTACAACCGCCAACTTAGCACCTGTCCGAAAGGCAGGGTCAAAACCAAGAACAACCTTGCCTTTGAGGGGAGATACAAGAAGCAAATTGCGTAGGTTTTTAGAGAAGAGCTGGATTGCTCCTTCTTCTGCTTCTTCCGTCAATTCTGTCCGAATCCGACGCTCCATAGCAGGCAGAATTTTCTTCTTGATGGCCTGCTGAATGACATCCTTGATGTAGCTATTAGACTGTGGAAAACGCAGTTCAAAGAAACGGATCATTTTATCCACATTGTGTTCAAAAGAAACCTTGAGAATGCCTAATTTCTCCCCACGATTGATGGCCAAGGTCTTATAACCCTGCATTTTTGCCACCTTCTCAGAAAAATCATAGTAAATCTGAAAGACTTCTTTTTCATCTGCTTCTTGATCTTTTAGCTCTGAAGTAAGGCTTGAATTGGTCTGTACTTCATGGTAGACCCAGGCCCGAAGTTTATTGTCTTCTGAGATCGCTTCGACCAAAATATCCACAGCCCCAGCCAAACAAGCCTGAGCAGTGTCAAACCCCTCGCAGATAAAAGCAGCAGCCTGCTCCTCCAAGTCAGCCACATTCTGCAAAATTAGACGAGCCAGTGGGAAAAGTCCAGCCTCACGCGCCACCGTTGCCTTGGTCCGACGTTTTTCCTTATAAGGCAGGTAGAGTTCCTCGACATCTGCCAACTTTTCGGCTTCCTCGATAGCCTGACGGAGCTGGTCTGTTAATTTGCCCTGCTCTTCAATCTTGGCAAGGACAGTAGCCTTACGGTCAGCCAAGGCAGTCAAGGCCTTATCCCGATCGATGATGGACTTGATGACCACTTCATCTAAATTCCCCGTCACATCCTTCCGATAACGAGCAATAAAGGGAATGGTGTTGCCTTCAGCTGTCAAAGCCAAGACCGTATCAATCTGTTTTAAACTAACGCCCAATTCCTGAGCAATTTTCAAATATTTTTCTTCCATAGCTTCTATTATAGCATGAAAGCGGTATGTTGTAGATGATAAAAGAGTATGCTGCTCAAACAACATACTCTTTCCACTCTAAAACGCTGCCAAGTCTGGATCCAACTGTCCTTTTAGGCCTGATAAGTTGTCCAACTGGGCGACGGCTTCTGGGCTAATGACTAGGTCATCAATATCCAAATTGGCCTTGATATTTTCTGGGCTGGTTGATTTTGGTAATGGTAAGAAACCTTTGTCTAAGGACCAAGCCAGTGCCAATTGAGCAACACTACAGCCTGCTTCTTTGGCTAAGTCTGCTGCTTCTTGACTTTGGAAAAGTGTTCCTGTACCAAATGGGCTATAGGCCTCCAAGAGAATGCCTTTGGCTTTGCAGTAGGCCACTAATTCTGACTGTGGAGTACCGGGTGCCAACATAATCTGGTTAACCATGGGTGTGATTTCAGCAGTTTCCAACAAGCCTTCCAAGTGATGTTCCATAAAGTTCGACACGCCGATGGCTTTGACCTTACCTGAACGGTAGAGCTCTTCCAATGCCTTCCAGACCTGAGCATTGCGCTCCTTCCAGCCGATGCTGTCCCGAATAGCCTGTGGATTGGGCCAGTGGATTAGAAGCAAGTCCAGATAGTCCACCTGCAATTTCTTCATGGACACCTCAACAGACGCCAAGGTGTCCTCATAGCCGACCTTGTCATTCCAGACCTTTGTCGTTAGGAAAATATCCTCCCGTGCCACACTGCTGTCCGCAATGGCCCGACCAACACTAGCTTCATTGCCATAAATTTGAGCAGTATCAATATGACGATAACCAGCTTCCAATGCATAAGAAACCGCACCGTACGCTACTTCACCATCAGGTATCTGCCAAGTTCCAAAACCAATTTTAGGAACAGTTACACCATTTGAAAACGTATATCTTGTCATAAAAGACCTCCTATTTCTTCTATCCCCAGTATAAACTAAATTATCAATCAATACAAAATAATACGACCTAAAAATAAAAGACACCCGAAAGTGTCTGCTCACATTTATTGTATACTTACTTTTCAAAATTTATTTTCTTGGATAGTTTATCGATAACAACAGCTCCAACTAATAGAGAAAGCAATTCTCCTGCTGCTGTTGTCAACCAAGTTAGAAAGAATGGCAAATCATATAAGACTTTTAATTCTAAAGCAATGGTAAACATAGTTGCCGCAAAAAAGAATGAGAAATAAAAGAAAGCCTTGTTAAATAATCCACCGAATAGATAGTCCTTCTTGTATTTTTCAAACAGAATAACTCCCAAGGTAACGAAGATTAATGTCGAGAATCCACCCACAAAGAGGTCAATCACGCCAAAACCAATCAAGTTGGAAATCATGCAGCCAATGGTCACAGCGATAATATACTTACGATTATAAAAAGCCAAGAAATTGAGCATTTCAGACAAACGGAACTGAACAGCCCCGAAGGAAATAGCATTCAATGGCGGCGTCAAGGTAAGAGCGACATAAATCGCCGCAACAAGAGCAATTTCTGCCATATCTCTGGCAGTCCATTTAGATGTATTCATAAAATTCTCCTTTAGCGAAAAAGCTTAAAATATGCTTGGGTAAAGTGAGCAAGCCCCAAGGGTCATTGAATTTGTCAACAACGTTGATTAGTATAGCATATTTTTCCTAAAAATGATAGACTAGTCCTATGAAAAAACTATTTTATCAACTCATCAATAACGAAGTGATTCTCTATTTGATTGCAGGTGTTGCAGCAACCCTTGTTTATATGCTTACCCGTATGGGACTCTTTCTGTTCATCCCATCCATTCTGCTAGTAACTCTTTTAGCCAATGCAGTAGCTATCCTCTTTGCCTTTTGGACAAATGATCGCTTTGTATTTAAGCAAGTAAGACAAGGCTGGTTCCAACGCCTCATCAAATTCACTACCGCTCGAATTGTCACTCTTGTTTTGGATATGGCTTTAGCCTATATACTTGTAGCTGCCTATCCACAATTGATTGGACAATTTGTACATAACAACATCAACCTGGTCAATGCCATTGCGACACTTTTCTCGCAAGTCTTAGTTATTGTCCTAAACTACGTTTTAAGTAAATTATTTGTATTTAAAGAGTAACCGCCCAATAACAAGGTATCTATCTAATCACTCCCTCCTCCTGTATACTGTTATAAAAAACAAAACTGGAGGATTTATTATGTCACACCCCATCGTCCCATTGACTATTCCCCTATCTCGCCGCTTTGAGAAGAAAGGCAGAAATGATATTCTGATGAAAATTCATCTCGGAAAAGTGGAAGTCACATTCTTTCACTCTATCAACCAAAAAATATTAGAAACAATCTTGGATAAGGTACTGCACTATGACCATCCGACTCAGTGATTTAGGTCAAGTCTACTTGGTTTGCGGTAAAACGGACATGCGTCAAGGGATTGATTCTCTCGCCTACCTTGTCAAAAGTCAATTCAATCTGGATCCCTTTTC
>NZ_ALMY01000006.1 GCF_000440115.1 Streptococcus suis YS56 | reverse complement strand
GTGTCCTGATTGGACATAGGCAATAACGCGTTTTCTAAAATCAATTCCGTAAGTCATAAGTCTATTTTATCATATATTAAATAAAAACTAAACAACTATAAATGATTACCCAACAAACTCGTTGATTTCTTTTTCGATGTTGGCGATTTTTTCTTCTGCTTCAGCAAGGGTTTCACCAACCGTTGCGATGTAGAATTTGATTTTTGGTTCTGTTCCCGAAGGACGAACTGCAAACCAAGAATCATCTGCCAAGGTGTATTTCAAGACATCTGATGGAGGAGTAGTGAGTTTTTCAACGTTTCCATCTTTGTCTGTCTTAGTTTGAAGGGCAAAGTCTTCAAAGACTGCGATGTCCGTTGCGTTGAATTGTGCAGGTGAGTTATCGCGGAATTTAGCCATGATTGCCTTGATTTGCTCTGCACCGTCTTTACCAGAAAGGGTAACTGAGATTGTTTTCTCAGCAAAGTAGCCGTATTCTTTGAAGATTTCATCGATACCATCGGCCAAGGTCATACCACGTGAACGGTAGTAGGCAGCAATTTCAGCAACCATAAGCACAGCCTGGATAGCATCCTTGTCACGCACGAATGGTTTGATGAGATAACCAAAGCTTTCTTCAAAACCAAACATGTAAGTGTGGTTGTGTTTTTCTTCGAACTCTTGGATTTTCTCAGCGATGAATTTGAAACCAGTCAAGACGTTGAACATGGTAGCACCGTAGCTTTCAGCAATCTTCGTTACCAACTCAGTGGATACGATTGATTTAGCAAGGGCAGCGTTTGCAGGAAGTGTGCCTGCTTGCTTGTGGGCCTCAAGGATGTATTTAGCAATGATAGCGCCGATTTGGTTACCAGAAAGGTTCCAGTATGAACCGTCAGCTTGACGAACTTCAACACCAACACGGTCAGCGTCAGGGTCAGTTGCAAGAAGGACATCTGCACCGACTTCACGGCCCAATTCTTCCGCAAGGGCAAAAGCAGCTTGGCTTTCTGGGTTTGGTGAAGCGACAGTAGAGAAGTCAGGGTCAGCAGTTGCCTGTGCTTCAACAACTTGGACAGACTCAAAACCAGCCTGTGCAAGGGCACGACGAGCCAACATTTCACCCGTACCATGAAGCGGTGTGTAGACAATCTTCATGTCTTTACCGTATTCAGCAATCAATTCAGGGTTGATGTTGAGGTCTTTGAGTTCTTCAAGATATTTAACGTCAGTTTCTTCGCCAAGAACTGTAATCAAGCCATTTTCCTTGCTGGCTTCAAGGTCAGCCAATTCAACTGCAAATGGATTGTCGATGGCACGGATGAAATTGGTCAATGCATCTGCATCAGCTGGTGGCATTTGTCCGCCGTCTTCACCGTAAACCTTGTAGCCGTTAAATTCTTTCGGGTTGTGGCTGGCAGTCACCATGATACCTGCGATGGCATTGTAATGACGAACAGCAAATGACAACTCAGGAGTTGGACGAAGGCTTTCAAATACATAAGATTTGATACCATGCGCTGCCAAAACTTGAGCTGATTCAAAGGCAAATTCTGGAGAGAAGTGCCGTGAGTCGTAAGCGATGGCAACACCACGTTTTTTAGCTTCTTCACCTTTTGATTCTACCAATTTTGCCAAACCTTCTGTGGCTTGACGAACGACGAATACGTTGATACGGTTAGTACCAGCACCAATATAACCACGCATACCCGCTGTACCAAATTCAAGGTTTGTATAGAAGGCATCTTCTTTGGTTTTTTCATCCATTGCGACTAATTCTTCACGCAAGTAATCTGGAAGGTCCGCAAAGTCGAGCCATGTCTGATAGTTTTCTTGATAAGTCATCGCATATCTCCTTAAAATTTTTCTATTAAACGCTTTCATTATACCATTTTCAAAAAAAAAAATCACGCTTTCACGTGATTTTCTGATATTTATTTTTTAACTTTCTGTAAAACTGGAACGATAGCTATGGTTAAGAGACCGGAGATGGTTAATTCTGCAATAGAATTGAATGAGACGATACTAGCTAGTAACAATTTTATATCCCCCGCATATACATTAGAAAATAGGAAGAAGATACCAGTCAAGACAAAAATTGTATTTGTCAAGGTACCAGTAAGACCTGCTAGTAGGAGCCCCTTTTTGTTTTTCATCAATTTGTAAACAAAACATGGTGTAACTCCGATTAAAATACGTGGAACTAAGGCAATCAGGATAGAATTGAAGTTTCCATGTTCTACGAAAGGAGAGAAAACATAACTCATCGGTGAAAGGATTATGCTATTGCGGATGATACTCATTATTCCCATAAAACCACCCAGTTGTGCCCCTAAGCGTGGACCGTAAAGAATGGAAGCGATGATGATGGGAATATGTGTAATAGTCGGTTTTATTGGCAAGATAAAATTAGCAAAAATCATCTGACTGACCACTTCAATGACAATCATGATTGTTAGAAATATTGCAAGAGTCGCAACGTCCCTGGATTTATTTGTTTTCATTTAGAACCTCCATTACTTTGTTAAGAATCACATCAACCTCGGCCAGAGCGCCTGTACCAAAGTCGCCGCAAGCAAGCAGGGCTTCACGCGGTTTGATTTCCTCAAAACCATACTCTATGAGGGTTTTGATATTTTTCTGGGTAGCAGGATTGAGGTACATGTTAGTATTCATAGCAGGTGCCAGCAGTTTTTTAGTACCAATTGGCAGAGCCAGGGCTATTGCAGTAATAATGTTGTCAGCCATACCATTAGCTAATTTAGCTATCGTATTGGCAGAAGCAGGGGCAAGTAAAAATAAGTCTGTTTCTTTGGCAATATCGATATGCTTGATAAGAGTAGGATTTTCTTCAATCATGACATCTGTGTGAACCAGATTTTTTGACAAGGATTGGAGAGTCAAAGGTGTGATGAAGTCCATAGCAGAGCGACTCATGAGGACTGTAACCTGATGACCGAGCTTGGTCAATTGACTGGTTAGGTCAGCTGCTTTATAGGCTGAAATAGAGCCAGTAACGGCAAGTGTGATATTAGCCATTTTTTTCTCCTTTTTCTAGGGTATTTAAAATGAGCTGAGCAATTTCATCTTTTGTCTGTGCTTGAATTTCCCTTGTTTTATCAACTAAATAGGCAATGTGTTGATTTTCTCCAATATCCTTCAAGTCATTAGCAAGTATATAATCAGAGCCATTTCGTTCAATGCTTTGGCGAGCTACGGCAAATAATTCCTCCTTAGGAACATTAACCAATAGTTTGAAGCCAAAGAGTGTGATAGCTGGATTCCATTTTTTTACATAGGAAATGACCTTGGGAGTTTTTTTCAAGAAAAGAACTTGGTAGTCATCCTTGGATGAAATCTTACTTTCTGTATTCTGTTTTTTTAGTAGACTAGAGATATCTTCAGTTGCTCTTAGTTCATCTAAACCAGTCATATAAACAGGTGTATAATCGGATACAGCCATGCTATGAATCAGGGCCTGATGGGTTTTGACTAAAGGTTCTAATGTTTCTTTCAAACTATCAACATTTGTGATTTCGATAATGGTTAAATTCTTCTGAGAATTTGGTTTAACAGCCTGTCTTGTAGTCACAAGAGTAACTTCATGACCACGTTTCAAGGCTTGTTCGGCAATGATTTTTCCAAGATTTCCAGAAGCATGGTTTGTAATAGCGCGGACTTGATCGATAGCTTCGCTTGTTCCGCCTGATGTAATCAATAGTTTCATGTTCATATTTTACTAGAATTTCTATTTTTCGTAAAGTTTGCACTAACTCATTTGCTAATAAATCTGTGACACTGGAAAATGATAACACTAATAAAAAATATAAGGATCAGTCTTAGACGGAAGTGTAGAGCGATGATATGATGAGAATACAGTTTTTTAAAATTTGTATCTGTTTAAGTGAGGGAAACTGTAGTTTTTCTGAAAATTCCGTACGTTAGTGAATAAATAGTAAAAAATATGCGAAAATAAGTTGTGGTATGGTATAATGTCCATAAAAAATAAGGAATTTAGGAGCTCTCATGAAAACAGATATTGAAATTGCACAAAGTGTGACCTTGAAACCTATCACAGAAATCGTTGAAAAAGTCGGTATCAGCTTTGATGATATTGAACTTTACGGAAAATACAAGGCAAAATTGTCTTTCGATAAAATCAATGCAGTCAAGGAAAATGCGCCTGGTAAGTTGATTTTAGTAACAGCTATCAACCCAACACCTGCTGGTGAAGGCAAGTCAACTATTACCATCGGTTTGGCTGATGCTTTGTCTAAAATTGGAAAGAAAACCATGATTGCCCTCCGTGAGCCTTCTTTGGGACCTGTCATGGGGATCAAAGGTGGGGCTGCAGGTGGTGGTTTTGCTCAGGTCTTACCAATGGAAGATATCAACCTGCATTTTACAGGGGATATGCACGCCATTACTACGGCTAATAATGCCCTGTCTGCCTTGATTGACAACCACATCCACCAAGGGAATGTGATTGGGATTGATCAACGCCGTATTATCTGGAAACGTGTTGTGGACCTCAACGATCGTGCCCTTCGTAAGGTAACAGTTGGCTTGGGTGGTCCGCTCAATGGTATTCCGCGTGAAGATGGATTCGATATTACCGTAGCTTCTGAAATCATGGCGATTTTGTGCTTGGCGACGGACATCAATGACTTGAAAGAACGTTTGGCAAATATTGTTATCGGTTATCGTTTCGATCGCAGTCCTGTCTACGTGCGTGATTTGGCGGTGGAAGGTGCTTTGACCCTTATTTTGAAGGACGCTATCAAACCAAACCTTGTCCAAACCATCTATGGCACGCCAGCCTTTGTCCATGGTGGCCCATTTGCTAACATTGCTCATGGCTGTAACTCAGTCCTCGCTACCACAACCGCTCTGCGATTGGCCGACTATACCGTCACAGAAGCAGGCTTCGGGGCTGACCTTGGAGCAGAGAAGTTCCTCGACATTAAGGTGCCAAACTTGCCTAAGGCTCCTGATGCTGTGGTGATTGTAGCGACCCTGCGTGCGCTTAAAATGCATGGCGGAGTGGCTAAGACAGAACTTTCTGTTGAAAATGTAGAAGCTGTCAAAGCTGGTTTTGCCAACCTCAAACGTCACGTGGAAAATATCCAGAAGTATGGAATTCCAGCGGTGGTTGCTATCAACGAATTCGTCTCAGATACTGCTGATGAAATCGCTGCTTTGAAAGAACTGTGTGCTGAAATTGGCGTTCCTGTCGAGTTGGCGAGCGTTTGGGCAAATGGCGCTGATGGTGGTGTTGAGCTAGCTGAAACAGTCGTTGCCACTATTGAAAATAATGTAGCCAATTACCAATGTCTCTACAAGGCTGAAGATAGCTTGGAAGAGAAAGTGACTAAGATTGTTACACAAATCTACGGCGGTAGAGGAGTTGTCTTTGAGAAGAAGGCTCGTAACCAGCTGGCTGAATTTGCTAAGAATGGTTGGGATAAGTTGCCAGTCTGCATGGCCAAGACTCAATACAGTTTCTCAGATGATCAGTTTGCCCTTGGTGCACCGACAGGATTTGATATTACAGTCCGTGAATTTGTGCCAAAATTGGGAGCAGGCTTCATCGTGGCTCTGACAGGTGATGTCATGACCATGCCCGGTTTGCCAAAAGCTCCCGCAGCTCTCAACATGGATGTGGCAGCAGACGGGACGGCTATCGGCTTGTTCTAACAAGAATGAATATAAAAAATCCGCTCAAAGGCGGATTTTTTGTCTATTCAGATAGTTTCTCAACCGTTTGATAGGCAAGTAAGCCAAGTAGGATACTAGCCAGCGGAAGCAGTGATGTCATAAAGCCAGTATTCAAAGGCGAATTGAAGAAGAAATGTAGGCCTAGACTGGCAAGGAGCCAGAACGCTCCTTGGGCTTTGGATAGACTTTTCTCCTGACCAAGCAGAGCAACTAGACCAACCGCAAAGAGTAGGGTAAATACCCAGTGGGTCCAGCCAGCCTGTCCTACCCGACCGATAATGGTTTCAAATCCATCCAGTTTACCCACAAACATATCTCGGAAGGTAAACATGATATCTTCAACAATTTGGAAACTGAGACCTGCAATCATACCGCTGACCAAGGCATCTTTTACAGTCATTTTTCTCGCAATCAGCAAAACCAAGAGGACAACCAAGCCCTTCCCAAACTCTTCCGCAAATGGTGCAGATACAGCAGCACCCCAGTCATAGCGAAAATCATCGCTGACCTTAACGATTTCAAGCAAAAAGTAGCCAATGGCTGTGTGACCAATGTCAGAAAATGCCACTCCAGCAGTCAGCCCCAAAAGCCAACTCAAATGACTGACTTTTTTGGAAATAGCATAGCGCTTTTCTAAGTGACGGATGAGGACCAGTAAGGGAAGGAGATAGAGGGCTACCAGTGAAATGGTTAGTAGAAAGAGAGGATATTTTTCTTCCATGCCATTCGGCTTGGCTAGTTCATCAAAAATCATCTTGCAACCACTGACAAAACCAAGGCTGGCAAGAATAAGGGCAAATTGACTTTTATAGGTATTCCATAGGTGTTTCATAAGATTCCTTTCGTATGCTTAGTAAAGAAGATAAGACAAGACTGTCAGACCAATGACATCAGCCAGACTATGAGCTAAAAAGAAGGGGAGCAGATTGCGGGGCTGGAGTTTTTGATAGAGAAAATGAAAGAGAAGCCCCACAATCAAGCCAAGCCCAATTCCAGCTACCAGACCTTGGTAGGTATGAAAACTAGACCGAATCAGGAGCGAGAAGGGAAGAATCCACTTCCTAGCCTCTGGTTTGACCATAAAGCATAGCCCAAGAAAAAAGATTTCCTCGTAAAAGCCGTTGAGGAGAGAGTAGGCTAGTAGGGTGATGTCTATATTTGGAAAAAGGCTGAACATGGAGGGCGTGACTGGACTTGTCAATTGATAAGTCAGCAAGTGAAACAGGTCCATAGAAAGAGCCGCCAATCCGAAAATTACTAGAGCCTGTAGGGGAACCCAAGGTGTCCAGAAAATGTGTTTTTTCAATTGAAACATATCCACCTTCCGCCAGATAAGATAGGCGAGGGCTAAGCCAAGCCAGACCAACTGGATCAGCAAGGCCTTGATATTGTCTAGAGCTGTAAAGGTCAAATTCTCCGCCAGGCTGGTTTGTTGGGTGAAAAGGCCGATACACTGTAAGGTCGAGTTGATGATTCCCTCTCCGAATAAAATCACAGCCACAACTATCAAATCCACTGGAGAAATATCCTTCTTCTTTTCTTTTAATATAAGTATCCTTTCTAGTTTCTATACTCAGTTTAGCAGAACCAACTATTCTCACCCTACCCGTCATCTGTTTTTTATCTGTTTTTTGCAGCGATTGTCAAAAATTAGTTGAGCCCTCGGACAAATAAGCCTATAATGGAGAGAAGAAGAGAAAGAAAAGGGAGCAAGTATGGCACGCATTTTGGTACTAGAAGATGACCCTGTTATCAATCAGGTTGTCTGTGAATTTTTGAAGGAAGAGGGACACGAGGTCTTGAGTTTTGTCAATGGCAGAATAGCTTATCAAGCCAGCCAAGAGAGCCAGTTTGACCTCCTTATTCTAGACATCATGGTTCCCGAGATGACAGGCTTGGAAGTCTTGCAGGAAGTTCGGAAAACTTCCGCAATTCCTATTCTCATGCTGACAGCCTTGGGAGATGAGTGCACCCAGCTACTTTCTTTTAATCAGCAGATTAGCGACTATGTTACCAAACCCTTTTCTCCCCTTATTCTGATGAAACGGGTTGAGAATATTCTCCGTCAGGAATGTCAGACGGATCAACTGGTGGTGGGGAACATCAGCCTATCTGAAAAAACAGGTATGGTTTATGACCAGGGCAAGCTGGTTTCCTTGACCCAGAAGGAGTATGCCATTCTACACTATCTGATTAAGCACAAGGGCCAGATTGTCGGTCGAGACGGCCTGATGTTAGATATCTGGGGCTATACAGAGTTGGATAGTCGTGTCCTAGACAACCACATCAAAAATCTACGCAAGAAATTACCAGACCTTCCCCTAAAAACGGTCATTGGCCGTGGTTATCAGTTGGAGACCTAAGATGAAACTAGCCAAAAAGCAATTCCTCATCGTAACCCTAATGGTCAGTCTTACCTCACTTATCTTGCTTGGCCTGCTCTACTATGCCATGCCTATCTATTACAATCAGGTCAAGAAGGACCAGCTCAGACAGGAATATAACCAAGTTCTTACATCCCTAGAAGGTCAGGACCAGGCAAGGATTCTCGCCAGTTTGACCGCCTACGACGAAAATTCCCCCGACCTACTTTTGACCCTCTATTCTGCCGATCAGGAGATTATCTATCCTTCGCAGGAAGAGAGCAGTCAGGAGCGGGGAAGCAGTTATCTGGAGCAAGGCCAGTACGATGAGATTGGCTCTTGGTCGGCTCTTGTCACTACAAAAGAAGGCAAGGAGTTGGTTCTCACAGCCGAATATGGTTTTTATACCCTATCAGGAGTCAGTCAAACCCTCTTGACCTTCTATCCCTTTGTGCTCCTCTTGATTATTGCCCTAGCCGTGACCTCGGCCTTTATTTACAGCCACTTCTCAACTCGTAGGATTGCCCACCTCTCTGCGACGACACGGCAAATGCAGAGCTTACAAGCAGGTCTGGCCTGTCAAGTGACGGGTCGTGATGAGATTGCAACCTTGGCCCTGGACATCAATCATCTTTATGGAAAATTGCAGAGCAGCATAGAAGAGTTGCGGGAAGAAAACGAGCGTAGCCTGGTGCGTGAGAAGGAGAAGTCTGACTTTCTCCGTATGACCTCGCATGAACTCAAAACGCCCATTGCCAGCATGACTGGTCTGGTTGAGGGGATGCTCTATAATGTCGGGGATTTCAAGGACCATCAGACCTACCTAGCCAAGTGTCGTGATATCCTAGCTGAACAAGCAACCCTCGTTCAGTCTATCTTAGAAGCTACCACAGTGGATATGGCTATAAAAAACAAGGAAGAAGAAATTGCCCTTCATCGTCTGCTTGAAGAAATCCTGCCTTCCTATGTTGACTGGGCACTGTTAGAAGGTTATCAGTTTCAAACTGACTTGGAAGAAGTCTTTATTCATGGGAATCCGATCTACCTGACCAAGGCTCTAAAAAATATCCTGGACAATGCCTTTCGTTATGCTAGTCCGCAGGCAAACATCAAACTCAAGCTCCAGGCCAATCAGCTTTTAATAGACAATCAGGTTTCTCATTTGCTCAGTCAGGAAGAACTTGACCAGGTTTTCCAGCCTTTCTACCGACCAGATTACAGTCGCAGCAAGGAGGACGGAGGGACAGGGATTGGACTCTACCTGGTTAAGCAGATTTGGGACAGTCACCAGTTTTCCTATGACTTTTTCCCGCTTGATCATCATACCATGCGGTTTGTCATTCGGTTTTAAGACATGAAATTCCTTATTTTCAAGGGATTTTTGTCATCCGTAGCAGAATTGTGCCAAAAAAAATCTTTTTTGATAGACTAAGGTTGAAAACATTAAAAGGAGTATCTTATGGAACAATTTGATTTGTTAGTCGTCGGCTTTGGTAAAGCTGGTAAGACCTTGGCAGGTAAGCTGTCAGCAGCTGGGAAGAAGGTTGCCTTGGTGGAAGAAAATCCTGCTATGTTCGGTGGGACTTGTATCAATATCGGCTGTATTCCAACCAAGACCCTCTTGGTCGCAGCAGATAAAAACTGGACTTTCGAGCAGGTCATGAAGCAAAAGGAAACAGTCACCACTCGCTTGCGGAACAAAAACGAGGCAGTATTAAAAGGCAGTGGTGTTAGTTTGTACCAAGGACACGCGCGTTTTGTGGCGGATAAGGTTGTGGAAGTGTCAGCTGGTGAGGAATCCATCCAACTGACTGCGGAAACTATTGTCATCAATACAGGTGCTAAGTCGCGCGTGATTCCAATTCCAGGTTTGTTGGATACAGCTCACGTGTATGATAGCACGGGTATTCAAAACTTGGAAACTCGTCCTGATAAGTTGGCTATTATCGGCGGAGGCAACATTGGACTGGAATTTGCTGGACTCTACAGCAAACTCGGCAGTCAGGTGACGGTATATGAAGCTGGCTCTGCTATTTTACCAAGAGAAGAGGAAGTAGTTGCTAAGCTCGCCAAGGAGTATATGGAAGAAGCTGGTGTGACCTTTGTTTTGGGTGCGAAAATCGAGCAAGTAGCAGCTGCGGGCGAGCAAGTAGCAGTGACGGTTAATGGCGAAACGGCAGTCTTTGACGCTGTCCTCTATGCGACGGGTCGTGTGCCAAACACTGCTGACTTGGGCTTGGAACATACGGCGATTGAGCTTTTGGAAAATGGTGCTGTTAAGGTGGATGACTACTGCGAAACGACTGTTCCAGGTGTCTATGCGGTGGGAGATGTCAATGGCGGACCACAATTTACTTACACATCCCTAGACGACTTCCGTATCGTTTTTGGTAAATTGACTGGGACTGGTACTTACAACTTGAGCCAACGCAAGTCTATTCCAACCAGCGTCTTTATTACGCCTGTGCTGTCTCGTGTTGGTCTGACCGAGAAGGAAGCCATGGAAGCAGGTTACGACTATATTGCCAACGAATTGCCTGTTGCCAATATGCCACGTGCCCATGTCAATAATGATCTTAAAGGTATTTTCAAGGTTATCGTAGACAAGGAAAGTAGGCTTGTTCTGGGTGCCACACTCTTTGGTCGTAATTCAGAGGAGCTGATTAACTTGATTGCTATGGCCATTGACAACCAAATCCCTTACACCTACTTCAAAACGCAAATTTTCACCCATCCGACGATGGCTGAGAATTTGAATGATGTTTTTTCACTCATCGAAAATTAACACTATTCGGCGTCAACTTGCCTTGATATACTCAAGTATAATCTGCGACTTCGTTTCCTAGACTAGTCTTAATTTTCATTGAGTGATCACATTTCATTGATTGACCATTTTTCATCAAGAGCCCTTTTTCTTTGATGAACTGTGACCGTCCGAAAGGGCGGTTTTTTTGTCGGAAAGCCTTTGCAAATATGGTATAATGATTGATAAGAATAAACTAGGAGCTTTGTATGATGAGAAAGGAACACAATGAGTTTACAAGAGTGCAATTGCCTGCAGCTTTGCATTTGACTCGTCTTGGATATGATTATCTTTCAGCTACAAGTGAAGATATTAAAAACAGAGACCATTCAACCAATATCCTTGTTTCGATTTTTAAGCAACAGTTTTTAAGATTCAATAATTACGCAAGTGAAGCTGACTTTGAACGGGAATTTGAAAACATCCGTTTGGAATTAGACCAAGATGATATTGGACGTAGTTTTTTCAAGCGAATTCATTCTGACTCTGACTACACCTATATCAAATGGGACGATCTTGAAGCCAATACCTTCCATATCGCCTTGGAAGTTACTTGCCAAAATGGTGAGGATGAGTTCCGACCAGATATTACAGTCTTTATCAATGGTCTACCACTCAGCTATATCGAGGTCAAGCAACCCAATGCCATCCGAGATGGGAAAACGGGGATTCAGTCTGAAAAAGAACGGACCAAGTTCCGCTTTGAAAATAAAAAATTTAGACGCTTTAACAATATTACCCAGCTGATTTCCTTTTCGGATAATCTTCACTATAATGATAGCCAAGGTCAGCAGTTACAAGGCTCTTTTTATTGTAGCAATGCCTATTCTACTACCAAGTTCAACTCTTTCAAAGAAGAGGAAGGACACTTACAAGAGTGTTTATCTCCATTAGAGGAAGAGATGATTGATTTAGTTCTTACGGATGTCAAGCGATTTGCCCTCAAGTCACAGGCAGAATTTCTAACCAATTTGGATCCATTCAGCCCTTGTAATTCTTTCTTAACTTCCCTTTATCAGAAAGAACGGCTCTTTTTCATGCTTCGTTACGGTTTAGTCTATGTGGAAGAACGTGATAAAAACGAACAGGTTCAACTACAGAAACACGCCATGCGGTACCCGCAATATTTTGCGACCAAGGCGATTGAGAGAGAGTTGGAAGCAGGGATGAAGAAAGGGGTTATCTGGCATACACAGGGTTCTGGTAAGACTGCCCTAGCCTTCTTCAATATCCGCTATTTGAGGGACTTTTATGCCCAAAAAGGAATTGTACCGCAGTTTTACTTTGTGGTGGACCGATTGGATTTGGCTGATCAGGCATTTAAAGAATTTAGCAAGCGTGGTCTGAAGGTCAAACGCATTAACAAGCCTAGAGAGCTAAATCAGATCCAAGACCAATATGACGTGTCTGTTGTCAATATCCAAAAATTCAAAGAATCCTCTGATTTAACAGACCATTCTGGTTATGACTTAAATCAACAGAATATCTATTTCATCGACGAAGCGCATCGTTCCTACAATGAAAAAGGGTCCTATCTGCCAAATCTCTATAATGCAGATAAGCAGGCTATCAAAATCGCTCTGACAGGTACCCCTTTGATTGCTCCTAAGGCAGATGGAAAAACCAAGGAAACAGCTGTCACCACACGGGATATCTTTGGTGACTACATTCATAAATACTACTATAATCAATCCATTTCAGATGGATTTACCCTGCGACTGATGCGTGAGGACATCGAAACTTCTTACAAGGAAAACCTAAAAGCCATCCATGAAGAAATTCAAAAAGGCTCGATTGATAAGAAAGAAATATTTGCTCATCCTCGCTATGTCAGTCCCATGTTGGATTTCATCTTAGATGATTTTACAAGAGCACGGGATATTCTTTTTGGTGACCAATCAATCGGTGGAATGATTGTCTGTGATTCATCCGAACAAGCACGAGAATTGCACCAGCAACTAGAAGAACGGCGACTAGCAGGCCAGACCAGTTTCACTTCTACCTTGATTTTGCATGATGTGGGAGACAAGGACTACAAGAAAGAAGAGGTAGACAAGTTCAAGAAAGGGCTGTTCGATTTCGTCATTGTTTATTCTATGCTTTTGACAGGATTTGATGCCCCTCGTTTAAAACGCCTCTATCTTGGACGGAAAATCAAGGCCCATAATCTCTTGCAGACCTTAACCTGTGTCAACCGTCCGTACAAGGATTATGCTTTTGGCTATGTCATTGATTTTGCGGACATTTCCAAGGAATTTGACAAGACCAATAAAGCCTATCTGGAAGAACTCAATCGGGAATACCAGGCAGCTTTGACAGAAGAAGACGGAGATAATCCTTTTGCAACTATTTTTGTGTCCCCAGAAGAAGTCCAGGAACAGCTAGCGAGCTCTAACCGAGTTCTAATGAACTATCCGACAGATAACTTAGAATTTTTCGGAAGAGCCATCGATGAAGCCAAGGATAGGAAAGAGTTAATCGCCCTCCGAAAATCTCTTGAAACCATTCGTCAGTACTACAACATGGCACGTTTGCATGGCTACCACGATATTGTCAAACAGGTCAATATGGGAGAAATTGCTAGCCTTTTGAATATGCTATCCCGTCGTCTGTTGACCTTGAGTTTGTTAGAAAAACCAGATAGTTTCTCCAGCCAACAATTGCTGAATCTAGCCATGTCTGAAACCAGCTTTAGCTTTACCAAGATAAAGGAAGAAGAGCTACGACTTGCGGCTAATGACTTGGACGATATCCGACGCCGTGTGGCTAATGGTATCAATCTGCGGAGGGATGAGAAAGATCCAGAATGGGTCAGCCTGTTTGAAGAGTTTCAACGCGTTCTAAACAAACACATGACCCAAGAAGTCGAAGGGTACAGTCTAGCGAGAATCAAGGAGACCAAACTAGCCTATCAAAGTTTATTTGACTCTGTTGAGGATTACAAATCAAGAATGAACCGTTTGGCTATGAACTTTGGTGGAGATACTATGTCAGCCCGTACTTTCAAACGTGTCACCCAATCAACAGTAGTGAGTGATTTCCCAGCCATTTACCAAGTTCTTAAAGGTGCCAAGCCATTGATTGATTATCAAATTGGTCTCAATCAAGGTATTCTTGAAAACGAAGCCTTTTTAGAAGGGGAAATCAAACGCCTAGCCCGTGAAGAAATGAAGAAAACAGAAGAAGGTAGACAACTCAAACGAGTCGATTATGACAAGTTGATTCGTTCTCTAATGGAAGTCTATGAAGGAGAATAAAAAATAAATGGAAGAACATTATATCGTACAGGTACAAAGCCAGGTACAAGGGTTAGTTGATGACCTAAAAGCAGTCTTTACCCATGCAGGACTTGGAGGAGAGGCAGGAGAGTACAAACTCCTGACCCAATCTTTCCTTTACAAATTTTTGAATGACAAGTTTTTGTACGAAGCCCTGATCATAGACGAATCCTATGATTATCAAGGTCTTTCAAACTTGTCTGAGGAGGATTATGAATGGTTTTTAGATGATATCGGGACAAAAACAGCCCATCTAAAACCTGAACAACTGATTGAAAGCCTGCACCGCCAGCAGAACCAAGCAGACTTTGCGGAGATTTTTGAACAAACGCTCAATCAGATTGCCATTGATAACAATGCTATCTTCTCCGTTCATACAGACGGTGGAACGGATATTAGACTCTTTGACCAACGCTTGATTACGGATACCATTTCCGATGCCAGCAAGCGAAACGAGGTTGCGGCTTCCATTATCAATCTCTTGGTGCGTGTTAAGTTTGACCAGCAGATCTTTTCACAGGGCTTTGACTTCTTCTCAACCTTGTTTGAATACATGATTAAAGACTACAACAAGGACGGTGGTGGAAAGTATGCGGAATACTACACTCCTCACTCTGTTGCCAAAATCATTGCGGCGATTTTGGTGGGAAATGATCAGCCAAGTAACGTAAAAATCTATGATCCATCTGCAGGTTCAGGAACTCTTTTGATGAACTTGGCTAGCCAGATCGGTACCGACCGTACAAGTGTTTACAGTCAGGATATTTCTCAGAAATCTTCTAATCTTTTGCGCCTGAACTTGATTCTCAATGGCTTGCAGCACTCCATTCACAATATCGTGCAGGGAAATACCATTCTCAACAATCGTCATGTCGAGAAAATGGACTATATCGTGTCCAATCCTCCCTTCAAACTGGACTTTTCAGAGTGGCGGGATCAGGTAGAAAGTCTGCCAAATAGCAGTGAACGCTTCTTTGCAGGCGTTCCAAAGATTCCCAACAAGAAAAAAGAGAGTATGGCCATTTACCAACTCTTTATCCAGCATATTATCTATAGTTTGAAGGAAGACGGGCAGGCAGCTATTGTCCTGCCGACAGGATTTATTACCGCCCAGTCAGGTATTGACAAGAAAATCCGTCAGCACCTTGTCGATGAGAAAATGTTGGCAGGTGTTGTGTCTATGCCGTCCAATATCTTTGCGACCACAGGAACCAACGTGTCCATTCTCTTTATTGATAAGAAGAATAAGGACGATGTGGTCTTGATTGACGCTTCTAATCTTGGCACTAAGGTCAAGGAAGGCAAGAACCAAAAGACCGTCCTCAGTCCAGAAGAAGAAGTGCAAATCATTGAGACTTTTATTAAGAAAGAAGTTGTCGAAGACTTCTCTGTCAAGGTCAGCTATGAGGAGATTAAGGACAAGAATTACTCCCTCAGTGCCGGCCAGTACTTTGACATCAAGATTGACTACGTCGATATCAGCCCAGAAGAGTTTGAAGAAAAAATGCAGGGCTACCAAGACCGCCTAGCCAGCCTCTTTGCCCAATCGCATGAATTGGAAAAGGAAATAGAGAAGCAGATGAGGAGGGTGAGGTATGAGTGAGTGGAAATTAAAAAGTCTCAAGGATTTATCAGTTAGCATTACAAGTGGACTGACACCATTAAAAAGTAATTCGGAGTATTGGAATAATCCAGTTATTCCTTGGTTAAAAACGGATCAACTAGGTGAAAAATATATTTGGGATACGAACACAAAAATTTCAGAGATTGCTTTAGAAAAAACTAGTCTAAAACTATATCCCCCAAAAACACTATCTATTGCTATGTATGGGGAAGGGAAGACTAGAGGTAACATTTCAATAATAATGAAACCTATGGCAACAAATCAAGCATGTTGCAATATAATGATTAATGAAGAGAAAGCTGATTTTGAATATGTTTATTATTACCTGAAAACTCAGTATGAATCACTTCGGAATCTATCATCAGGGGTTAGAAATAACCTAAATGCAAATGATATAAAAAATTATGAAATTAGAATTCCAGAGTCACTAGTTGAACAAAGTAACATTTCGAAAATATTAAGTGTACTCGACCAAAAAATCGCTTTGAATAACCAAATAAACGATGAGTTGGAGGCGATGGCTAAGACCCTTTATGATTATTGGTTTGTGCAGTTTGATTTCCCTGATGAAAATGGAAAGCCCTACAAGTCCTCAGGTGGTAAAATGGTCTATAACGACCAACTCAAACGAGAAATACCAGAAGGGTGGGGAGTGAAGCGATTGGGGGAATTATCAACTTATGTTACCGATAAAATTAGTTCTGATGTTTTAAATTCAAAAAATTATATTGGTACAGATAACATGCTATCAAATATGAAAGGTATTGAGCAAGCAAGTTATTTACCTAACAGTACTTTGGTAAATAGTTATATCCCTAATGATATTCTAATTGCTAATATTCGTCCATATTTTAAGAAAATTTGGATTTCAGACCGTACAGGTGGTTGTAGTAGTGACGTTTTATGTCTCCGAGCAAATGATAAGGAAATCTGTAATTATCTATTTTATTCCTTGGCGAGAGATGATTTTTTTAATTATAATGTCGCAGGCTCAAAAGGTTCTAAAATGCCTAGAGGTGACAAGGCTCATATTCAAAAATATAGTGTCCTTTTTTCAGAAAAACATGCTTTAAAATTTTCTAAATTAGTCTCAAATTTTATTAGTCAAAAACATTTAATTTATAAACAAAACCAAGAACTGTCCCAACTCCGTGATTGGCTCTTGCCAATGCTGATGAATGGGCAGGTGAAGGTGGAGGAGGGAGATTAAAAGAATATGTCAATGAATCAAGTACTTGTAAAGTTTTTATACTTTCAACTAAAAGTTGATAGAACTGTTGATAATTCACGGAGAAAGATGCTTTTTGATTTAACGCAATTTGCTGAAAAGGTTAAAGAGTTAGATTTAGATGCTAGAAGTTGGAAATATAATGGTGATCCAATCAGATTGAAAAATTTTCGAGTTGATGAAAATGACTTGCTTTTAATGCAATTTAAACGATTGACCAACAATGCGATGCCCTATATTGCAAAGGCCTCAGAGGAAATCGAAAGAGATGTCCCATTAGATGATGATGAATTTATAGCAAATGATATAAATGCAATCTTTGACTTGAGTAATTCTGTTTTAATGTTGCAAAGAAACATTCACGCTTTATCACCGAAGGCGATCATACAGTATATCAATTATTTTTGGAATGAAGATAGAGCTGAAAATGAGTGGGAAGTTATTGAATTTATTCCAATAATAGATCCCAATATTTATGATTCAGCTGCGAGGAATAGTGACTTTAAAAAACTAACTGTAAAAACAGCAAATAAGTATAATTCAAAAAATGGGGTTAGAAATATGCTTAGTGATGCAGTGGATGGAGTTCTTGGTAATATTATTAGGGCCAGTCAACCTGTGAGTGGTTTAAATTTAGAGGTAACTTTCAGCACAGCACGATCAAAGGATGATACTTTGAATGATTCTGAGGTTAAAAAAATCATTCAAGAAATTCGAGAGCATGAAAACTATTTTGAAAAAGCAGAACTATCCATTATCAATAGCGGGCACATCGAAGTATTGAACCTATTAAATGCATTATTGTTAGAAAAAGAAAGATTTGAGCAACCGCCAAAAACTAGATTGCGATCGGATGTCGTACTAGATAGAATGAAATATTGCTATTTGCCTGCGAACGAGGGATTAAACAGAAAGTTAAAGATTAACTTAATGTTGCGAGATGGAAGTTGAGAAATCGTATGATAAAAGGAAATCGTTTCAATTATTTATACCCATGGATTATTGGAGTCCTATTATTGATAGTTGCTAAGATTTTAAAATTATCTGTAAAAATGAAAGGTTTTCCGGGGATCTTGGAATCAATTATTCAATTTTCAGGGTTGGTCATCGGATTTTATACTGCTATGTATGGTTTGGTTTTAGTGTCTTCAAATACAGAAATATTCCAAAAATATCAACAACAAGGAGTAGATAATATTTTTAGAAGTAATCTTAGAGATTCATTACGTTTTGCTTTCTTTGCATTCATAATGTCTGTTATAATGCAAGAGTTGAGATTTCATCAAGAATGTGTCAGAATACTGAGTATTACTACTTCATGGAGCCAGATTGGTTTTTATATTTGGATATTTATCGTTGGTGTTTTCTTAGGGACATCATATAGAACAATAAGATTATTATTGCAATTATTATTTAATCAGTTCCTTTCATCTGAAAAAGTATTAAGTACGACAAGTGGTGAAACTATCGATGAAAGAAAAGCAAGATTAGATAAATTAAGAAACTAGAACACCTAATAAATATGAGGTTTAATTTTTGTAAGAACAACCTTAATAGAAAGGTCATCATGCAACCAAACTATACTTTAACTGAAAAAATGATTAGTCGAGTAGCAGATATTTCTTCATTGACGACTCGCCTTGTTTTAGAAAAGCGCGATCTGCATTTACGAAAGGAAAACCGTATTCGCTCTATTCAGTCATCTTTGGCGATTGAAAATAATAGTTTAACTGTGGAACAGGTAACAGCTATCATTGAAGGAAAACGTGTCTTAGGAAGGCCGAAAGAAATTCATGAAGTTCAAAATGCTTATGAAGCTTATGAATTTGCTTTTGGATTAGACCCTTATGATATCAATGATTTCTTGCGTGCTCATGCTGCATTAACACAAGGATTAGTAAAACAATCAGGGAAATTCCGTACAACGGATGTGGGAGTCTATGACGGTGATGGAAATGTAGTCCATGTTGGTGCCCGACCTCAATTCATTAAACCTCTTGTTGAAGACTTATTTTCTTGGGCAAAACGGAGTGATTTACACGCCTTGATTAAAAGCTGTATTGTCCATTATGAATTGGAAATTATTCATCCTTTTGAAGATGGAAATGGACGCATGGGGAGATTGTGGCAAAGTTTGTTACTTTACCAATGGGAGTCAATTTTTGAGTGGATTCCAATTGAAACAGTAATCTATAAATACCAACAGGCTTACTATGATAGTTTAACAATCAGTAATACATCAGTTGATGCAACTGTTTTTATCGAGTTCATGCTTGATGCAATTTTTGAAACATTAGAAGAATATTCGCTCACCAATTCGCTCACTAATTCGCTCACCAATTCGCTCACTAATTCGCTCATTTTGAGTGAGCCGATTATGAGCGACAAAGAGCAGGCTGTATTTGAAAAGGTTGCTCTTTTTTTACGTCAACATTCGATTATCTCCAGTAGAGATTTACAAGAGGTAATGGGTTTCAGTCCAGCTACAGCTCGTCGATACTTGTCTCGATTCGAGGAATATGGATTTCTTCGATCCTCGGGCAGTACCAGGAAGAAGTATTATTCGCTGTCATAGACGGTCTCAAAAAAATTTTTCATGGTACAATAAGGTATCAACTATTGGAGGTTTTATATGAAATGGAATAAAAAGTTAGCACTTGGTGCTGTATTAGCTACCAGTCTAGTCACTCTTTCTGCCTGTCAATCAATTTCAAATTGGTGGAAAAATACCAAGGAAGAATGGATTGGCTTGGAGATGACGGTACGGACTTATGATGAAAATTCTCAGTTGATCGATGAAATGTCTGGTAAGTCCCTATCGATTTCGCGGAATCAGGAATTTGACTCGGTGGATGCCGAAGGCAATTCCAATGCGGATTCGTCTGTTTTGAAAGTCACACTTGGCAATTTTGAAATTGACCATGTCGGTTCGTCCTTGATTGCAGCAGAAGAAGGCTTGGAAGATTTGTTTGCCAAGTATCAAACCACAGTCGATATGTCCAATTACGATCATGCTATTCCTGTTGTCAATCGAATGGTCTCTAGCCTGAAAAATGATTTTACGGGTAAGGCTAAGGTGGTCTTGATTCGTTCGCAAAACGGAACCCCGCTTGCTACTTATGTAGGTGATAAAGTATCTCTTTATGCATCTGATGCACCTAAGACTTCTGAACTCTTGATTGATGGAAAACGGTTAATTATCTACCGTTGTGACTATACCATTTATGATAGAGAATTATTGGAGAACTAAATGATAGAAATTCGTTCAGCACGGCTAGAGGATGCTGCAGACCTGGTGGCAATTTATGCTCCTTATGTAGAAAAGACGGCTATTACCTTTGAGACTCAAGTACCGACTGTAAGTGAATTTGCAAGTAGGATTGAGAAGACTTTGGGGAAGTTTCCCTATCTGGTCGCAGTAGAAGAAGGGAAAATTCTTGGCTATGCCTACGCTTCGACCTATTATGCCCGAGCTGCCTATGACTGGACGGTGGAATTATCTGTCTATATCCAGCAAGAAGTACGTGGAAAAGGAATCGGATCCATGCTCTATGATGCCTTGGAAGAGGACTTGACGGCGCGTGGATTTAAGAACTTCTTGGCCTGCATTGCCCTGCCAAATCCTGCCTCCATTTCCCTCCATGAGAAGAGGGGCTACGAACAGGTAGCTCATTTTAAAAAAGTTGGTTATAAATTTGAGACCTGGCACGATATTGTCTGGCTCCAAAAATCCTTGGTAGGTGAGAAAAATGAAGATTGATGATTTAGAAAAACGCTTGTTGGCGGTGGCAGATGCCAGTCAAGCCCAGCCTATGAAGGCCTACATGAAAAATAACTTTGACTTTCTAGGCGTTCGGTCACCTGACCGTCGAACAGTTGCCAAGCAATTCTTCAAAGATTTTAAGGTTCCGGGGATTGATTGGGACTTTGTAGAGGCTTGCTGGGACAAACCCTACCGTGAATTTCAATATGTTGCCATTGATTATTTGGTCTCCAAGAAAAAAGACTTGGTTTTAGCTGATTTACCTCGTTTGAAAGAGCTAGCTCAGACCAAGTCTTGGTGGGATAGTATTGATGGATTAGATAAACTAGTCGGTAAGATTGTGTTGGACAATCCAGAGGCTAAGCAGGTGATGATTGACTGGAGTTTGGATGATGATTTCTGGTTGAGACGAATTGCCATTGACCACCAACTCTTGCAGAAAGAAAAGACAGATACAGAGCTGTTGGAAAAAATCCTGGTCAACAATCTCAATCAGACAGAATTTTTCATCAACAAGGCGATTGGCTGGAGCTTACGGGATTATTCTAAGACCAATCCTGACTGGGCGCGGACTTTTCTTGACAAATACAGTTCCCAAATGGCAGGCTTATCCATCCGTGAGGCTAGTAAGTATATTTAGGAGGAGCCATGTCTAAAGTCTATGAATTTGAAGCCCTTATCCATCCCGTACCGGACAAGGGTGGAGCCTATGTCATCTTTCCCTATGATATACGAGAAGAGTTTGGCAAGGGGAGAGTAAAAGTGCACGCCAGATTTGATGGTCATCCCTATGATGGTTCCATTGTCAATATGGGAGTAAAGGATGAAGCAGGCAATATCTGTTACATTATTGGTGTACAAAAGGCTATTCGAACTGCTATTGGTAAACAGGCTGGTGATAGTGTACAAGTAACCATTCAAGAATGAATGGAGTAATCAGGCTTGCAAATCCTTGAGATTATGGTAGAATAGATTCATGCGATGAGCCGAGTAGTGGGTGGTGATTAAGGTTCAGCACGCTCCTAAGAGTTCGTGTCAACATCTCAGCGCAGTGGTTGATTGGCAGATTTGTTCGTGTTTTGCACTCCAAATCTGACCTTTACGATTGATGCGAACAAGAGTTCGCCTTATTTCCAACCTCCAACTGTCTCCCAGACAGTTGGAGCTGTGCGGGGGTGGGAGTGAAACAGTCTGGGAAGAGACTGTTTCAGGTCAACAACCAGAAATGATGAAATGTTGACGAACTCTTGGTTGACTGGTTGAGTTCTTTCCCACTCCCTTCGACGCTAGGGAGGTCTTCATTTAATTGAAACGCAGGAGCGGACCTTGAATAGTTGTGTGAACCGGCTATTCTCATTGGAAACAATGCCCTTGCCCGCCCTTGAGGTGGGCTTTTTTAAGCCTTTTTCAAAAATAGTTGTGTTTACTTGTTTTTATGTAGTAGCTATCAGTAGATGGCTTTCTTCCATAATCCTTCTTTTATTATAGGACTGATAAGGGAGAAATAACAGTAAGTTATATCATAATAGATATAAATCTATATGGAAGAATGTGCTTTCTCGCAATAGTGTAGTATGTAAGGAATTTGGTGAAGATATGAAAAAAATTACAAAATCATCCATCTATAAAGTTTCTTTATTTTCTAGCTTAGTTTTACCCACAATCATGTATTCTGAGGCAGTTTTGGGGCAAGAGTTAGAGCAAGTTGCCCTTGAACAGCCATTGGTAGTTAAACAAGAACAAGCAGTTACAAGTGTCTCTACGGAGCTGGAGATATCATCTATTCAAGTAGAAACAACTTCTCAGAATCTGTCAACAGAAGAAGGAACCGTCCCAGCTAATATTGGAGGAAATCTAGAGGAAGTTTCAGGATCTATTGTTGAAGAAACGGAAACATATCCAGCTCTACGTGCTGGCTATGAGACGGTCAATGCGGATGTTCCCTCTCAAGAATTTGAAAATAATGAAATTACCAAGGTAGAAGCGATTCAATTAAATAGTAGCAATGACAAACGTCATGTGTTGAGTGAAGGGACAGAACACCTTATTAGACAATCTGAAACAGGCACGATTTATATGGAGTATAAGGCTGCTCAAAATGCAGGTTTTCACAGTCTGTTCTCCACATCCAGTGATACGAAATCAAATGAATACACGGCTCTCATTGCAAAAGATGGTAGTGTTACCCTGGAAAGTCGTGTGGATGGTGGTCGAACAATTGCCAATGTTACCCAGATGGATGCTACAATGGTCAATGGTGAGTGGAATGCAGTTGCCATGACCTATGAAAAAGTCTTGAATAGTCAAGAAATGGATGTCAAGCTTTACATCAATGGTCAATTTTCTGGTGCAACAAGAGCTAGTCAAGGAATCTTTACCAGTGCAACTGCTATGAACCATGCTCAACTTGGAGCAACAAAGCGTGGCAACGATTTACGGTGGGGTGTTGATCAATTAGATATTAGAAATTTTACGTTTTATAATAAGGCCCTTACAGCTGAAGAAGTTGCTCGGCGTTCCATTCTATTTACTCGTCAACCAGCTCCTGTAGATAGTTTGGCAACAACTGGCATATCTGAAAAAGTGGTGGTTTTTGAAGGTTGACGAGCTGGTCGGAAAGGTCCAGAAGGGGCAGCTAGTTTCCGTATTCCTGCTCTCTTGAAGACTGACAAGGGTACTTTGATTGCTGCGACAGATATGCGTCACGATCATTCGGGCGACTGGGGAGACATTGCTCAAGTTGTGAAACGAAGTTCTGATAATGGAGTAACTTGGGGTTCAACAATAAAAATTGTTGATTTGAAGAATAATGAAAAGGCGACCAATCGTAGTATTGGTGCACCTTTGACCATTGATACAGCTCTTGTTCAAGATCCAACGACGAAGCGAATTTTTGCTATTTATGATATGTATCCAGAGGGACAGGCCTTGTTTGGGATGCCATCTCAAAGAGAAGTAGAATATACAGTCATTAATGGAAAATCCTACCTTAATCTATATTCTAATAATGCTGATCGACCTTATACTTTACGAGAAGATGGATATGTATACTCGCCTCAAGGTCAAAAAACGGCTTACCGAGTCAATACAAAGGATTCAAGTCCAGCTTATGCCAATTTAGGTGATTTGTATCACAATCAGCAATTGATTGGCAATATTTATAATCAGACGGATTCGGCAAGTCCTTTCCGTGTGGCAAAGGCAAATTATATCTGGATGTCATACAGTGATGACGACGGATTAACCTGGTCAAGACCCGAAGATATCACACCAAGTGTTAAAAAAGATTACATGAAGTTCCTTGGTTTGGGACCAGGTACTGGTATTACCTTGCATACTGGTCCTAATAAAGGTCGATTGGTGGTTCCGGCCTATTCTGCAAACTGGAAGACCGGTTTATATGGTTCGCAATCAGCCTTGGTCTTTTATTCTGATGATCATGGAAAAAATTGGAAGGCGGGTCAAACATTTAACGACAATCGTCAATTGGCTGACGGAACGCTCTTACATTCTAGTACCATGAATCTCTCAAAAGAACAAGGTACAGAGGCTACACTTGTCCAACTCGGAAATGGACAGTTGAAGATGTTTATGCGTGGGCTTGCAGGCAAGGTGCGTGTGGCAACAAGTCTTGACGGAGGTCAGACTTGGCTGAATGATCTTGAAGTAATAGATGCCATTCACGATCCTTACGTTCAATTATCTGCGATTCGTCATGTTCGCAATGGGAAAGAATATGTACTTTTAGCGAATGCTGCTGGTCCGGGAGGTAATCGTACAAATGGTACTATCCATGTAGCAGAAGTTGGGACTGATGGCCGTTTGAACTGGCTCCACCATAGTTTGATTCAGGATGGTAACTTCGCTTACAATTCCCTACAATATCTAGGAAATGATACTTTTGGTATCTTATACGAACATTCATCGGGAAATCAAAATGCCTATAGTCTTTATTATAAACAGGTAACTTGGAACTATTTGACTCGTCCAGTGACTGTAAGTGCCGCAAGTGCAGTACAGACAATCAGTTTAGGTCGTGATAACAAACTTTATCTTTCCTTTACAAAGCCGGTTATTGCCTTAAATCAACCACATCTGCGAACAAGTACAGGTCAAGAATTGACTTTCCTAGGTCAGTTGGATAGCCAGACTTTAATATATAGTTGGAATCAGCAAGCAGGAAGTTTTGCAATTGAAGGTCTATCAAGAGGTTCGATTGTGACCCCGGCAAATAAGGTAGCACTCGTAACAGCTGTATTTGAGAAGCTTCTGGCTGACAGTTCTAACAAAGTATCAAGTGATCGTCTTCTGGTGACTGGTGAGGATGTTTATGAAGATAGTTTCAGACGTGGTTTAGGTAACTTAATGGATGGAAATCTAGAAACTTTGACGGAATTGCGTTGGAATTTGACAGATAAAATTACTCTTCCGCAGACTATTTCAATTCAGACACGTAATAATCAAGCAATTCAACTCGATAAGCTGGCTCTTTTCAAGCGTATCAATAATTACGGTACAATTACTAAGTATCGTATTAAAACTTACGATGGTACAAACTTGACACATGATTCAGGGATTATTGAAGTTCCTTATGCTCAGACAGAAGATCATTATAAGTTCACAAGCAGAGTGTTTGCGAATAAGGTTGAATTGATAATTTTAGAAGCGAAATTCCGACCAGATATTATCAACAATCGTACTATGACGATTAAAGAAGTTGAATTGTACGAGGTGGGAAGTAGCGTTGAAGAACAACCTTTGTTTAGAGTGGAAAAGATTGATCCTTCTCGCCTAACCGTTCGTGGAGAAAATGTTTACGAGGATACCTTTGGGCGTGGTTTGTCTAATTTGATGGATGGCAATAAGGAAAGTCTAACAGAGCTACGTTGGAATTTGACAGATCGAATTACCTTGCCTCAGACAATCACTATTCAGACTACAAATGGCCAAGCAACTAGATTGCATAGTTTGGTCATGACCAAGCGTATCAATAACAATGGTACTGTTACAAAATACCAAATTAAAGCCTATAATGGTGCAACTTTGGTTCATCAATCTCAAGAAATCGCCGTACCTTACGAAAGAGAAATTGAAACTTATCAATTTAGTCGAGATATTCGAGCAGATAGAATCGAATTGATTATTTTGGAGGCGCGTGTGCGACCAAATCAAATCAATAATCGCTTGATGACCTTGAAAGAAGTGGAATTGTTTGAATATATTCCAAGTCAAGCTGAGCCTTCCTTTGCTAATCATCAGGTACTGAGTTTGGAGCCTCTTCAGACAAATGTTCAAAACGGTAAGCGTATTGAGCTAGCTAGCACTGTCAAAGACAGTCTTCTAGCTATCAATAGTGGAACGATTTTCATGGACTTCAAAGCCAGCACAACTTCAGGTTTTTATAGCTTGTTCTCGACATCGAGTGCCAGTCTAAAAAATGAGTATTCAGCTCTCATTGTACGGGATGGGAAACTGATTTTTGAAAGCCGTATCGGTAGTAGCGGTCAGACTATCGGTCATATTACAGAGGCCAGTCAGCGCCTCATCAATGGGAACTGGAATAATGTCGCCATGACCTACGAACAAGTTGGGACAAGTCGTCAATTCTTGGTCAAATTATATGTGAATGGAAAATTGTCTGGTCAGACAACCATGTCACAAGCTCCATTTACTTCTGCAACTGCTATGGACTATGTACAGGTTGGTGGCACACGTCGGCAGACAGAACTACGTTGGACAGTTGATGAGCTTAATCTTCGTCAATTCATGTTTTATAATAGTGTTTTGACACCTGAGGAAATTGAACAACGTTCACGGATGGTTGTAAATGAGTCTACCCTATAATTGGGAGATAAGTTAGATTGAAGAAAAGTCTATTTGGGACAGACTCTTCAATCTTTTATTTTTGTAGTCAAAATAAGAACTCTTAGAAAACATTTGAATGAAGTTTCTAAGAGTTCTATTATTCCGTATATCTTTGTAGAAGTATCAATATTTAATTTGGTCTGAACATTGAACGAATCAGTCAATACTGCTCATTCTGATGGTTAATATTATTAAAAGTGTGCTAGAAGTAACAATTGATATTATGTTTCAAAAAGATTGCCTGATAATCAGCCAAGTCTTCAGGATGGAGAGCTTTAACGTTGGTCATCGTATAGTTACGATTAAGGAGTTTGTACTTGTTTTCACCAAATTGATGGAAGGGAAGGAGTTGGACTTTATCAATATTGAGTTGGTTGAAAAGGGAGGCAAACTGCTCAGCATCTTCTAATGAATTATTAAATTCTGGAATGACAGGAATTCGTAAAACAATCTCTTTTCCGATAGAAAAGGCGTATTCTATATTTTGTATAATAAGGTTATTGTTAACTCCAGTGACTTTTCGATGTGAAATAGTATTATAGTGTTTTAAATCAGTGTAAATGAAGTCGACATATTGAATTAAGTCGGCAAACTTCTTCTGATCAACAAAGGCGGTTGTTTCGATAGCAGTATGTAGTCCGCGTAGTTTTGCCTCCATTAAGATAGCTTTTGCAAATTCATATTGCGCAAAAATTTCCCCGCCAGATAGAGTAAGTCCACCACCAGATTCCTCATAGAAATCAACATCTTTCATAACTTCATCCATGATTTCATCAACAGTTTTCTCTTCCCCCATGATAGTAGTTTTCTTGGTATTGGCATCTAACATTGGTTCGGGATTGCGCTTTTGCGACTCGGGATTAGCGCACCAAGGACAACGTAAAGGACATCCTTTTAAGAAAACAGTTGTACGGATACCAGGACCATCATGTAATGAAAAGTGTTGAATGTTAAAAATGATACCTTTAGTCGAGTTCATAAGACTTCTCCTTTGCTACAATACAATTTTACATCATAAACGAAAGTTTTGCAATTGCGAACGTAAGTATTTTGGGGGTTGAAAAGTTGAAAATAGCTGATAATTTGGTACAATAAGTACGAGGTGATAAAATGGAACGACTAGATAAAATTATAGAACTCGTATCTCAACATGAAAAAATTGATGTAAATAGTTTATCTGAACAGTTGGAAGTTTCCAAGGTAACAATCCGTAAAGATTTGGATAAGTTAGAATCTAGAGGTTTGCTAAGGCGAGAACATGGCTATGCTGTTTTAAATAGTGGAGATGATTTAAATATTCGAATGTCTTTTCGCTACGATGTGAAAAAAAGAATTGCGAAGGAAGCAGTAAAATTAGTAGCAGATAATGAAACAGTAATGATTGAGTCTGGTTCTACTTGTGCTCTTTTGGCAGAAGAAATCTGCAAGACAAAAAGAAACGTAACTATTATCACGAACTCATATTTTATAGCTAATTATGTTAGACAGTATGATGGTTGTCAGGTGATTTTATTGGGTGGTGAATTTCAAAAAGATTCACAAGTGACAGTTGGTCCCCTTTTACAAAAAATGATTCGTTTCTTTCATGTAGATAAAGCCTTTGTAGGAACAGATGGTTTTGACAGTGAGCATGGCTTTACAGGAAAGAATTTGATGCGAAGTGAAGTTGTTCAATATATGTCTGAAGTTTCAGAGCAGATGATTGTGTTGACAGATGCCAGCAAATTTACTAAGAAAGGGACCGTACATCGATTTGGTCTAAGTCAAGTTGCTCAAGTCATTACGGATACCTCAATTGCAGAGATTTTTGTAGCTGAACTAGAAAAAGCCAATGTTAAGGTCACTATCGTTTAGTGAGGAAAGAATGAAGCTAGAAAAAAGAAGACAATTAGCAAAGATTGCCTATCTCTATTACATAGAGGGAAAAAGTCAGGCAGAGATTGCCATGGAAACAGGAATCTACAGAACAACAGTCAGTAGAATGCTGACGAAAGCCAAGTTAGAAGGTATTGTTAAAATAGAAATCCAAGATTTTGATAAGCGACTTTATCAGTTGGAGAAATATGTTCAAAACAAGTATGGTCTTAAGAGGATTGAACTAGTAGAGAATAGCTCAGATGGCGATCTTTCTGCTTTAGAATCTCGTTTAGCAGAAGCAGCAGCTGATATGTTAACTAATTTGATTGATGATGACATGATAGTTGGTTTTTCTTGGGGCAGAAGTTTGAGTTTAATCGTTGAGAAAATGGGACATCACCGGATGAAAGGTTTAAAATTTGTTCCTATTGCTGGTGGTCCAAGTCATATTCATGCTCGCTATCATGTCAATACTCTAATTTATGATATGGCCAATAAATTTCGAGGAGAGTGCAGTTTTATCAACGCGACTATTATCCAAGAAAATCAAAGTCTTGCTGAAGGAATTTTGTCATCCAGATATTTTGAAGAGTTAAGAGCGGACTGGAAAAAATTGAATGTGGCGGCTGTCGGAATTGGTGGTAGGGTAGATGCTAATAATCCTCAGTGGTTGGATATGTTAACAGAAGCTGACTTTCATCAGTTATCTATAGAGGGGGCGGTTGGTGAAACCTGCTGTCGTTGTCTTAATCATAATGGAGAGCCCGTTGTCGAAGACCTACAAGATAGGACGATAGCTATTTCATTAGAAGAACTGAAAAATATTCCCAATACGCTAGCTTTAGCTTACGGAGAGCATAAGGCTCAGGCAATACTAGCTATTTTGCGAGCAGGTTATATCAATCATCTTGTGACGGACGAAGGGACAATCTTGAAGGTGTTGAAGCTAGATGGAGACACCAACTATTTCTCTTTGTGATAGGTTAAATAATGACATTTATTGTCCTTGGTGGATAGTAAATGTTTTTATTTTATCAAAAAAGCACAAAAGTGCAATTTATTCAAAATAGGTAAAAAAGAGCAGTTTTGTTATTTACTATATTGAAATAAAATGATATGATTTTCTTACGAAAGAAACATAAAAAGTTACTAAAAAAAGAAAAGAGGGGGTTAGGAACAATGGAAATGATTGTTGCGGACCAAATTATTATGGGCTTGATAATCTATGCAGGTGATGCCAAGAGTCATGCCTATCAAGCATTATCGTTTATAAAATCGGGTGAGCATGAACGTGCTGAACAGGAGTTAAGCTTGGCAGATGCTGCTTTGTTAGAGGCGCATAATATGCAGACCAAGTTTTTAGCTCAAGAAGCCAGTGGAATAAAATCAGAAATCACAGCCCTGTTTGTGCATTCACAGGACCATCTCATGACATCGATTACAGAAATCAATTTGATTAAGGAAATCATTGATTTACGAAAAGAATTAAAAAAAGTCAGTTAAACCAATTTTATATTTAGGAGGATACCAAAATGGTTAAAATAGCTCTTTTTTGTGCGGCTGGATTTTCTACTGGCATGTTGGTCAACAATATGAAAGTAGCAGCAGAGGCTGCGGGTGTAGAGGTAGAGATAGATGCTTATTCTCAAGGAAAAATAGCTGACTATCTAGACAAAATAGATGTGGCACTGTTAGGACCACAAGTTGCCTATACTTTTGATAAATCTAAAGCACTTTGTGATGAAAAGAATGTTCCGATTGCAGTTATTCCTATGGCTGATTATGGAATGCTAGACGGAAAAAAAGTTTTGCAACTAGCTCTAAGTTTAGTTTCATAAAGGGGTGGGACCATGGCTAAAGTAGATACACAAAAAATTATTGTTCCGATTATGAAGTTTGTAAACATGAAAGGGATTATCGCTTTAAAGGATGGCATGTTGGCTATCCTTCCATTAACAGTTGTGGGAAGTATTTTCCTCATCATTGGCCAGTTACCTTTTGAAGGCTTGAACAATGCAATTGCTGCTCTATTTGGAGCGGATTGGATTGAGCCATTCATGCAAGTTTATAGTGGTACATTTGCAATCATGGGCTTGATTTCCTGCTTTGCGATTGGCTATTCTTATGCAAAGAATAGCGGTGTTGAGCCACTTCCAGCAGGTGTATTGTCCTTGTCCTCCTTCTTTATTCTCTTGAGGTCATCTTACATACCAGCAGAAGGTGAACCAATTGGAGATGCCATTGCAAAAGTTTGGTTTGGTGGTCAAGGAATTATCGGAGCAATCATCATTGGACTGGTAGTGGGGGCTATCTATACAACCTTTATTCAGCGTCATATCGTGATAAAAATGCCTGAGCAAGTACCCCAAGCTATTGCTAAACAGTTTGAGGCGATGATTCCTGCCTTTGTTATCTTTTTGCTATCTATGATTGTATATATCATTTCTAAGATGGTGACTAACGGTGGTACTTTCATTGAAATGATTTACGATGTGATCCAAGTGCCTCTTCAAGGTTTGACTGGTTCCTTGCCTGGTGCTATTGGAATTGCTTTCTTTATATCATTCCTATGGTGGTTTGGTGTGCATGGTCAATCCGTTGTTAATGGTGTTGTTACTGCCTTGCTTTTGTCAAACCTTGATGCCAACAAGGCTCTTCTAGCAGCAGATAAGTTGTCTTTGGAAAATGGCGCTCATATCGTGACCCAGCAGTTTTTGGATAGTTTCTTGATTATGTCAGGCTCAGGAATTACATTTGGTATAGTATTTGCAATGCTATTTGCAGCAAAATCAAAACAATACAAGGCACTTGGTAAGGTAGCAGCTTTCCCAGCCATCTTCAACGTCAATGAACCTGTCGTGTTTGGTTTTCCAGTTGTTATGAACCCAGTCATGTTTCTTCCATTTGTATTGGTACCAATCTTGGCAGCTTTCATTGTCTACGGTGCTATTTCAATAGGATTTATGCAGCCCTTCTCAGGTGTAACACTGCCTTGGTCAACTCCTGCAATCATTTCTGGTTTCATGGTCGGTGGTTGGCAAGGTGCGGTTGTTCAAATCATTATCTTGGCCATGTCAACTATTGTTTACTTTCCGTTCTTCAAAATTCAAGATAATATTGCCTATGAAAACGAACAAAAGGAAAATATCTATTAAGAAACACTCATTAGATTTTGCACATTTGTGCTAAATGATTGCTATTTTCAAGTGCTATCTCTCCTTTATTGACAAAAATTAGTTGTAAAAGTTATACTTTAATTACAAACGAAATAAAATGATGTTTCGAAAGAAAGGAAAAATTAAAATGAAAACAGTAGTTACTGAGGTAGCAAGTACTAGCATTAAGACAGAATATTTCGGTAATTTGACCGATCGCATGCTCAAGTACCGCGAAGATGTTTTAGATAAAAAACCATACATTGATGCAGAGCGTGCAATTTTAGCCACAAAGGCTTACAAAGAACACCAAGAGAAACCAAATGTCTTAAAGCGTGCCTACATGCTAAAAGAAATTTTGGAAAATATGACACTGTACATTGAAGAAGAAAGTTTGATTGCAGGCAACCAAGCTTCTTCAAATAAAGATGCTCCCATCTTCCCAGAATATACCTTAGAGTTTGTATTGAATGAATTGGATTTATTCGAAAAACGGGATGGGGATGTCTTCTATATTACCGAGAAAACCAAGGAGCAGTTGCGCAGTATCGCGCCGTTCTGGGAAAATAATAACTTACGTGCAAGAGCAGGTATCTTACTTCCAGAAGAAGTTCAAGTCTATATGGAAACAGGATTCTTTGGTATGGAAGGCAAGATGAACTCTGGCGATGCCCACTTGGCTGTTAATTACCAAAAGGTATTGGAACATGGTTTGCGTGGTTTTGAGGAACGTGTACGTGAAGCAAAAGCTAAGCTTGATTTGACGGATCCAGCAAGCATTGACAAGTACCATTTCTATGACTCAATCTTTATCATCATTGATGCGGTGAAAGCATACGCCGATCGTTTTGTCGCCTTGGCTACTGAATTAGCAGAGAAAGCACCGACCGCTCAACGCCGTCAAGAATTATTGGAAATCGCTCGTATTTGTTCGAAGGTACCGTATGAACCTGCTGAAACATTTGCGGAAGCAGTGCAATCTGTTTGGTTTATCCAGTGTATCTTGCAAATTGAGTCCAATGGACATTCCCTTTCTTATGGACGTTTTGACCAATACATGTATCCGTACGTGAAAGCGGACTTGGAAGCAGGTCGGGAAACGGAAGACAGTATCGTTGAGCGTTTGACCAACTTGTGGATTAAGACCATTACCATCAACAAGGTTCGTAGTCAATCACATACCTTCTCATCAGCAGGTAGCCCGCTTTACCAAAACGTTACCATTGGCGGACAAACACGTGATAAGAAGGATGCTGTCAATCCACTTTCTTACCTAGTATTGAAATCTGTTGCCCAAACACACCTGCCACAGCCAAACTTGACCGTTCGCTATCATGCAGGTCTTGATGCTCGTTTTATGAATGAATGTATCGAAGTGATGAAACTTGGCTTTGGCATGCCTGCCTTCAACAACGATGAAATTATCATTCCATCCTTTATTGAAAAAGGTGTCTTGGAAGAAGATGCCTATGACTACAGCGCGATTGGTTGTGTAGAAACGGCTGTTCCTGGTAAATGGGGTTACCGTTGTACAGGTATGAGCTATATGAACTTTCCGAAAGTGTTGTTGATTACCATGAATGATGGGATTGACCCTGCATCAGGCAAACGATTTGCTCCAGCCTTTGGTCACTTCAAAGACATGAAGTCATTTGAAGAGCTTGACACGGCATGGGAGAAGACACTTCGTCATCTAACACGGATGAGTGTTATTGTTGAAAATGCGATTGATATCGCCTTAGAAAGAGAAGTTCCTGACATTCTTTGCTCGGCTCTGACAGATGACTGTATCGGTCGTGGTAAGCACTTGAAAGAAGGTGGGGCGATTTACGACTACATTTCTGGCTTGCAGGTTGGGATTGCCAACTTGTCTGATTCTCTAGCTGCCATTAAGAAATTAGTCTTTGAAGAAGGACGATTGACACCAGAAGAATTGTGGCATGCTTTGGAAACGGACTATGCTGGTGAACGTGGTAAAGAAATCCAAGAAATGTTGATTGAGGATGCGCCAAAATACGGTAACGATGATGATTACGCAGACCAGTTGGTGACAGAAGCTTATAATATTTATGTGGATGAGATTGCCAAGTATCCAAACACTCGTTTTGGACGTGGTCCAATTGGTGGTATTCGCTATTCAGGTACCTCATCTATTTCAGCAAACGTTGGACAAGGTCGTGGTACTTTGGCGACACCGGATGGTCGAAATGCAGGTACACCATTGGCGGAAGGTTGTTCCCCATCTCATAATATGGATAAAAATGGACCAACTTCTGTATTGAAATCTGTTGCGAAATTACCAACGCACGAAATTGTTGGTGGTGTCTTACTCAATCAGAAGGTCAATCCACAAACTCTTGCTAAGGAAGAAGACAAACAAAAATTGATTGCCCTCTTGCGGACCTTCTTTAACCGCTTGCATGGCTATCACATTCAGTACAATGTTGTTTCAAGAGAAACCTTGCTTGATGCTCAGTTACATCCTGAAAAACACCGTGACTTGATTGTCCGTGTTGCAGGTTACTCAGCATTCTTCAATGTTCTTTCCAGAGCTACCCAAGACGATATTATCGGACGTACTGAACACACATTGTAAAAGAGGTTATCACTATGGAATTTATGCTGGACACGTTAAATGTAGAAGAAATCAAAAAATGGGCTAAGGTTCTCCCGCTTGCGGGAGTAACCTCTAACCCGACTATAGCAAAGAAAGAGGGGGATATTGACTTTTTTAAACGTTTAAAAGACATTAGAGACCTAATTGGTCCGGAACCTTCCCTGCATGTGCAGGTTGTTGCAAGAGATTACGAGGGGATTTTAGCGGATGCGAAAAAGATTCGTGAGCTGGCTCCTGAAAATGTCTACATTAAAGTTCCAGTAACTCCAGAAGGACTGGCAGCTATCAAGACCTTGAAAGCAGAAGGGTTTAAGATTACTGCGACAGCGATTTATACAACTTTTCAAGGCTTGTTGGCCATTGCTGCAGGCGCAGACTATTTAGCACCTTACTATAACCGTATGGCCAATTTAAATATTGATTCAAATGCAGTAATTGCTCAGTTGGCGGAAGTCATTGACCGTGAGTGTTCAGAAAGCAAGATTTTAGCTGCGTCCTTTAAGAATGTAGAACAAGCCAATCAAGCATTTGCAAATGGTGCTCAGGCAATTACAGCTGGTGCAGATGTTTTTGAGGCCGCTTTTGCCATGCCATCTATCGACAAAGCGGTAACTGATTTTGCAGCAGATTGGTCTGCTATTCATGGAAAAGAGTTTATAGAATAAGAAATAGGGGGTCGGTTATGAAAGCTATCTCAAGTCCTTCACGCTATATCCAGGGAACAGGTATCCTGTATGAAAGTGCGGTCGAAATCTTGAAAATAGGTCACCGCCCCCTTGTTTTGTGTGACGAAACAATTTATAACAAGATAGGGAATAAGTTTATAAAAAATATTACATGTTATGGTTGTATGCCAATGACTTCCTTTTTAATGGGAGATGTTACAGACATTCAAGTATTTGCACATGCTAGAACTGCAGAAGAACATAAAGCAGATATGGTGATCGGCTTGGGAGGCGGTCGGATATTGGATATGACCAAATTAGTCGCAGGTTTGTTGGAACTTCCGTATGTTTTGATTCCGACGATATTATCAACGCCTGCATCAACCTCTTCTTGTGCTATTCTTCATGAAGGGTATTCACGCAGTGATACGGTCAGGGGGCAACTGGGTGAACCTTCTTTGGTCATTGCAGATATACAACTCTTCTTACATCATGCCCCTTTATCTATTTTGGAATTGGGATTGGTACGTTGTTTGACGTGTTTAGCGGCGGAGTCTATTTGTCAAGACGAAGAGCAGGTCAGTGTGATGGATTGCTTGCTCATTCAAGGTTGTGAGCAATTATTGCTTTCCAAAGGAAAAGATGCTTATCAGTCCTATCAATTACAAGCCACTAGTAAGTCTTTGGAAGATGTTGTCGAAGTCATCACCTTTTTAACTGGAATGGCAACGCATCATGATGCCGTTCGATTGGTTAGTCTGCTCTATACAGAAATCATCGCCCGCTATTCAGAAAGTATTCAAGGCAAAGAAGAACAAATTTTTACTTGTGTACATCTTGTATTGTTGCAATTGAGGAATTGTTCAGAAAAGGAATGGCAGTCTTATTTGGAATTTTACAGAGATTTAAACTTATTGCCATCTCTAAGCTTGTTACCATTTTCATCAACTACTGGTCTTTCTCAAACCTGTCGAACCAGCCTTGAGGGACTTCCGGTTTCAATTGAACAGTTGGAAAAAGCTGTGCAAGAGTTACCGAAACTACTGTCTTCCTTTCAATGATATGATTTCACATTATCATTGAAAAACTTATCGAATCACAATACAATATATTAAAATAAACAAAAATTACAGGAGGATTGTTTATGAAAGTTTTTGCTAGTCCGTCGCGTTATATTCAGGGCAAGAATGTCCTATTTCAAGGCGCTGAAGCTATCGGTAAATTAGGAACAAAGCCTTTGATTCTTTGTGATGACTTGGTGTACGGCATTGTTGGCGAGAAGTTTCTAACATACTTGACAGATGCAGGTATGACACCTTATCGTGTCGCTTTTAATGGCGAAGCATCTGACAAAGAAATTCAACGTGTGGTGGCTATCGGTCAAGAGCAAGCGAGCGATGTCATTATTGGCTTAGGTGGTGGAAAAGCTATAGATTCTGCTAAAGCCATTGCAGATTTACTTGCAGTTCCTGTTGTGATTGCTCCAACGATTGCCTCAACAGATGCTCCTACATCAGCATTATCTGTTATCTATACAGAAGAAGGAGCTTTTGAACGCTATATTTTCTACAAGAAGAATCCGGATCTTGTGTTAGTAGATACAGCTATCATTTGTCAAGCGCCACCTCGTTTATTAGCCTCAGGTATTGCAGACGGTTTAGCGACCTGGGTTGAGGCGCGTGCTATTTTGCAAAGCAATGGAACGACCATGGCAGGAGGTGCGCAGACGCTTGCAGGTATTGCTATTGCTCAAACTTGTGAGAAGACCTTGTTTGATTACGGACTGCAGGCTATGGCTAGTTGTGAAGCCAAGGTTGTGACAACTGCCTTGGAAAATATTGTTGAGGCCAATACTTTGCTAAGTGGACTTGGATTTGAAAGTGCAGGTCTGGCTGCGGCGCATGCTATTCACAATGGTTTTACTGCTTTGGAAGGAGATATCCATCATCTGACACATGGCGAAAAAGTTGCTTATGGTACCTTAACACAGCTCTTCTTGGAAAATCGTCCAAAAGAAGAATTGGAAAAGTATATTCGTTTCTATAAAGCCTTGAACTTGCCAACCACTCTAGCAGAATTGCATCTAGCTGATGCGAGCTATGATGATTTGTTGAAGGTTGGTCAACAAGCGACTATTGAAGGCGAAACCATTCATGGTATGCCATTTACGATTTCTGCAGAAGATGTAGCAGAGGCATTGTTAGCAGTTGATTTCTACGTTCGTTCCTTAGGAAAATAATTTGCTCCGTCCCGAGAAATTCAGTTTTCTCGGGGCTTTTCTTTTCAAAATATTATGGTATAATTATGAAATAACAAATTTTTAGAAAATTTTGAAGAATTGACCTAAAGGAGATTTCTATGGCTTATGTAGTAGCTGTTGTTGGTGCAACTGGTGCAGTTGGTGCCCAAATGATTAAAATGTTGGAAGAGTCAACACTTCCAATCGAGAAAGTGCGTTTCTTGGCTTCCGCTCGTTCAGCAGGCAAGACCTTGCAGTTTAAGGGACAGGACATTGTCATTGAAGAAACAACAGAAACAGCTTTTGAAGGAGTAGATATTGCTCTCTTCTCAGCTGGTGGATTTACATCTGCCAAGTATGCTCCTTATGCAGTAAAAGCAGGAGCAGTTGTTGTGGACAATACTTCGTATTTCCGTCAAAATCCAGATGTGCCTTTGGTTGTCCCTGAGGTAAATGCTCACGCGCTTGATGCCCACAATGGTATTATTGCTTGTCCTAACTGTTCAACTATTCAGATGATGGTTGCTTTGGAGCCTGTTCGTCAGAAATGGGGCTTGGAGCGGATTATCGTATCCACATATCAGGCAGTTTCTGGTGCAGGTATGGGAGCTATCTTGGAAACTCAGGCTCAATTGCGTGCAGTCTTGAATGATGGTGTTGAACCAAAAGCGGTAGAAGCGAACATTCTTCCTTCTGGTGGCGATAAGAAACATTACCCAATCGGTTTCAACGCCATTCCGCAAATCGACCTCTTTACAGACAATGACTACACCTACGAAGAGATGAAGATGACAAAAGAGACTAAGAAAATCATGGAAGATGACAGTATTGCCGTTTCTGCAACCTGCGTCCGTATCCCAGTCTTGTCAGCTCACTCTGAGTCTGTTTACATTGAAACAGAAGAAATTGCTCCGATTGATGAAGTTAAAGCAGCTATTGCAGCCTTTCCAGGTGCTGTTTTGGAAGATGATGTGGCTAACCAAGTATATCCGCAAGCCATTAACGCTGTTGGTAGCCGTGATACCTTTGTCGGTCGTATCCGTAAGGATTTGGATAAGGAAAACGGTATCCACATGTGGGTTGTTTCTGACAATTTGCTCAAAGGTGCAGCTTGGAACTCTGTGCAAATCGCTGAGACCCTCCACGAACGTGGTCTAGTTCGTCCAACTGCAGAATTGAAATTTGAATTGAAATAAGTTTATTTTTAGCCTCTTTAAACTATTAAATATTCCATATGAATCAGTCAAATTCTAGCAAGTAATTAGAAAGTATACGTAAATATATGAAACTTAAAATTATTAAGGGTGATTTTTCAGTTTGTAAACTTGAAGATTTTACAAAGGTTAATTTGACGAGCTCTTATGTATTTATCGGTAAGACAGATGAAGAAAACTCACTCGTTTGTATGAGCCAAGAAGTTCCAAGTAATGTTATTGAAGAGGATAAAGGATGGCTAGCATTTCGTGTTGAGGGGGTACTTGACTTTTCATTAGTAGGTATCCTTTCACAAATTAGTCAATTACTAGCAGAAGCAAAAATTAGTATTTTTGCAGTATCTACTTTCAATACTGACTATATATTAACTAAAGCTAAGGATTTCCCAGCGGCTATCGAAGTTCTTCAGAAAGCTGGATATGAAATTATTGACTAGGAGGTTCCATGTCTATTCAAGATTTGCGTGATGTAAAAATTATTACGGCTATGATTACGCCCTTTAAAGAGGACGGTGCAATAAACTATGATGTTTTACCAGAGTTGGTTGAGCATCTATTGGCACACCACACAGAAGGGATTCTGTTGGCAGGAACAACTGCTGAAAGTCCAACCTTGACTCACGAGGAAGAGTTGGAATTGTTTGCGGCAGTTCAAAAGATTGTCAATGGTCGCGTTCCTTTGATTGCTGGTATCGGTACAAATGATACGCGCGATTCGATTGAATTTGCTAAGGAAGTAGCGGCATTCGGAGGTTTTGCGGCAGGTCTTGCCATCGTTCCTTATTACAACAAGCCTTCTCAAGAAGGAATGTATCAACACTTTAAGGCTATTGCAGATGCCTCTGATTTACCAATCATTATCTACAATATCCCAGGTCGCGTCGTAGTTGAAATGACGCCAGAAACCATGTTACGTTTGGCTGAGCATCCAAACATCATCGGTGTTAAAGAGTGTACCAGCCTTGCCAATATGGCTTACTTGATTGAAAACAGGCCAGAGGATTTCTTGGTGTATACAGGTGAGGATGGAGATGCCTTCCATGCCATGAACTTGGGAGCAGATGGTGTGATTTCTGTTGCATCTCACACGAATGGTGATGAGATGTATGAAATGTTTACAGCCATCGAACAACAAGATATTCGAACAGCAGCTGCTATTCAACGCAAATTCATTCCGAAAGTCAATGCCCTCTTCTCATATCCAAGTCCTGCACCAGTTAAGGCAGTTCTCAACTATCTTGGATTTGAAGTTGGTCCACTCCGCTTGCCGTTGGTTCCATGCCCAGAAGAAGATGCCAAACGCATTATCAAAGTAGTCGTTGACGGCGACTACGAAGCAACCAAAGCTACAGTGACAGGAGTCGTACGACCAGATTATTAAAATAGTCTGGACCCGAGCACCGAAATACGAAATCGCGGCTAAATTGGTGAACTTTTTTCTACCATTTGTCAAGTCCATCAAGGTATTTGACGAAAAATATTTTGAGTCTCGTAATCCAAATATG
>NZ_ALMY01000005.1 GCF_000440115.1 Streptococcus suis YS56 | reverse complement strand
ACATAGGCAATAACGCGTTTTCTAAAATCAATTCCGTAAGTCATAAGTCTATTTTATCATACATCAAATAAAAAACTAAACAACTATACATCGCTTTGAATATTGAAAAAGAGAGAACGAAGTTCGTCCTCTCTAGGTGTTAGCTTTTCGTCTACCCACTACAGTTGACAAAGAGCCAAAAAAAGTCATCAAACGATGACTTTTTCAGTAGGATCCTCCTAAACTGGTCCTTTCTAGGTATTAACCTTTCATCTACCCACTAGAATTGACAAAAGGTTGCAAAATATTATAGGGCAGCTAACTCAATAACATTAGGTTTGAACCCAGTCACTAACAAGGTATTCTATTCCTTTGTTATAAGATAGTCTTTTATCCTTAACAGAAAATGAGCATACTAATCCTATCCTGTTGAGAAGTTACAATGCAGCACACTTCTAAACAGATACACCTTATCATACAATCTTTTCTAAATTATTTACTGTACCAGTAATTTCTCCAACCAAAGCGTTACAACTATCTGTAAATAGCTCTAGAGTACGATAAAATCAACTGGTCACGCAATGAGAATACAATACTTTATGGATTAAAGATTGAAGTTCTAAACTCATCTGTAGAACGAAGAAGGGCACTATACACCTTACGTTTCAAACTATGAACCCAGCTAGTAGCTTCATTTGATGTTGCATGGCTAAGTCGCTTCATATCCTCTTCTACCGCCGCCTTCATCAGATTTTCTAAATCTTGGTAAGAATTGATAGTAACCGTTTGAGTTGAATTTGGTTTATCTAACTCATATACAATTGTAAATGGTTTTAATTTTACTAATTGATCAATCCGTTCCTTATACATATCTTTTTTGAACTCGGTCCAAGTTGCGTATTTATTATTAAAGATATGATTTAGAACAACCGTATCCGTTACAATACCGTTTGATGCTTCTGATTTTAGCTGATTACTTACATAAGGAATGAATCCTTCATCATAACCTTTAGCAGCTAGAAGTTCATAAGCCATCCGTCTAAACATCAAATCACCTGGCGCTCCTGTTGGATTATCCAACGCAGAATAAATAGGAGATAACAAGAAGGTATTGTAGTAGCCATTTCTTGATAATTTTGCATTGTCATAATACTGTCTCCGGTTTATAATACTTTGATCAATCAGAGCATTGAAGGTTGTTAACTGTGCAACTTCTTCATCGGTTAATGGACGAATCTGGTTACCTGCATGAACCCCATCATAATAATTTTCAATCTTTCTGAACCATGCTTTCTTCACTTCATTACTTTGTTGCAATACAGCACTACCTTCCAGATAATCAAGAAGATAAATTGCGTCAAACATATTGTGAGCATAGGTATTCAAATCTTCTTGATTTGTAAATCGCTCAACAGGCTTATATGGATGTACACGGATTAACGAATCTTTCTTATCCAAGTCAGTATAAAATGTATTCAATCCAATAGTATTATCTTCTGTACTACTTAGACTTTGCAATAACCCTTGTGCAAATAACTCAGCTCCTTGACCTGAACGTCGCCCGTTGCCATAGAATAATGTATTAGAGTCTAGATTATGCACCATCTCGTGAGTATAAGTAGATGTTCCAACCCTATCTAATAGAAGATAAGCTACAAAATACGTCTCACTTCCATCTGCATAAGCTGCGGTACCATTGCTACCGAACCATTTATGAACTGGACCAAAGAAATTTTGGATTGCAGAAAGATTACTTGACAAATCCTGCCACGCTTGTTTCCCACTTTCATCAAACAGACCAAAACCATCTGTGTTCATATAAGAAGCAAACATCTTATCCTTATTCTCTGCATTCAATGTTTTATACCAAAAATCTGTGTGATCTCGTTGCCAAATCGCAGCTTGGTCAACCAAATTGCGAACTTCTTCACGTTGACTTGGGTTATTTGTAACATCTCTATAACGACTAAACGCACCAAATGAAATCGTATTCATATTGGAAAGAATATAAATATCTTCCTCTGGCATAGTAAGTAATGGCAGTAACATTTGACGATATCTCCAAGAAGGATTGGTAATCTTGTCATACACTTCAACTGCATACTTGCTATGCTTTTCAGCATTATTTTGTTTTTCCAAAGCTTCTGCTACTTGAGATTTTATTTCAACAATATATGCTTTTGTATTATCTTTAAACCATTGATTATCTGTTTTATCTGGTAAAAATACTTTTCGATAGGCTTCGACAAAATCAAACACAGTCGATTTGCCAGTCATGCCTGATAAATAAGTAGAGTATGTGGCTACGTTGTTCTTCGGTCTGAGTACTTCATAGCCTGCGCTACCAATTGCGATAATAGCATCCAATGTTGAAGCCGAGTGATTACCAAAGAAATCCAAATTAAACAAGGTCAAATCTTTTGTATTCAATTGGTCGTAGTTTATATCATACCATCTATCGAGGTATGATAACCCTAATAGGAAAGCCTCTTTGTTATCTGCTATTCTCGCTTCGAAATAATTTTCAACATTCTGTCCTTGACCATTCATAGACGACGTCAATACTTTGCGAAGGTAACTAGCTAGATTTTCTTTGATATGCATAAAACTAGACTTAAAGTACATATCATTTATGTCATTTGTCGTTTGATAAGCAGGAGTTGCTGGAGGATTTAACTGTTTCTGCAAGGATTCGGACTCATATGCTATCGGATGTAAGAGAGCTACAAGGCGGTTCACCATATCCTCATTTTGATTTACAAAATTTTCTGGTGTGTATGGAATAGACATATCAGAAATAGTATATTCAATAATGTGATTATTCTTAAAGTCATCACTATACGTAACTGACTTATAGTCAACAGTCCCATCTTCAAAGTATAGCATAATCTTATTGATACTTGCTTTATCTGCTAGGATGTCTGCTACTATTGCTCCATCTTTCATAGGAACCACATCTACAAGTTTTACTTTGTTCAACTTATCAGATAGCGGAATCTTATTTCCATAATAAACAAGAAGTTCCTTATTATAGAATGGTAAGATTTTCTCCATATTTTCATAAGCTATAACAGAATCAGCTTGAGCTTTAGCTACTTTCAGATAATCAACAGAATAGCTATTAATAGTTCGTTGATTTGAATCCGTAACAGTAGCAGTTACTCCTAGATCCTGCGCTTTCAGTATAGCATCGCTTTCAGAAATTTTACTAGCAACTGTATCGTCCTGTGTACTATAAGCATTTTGCAATGCAACATTTCCATCATGTAGGGATCCAACAACCGCTAGACTACCTTTTACATTTCCAATGACATTATGGATGCGACCATCAACCCAACCCTTTTGGTTTGTTCCAACAATACTACCCAATTGATTCGTTTTACCATTGTTAGTAATTGTTCCTGTCGCATAAGCATTCTGAAGATTTATGCCTCTTTCACCGTTCCCTCCAGTTAGACGACCAACAATTCCGCCTGCTGCTTGATTATTTTCTCCCTTAATGGCAATTGCTACATCTGCTATCACTTTATCAATGTATGAACCTGTACTTAAACCCGCAATACCACCTACATACGATTCGCCAGTCCCGTAAGAATCAATCTTTCCTTTAAATCTTGCATTTGTTAAATGAGATTGACCGTCCAATTTATAGACAATGCCACCATAGTTTCGTTGACCTCTAATATTTCCTTCAACAGCAATATCTGTTAGGGTTGATTGTTGTGCTTCATTAACCAACGCACCTAAGTCTGTATGTATTGCTGAAGCAATATTGACATTTTTTAAATCTAGGGAGGTAATAGTTGCCCCTTCCACTTTCTGGAACAATGGTACTTTTTGATTATAAATAGCAAATTTTGAGCCGTTATGTTCACCAGTCAAGCTACCTTTAAATGGTTCCGTAATGTAGGCGCGAACATCACCAATTGACAATTCATCAGCATACAAATCAGCACCGAGTTTGAAAGTACCAGACGGATTATTGTTAATTGCATTAACCAAGTCCGAGAAAGTAAAATAGACATCTGATTCTTTTACAATTTTTGGAATATAAAATATCTTATTTTGAATATATTGAGAACCATTATCTTCGACCAACTGTTCAAAAGAGGTTGTCACTTTATAGACTGCTTGCCCGTCTTTTACACTATCTGTCACTTCTGTAACTGGGATATAGACATCTTTAAAACGTTCTGAACTAACTTTGACAAATAACTCTGTCAAATCTGATGGAATTTCTTCTAAAAAAACTGCGCTGATATACTTTCCATCTTTTCGACGATAAATTGTTACCGCATCAACATCCTTGATTTCAATCTTCTTGTAGATCAAATCAAATTGACGCATACTTTCGAGAATAGCTTCCTGTTCAGAACTTTGTTCCTGCCCTTCCATTGTGTAAAAAATCTTTGTTTTGACAGTATAAGCCGTATAGAAATCTAGATTTTCAAGTGTCAGTTGACCATTTGAATCTGCAAGAGGTATATCTTTTTCTTGAACTAACTTACCTGTGTCATCATACAATAATGCCACTGCTTTACGGAAGCTAGTTGTTTCGTCCGTCAATTTATAGCTGAGTGTCGCTGATTTGGCATCAGTGTTTTCTACCAAATTCGTGATTACGACTTGCGGCACTTTTTCCTCTACAACTGGTTTTTCTGGCTCTGCGGGAACCACAGGCTCTGTAGGCTCCTCGGGGGTTGGGGGAACTACTGGATCTGTAGGGTCTTCAGTGGTTGGGGGAACTACTGGGGCTGTAGGTTCCTCGATAGTTGGGGGAACTACTGGGGCTGTAGGTTCCTCGGGGGTTGGAGGAGTAACAGGATCTGTAGGTTCTTCGAGGGTTGGGGGAACTACTGGGGCTGTAGGTTCCTCGAGGGTTGGGGGAGTAACGGGTTCTGTAGGCTCCTCGGGGGTTGGGGGAGCAACTGGATCTGTAGGCTCCTCGAGGGTTGGGGGAACTACTGGATCTGTAGGCTCCTC
>NZ_ALMY01000004.1 GCF_000440115.1 Streptococcus suis YS56 | reverse complement strand
CCAGGTCGGAACAAGAACCTTAGCTATCCCTTTAGGCGCAACTATATCGCTAATTTTTACTTCAAAGCTACCTGAACCTTGATTGACATTCACTGCAGAAACTTTCCCACTGGCTTTAAGTTCTGGCAATACTATTGAGGTTGCACCGATGCCTGATAAGCTACTATCTTGCTCTAACAAATATACATGGGAAATATATTTGCCTAATTCATTCTTATGTTGGGTTTTGTTAATTCTTGCAAGGTAGCTACCATCTGATTGGCGTGATGCTTCATGCCAAACAATATCATCCTGACCTCCTGATTCTGTCCAGGTCGGAACAAGAACCTTAGCTATCCCTTTAGGCGCAACTATATCGCTAATTTTTACTTCAAAACTACCTGTACCTTGGTTGACATTCACCGCAGAAACTTTCCCACTGGCTTTAAGTTCTGGCAATACTGTTGAGGTTGCACCGATTGCAGATAAACTACCATCTGTAGCTAGATAATACACATGCGAATGATATTTTCCAACAGATTTCTTATGTTGGGCATTATCTACATTAATTAGGTAACTGCCATCTAATTGACGTTTGGCTGCATACCAAATAATATCATCTTGACCATTCACTTCCGACCAAGTTGGAATATATACTTCTTTAATTTCTTTGGGAGAAGAAACTTTTGATACACGTACATCAAAACTCCCATTTACTGCATTAACGTTTTCGATTGCAACTACATTAGATGCCTGCGTACTTGTCGTTGATTGGCTTGAACTAGAAACCGTAGATCTAGCAGCAACATTTGTACTAGGCGTTGTAACTGTATTGCCTGTGCCTGCAGAAGTTGAACTTGTCGAGCTTGCCACGGAAGCATTTTCTTTTGTCAAAGAAACGCCTGACGTTACAGAAATAGCATTTGAAGAAGTTGTTTCCTGATCAGGTTTTACTTCATTGGAAATAGTTGTACTATCGGCTATAGATTCGCCTTGGTTTGTTAATTCACTCATGCTGTTAGCAGAGCCAACAATCTCAGATGAAGGCGTTTGAAGACTTGAAACTGTCGTATTTTCAGCTACTAACGTTTTCGATTGTTTCGTCCCCTCATTTGCAACTGCTAGGGATGTTCGTTGACTTACTGCAATATTCGAGTTTGACAAACTAGACATTTCTGTTTCTTGCGATGCTTGGCTTGCAGCATCCACTATGGTATCTGCTTGAACGAGATGACTTTGAAGTGTCCAAGCACACAAGGAAAGAAATAATAATGATTTCTTTTTCACAAAATACTCCTTCTATTCCAATATGCTAAAAAATTGCGATATTAATTATCTCAAAATTAGTATACACTGATTAATTATAGCACACTTTTTATAGACTGAAAAGGTTTTTCCTATTTTTTTATTTCCCAATTAGTAACATTCATCTAAATGAAAAAGCCCTTAATTAATTTAAGAGCTTCCATTTTAATATTTCCGTGCACAAAATCGATATGTATGTTATTTTTTCTCTTGTTTGTAGAATGCTTCCAAAGCTTCTTGCCAAGTTGGGATGACAAAACCTGTCGCCTTTGCCTTATCCAAGCTCATGGTTGAGTTGAATGGACGTTTTGCCTTGGCTGGGAACTGGCTAGAATCCACTGGTAATACCTTTGTGTTGGTATCCTTGAGGATTTCCGTCGCGAAGTCAAACCAAGTTGTATCTTCTGCTGCATCATTTGACAAATGATAATAGCCAAATTCTTGACCAGTTTCAACCAAGTGAACCACAAATTCTGCAAGTGTGCGTGTCCAGGTTGGGCGACCGTGTTGGTCGTTAACAACTGTCAAGGTATCGCGGGTTTCCGCAAGATTTTGCATAGTAAAGACAAAGTTTTTACCGTAGTTACCAAAGACCCAGGCAGTGCGAACTGTGTAGAACTTGTCTGCGAATTTCTCGACTGCTTCTTCACCCAGACGCTTGGTACGACCATATTCAGATTGAGGATCTGGTTGGTCATCTACTTGCCACTCTTGGCCGACTGGTAAATCACCATTGAAGACATAGTCTGTTGAAATATAGACAAGAGTTGCACCATATTTGGCTGCTGCCTTGGCAACATTCTCAGAGCCTGTTACGTTAATCTTGTAGTTGAGTTCTTTGCCTTCATCTTCTGCCATATCTACAGCTGTATAGGCTGCACAGTGGTAAACAACGTTTGGTTTGACTTCTGCAAAGAAGGCATCCACCTTGTCTGCATCCGTGATGTCCATTTCTGCTACATCAGCGGCAACGTACTCAACACCACGCTCATCCAAGAGATAACGCAACTCTGTACCCAACTGACCATTTGCACCTGTAATTAAAATCATATTTGCTCCTTATTTCAAGCAAGGCTTGGGCAAGAGCCCTAGCCTCTAATAGTCTTATTTAATAACTTCTTGCGTTTTAGCGTAGTTAGCTTCAACAGCTTCTTTTTCAGCCTTCCACCAGTCTTGGTTGTCTGTGTACCACTGGATTGTTTCTTCCAAACCTTGAGAGAAGTCTGTGAATTGTGGTGTCCATCCAAGCTCGTCACGAAGTTTGCTTGCGTCAATAGCATAGCGCAAATCGTGTCCTGCACGGTCAGTCACGTGGTCATAAGCATCTTTTGGTTGACCCATTTTTTCAAGAATCAATTCAAGCACTTCTTTGTTGTTCTTCTCACCGTCAGCACCGATTAGGTACGTTTCACCCATACGGCCTTTTGTCAAGATTGCCCAAACACCAGTCGAGTGGTCGTTGGTATGAATCCAGTCACGGACGTTTTTACCTTCACCGTACAGTTTTGGCTTGATACCTGCCAAGATGTTGGTGATTTGGCGTGGGATAAATTTCTCGATGTGTTGATATGGACCGTAGTTGTTTGAACAGTTTGAAATAGTTGCTTTGACACCAAATGAACGGACCCATGCTTTAACAATCAAGTCTGAAGCAGCCTTGGTTGATGAGTAAGGTGATGATGGGTTGTAGTTGGTTTCTGCTGTAAATTTCTCACCTGGACCCTCGCCATGACCTGGCAAATCTTCACGCAAAGGAAGGTCGCCATATACTTCGTCAGTCGATACATGGTGGAAACGAATATCGTATTTACGAGCCGCTTCAAGAAGAGTATAAGTACCGATAAAGTTGGTATGGATGAATGGGCTTGGATCGTTGAGGGAGTTGTCGTTGTGGCTTTCTGCCGCATAGTGAACGATTGCATCTGCCTTAGCAGCCAATTTGTCAACCAATTCAGCATCTGCAATGTCGCCAACAACCAGCTCAACACGGTCACCAAGAATAGCTTCCAAGTTAGCCTTATTGCCTGCATAAGTAAGTTTATCCAAAACAGTTACGTGAACATCTGGATGATTGTTATAAACATAGTGTACAAAGTTTGAACCGATGAAACCAGCTCCACCAGTTACGATAATATTTTTAAATTGAGACATTTTTTTCTCCGAATTTTTCTTATTTTGATAGTTTCCTTAGGTAGTGGGGACGTAAGCAACCACCATGGTGTTACATTACTAAACCATGAGCCTAAGGTCTCATGGTTTCCCCCGCTCCTTAGCACAGCAAGGGAGCTGCTCACTACGACGGAAACTATCGCTATTGGCTCGCTATGCTCGCCCTCTTTGATTGCCAGACTACTGCAAGATTTCTTTTAAATAAGCAATCTTGGCAAAGTCTTTTTGATTGTTATTTTCTGCTCGGTAGGAATCTTTTGAAGAGGCTTGATAGATTTTCAAGTATTGTTCAAGTGTCGGTAGGTAATAGCGAACACCTGCTGTTTCGAGTTCTTCCAAATCTTCTAGCTCTACACCAGCAAATTCAGGCAGTGAATGTAGACCTCCGAATTCAACAGATAAGCCATCTTTATGAAATTCATGTTCGTGACGGTCAACCAGGACATAGCCGAGTTGATTCATCATAGAAATCAAAGTGTCCGCCTGATAAATCCGTTCGTCGTCTGGGGCTTCCCAGCCACGCGGATCACTTGGAACATGAATATCCAAATCTCCTGCCTGCCAGTCTCTCTCTGTTCGCCTTTCCAAACCAACTGAGCCCATTAACAAGGGAGTGATTCCTAGCTTGTTTAACTGCTCTGCTATTTCCAAAAAGGCTTGAAACATTAGAGGTCCTCTTTTCTCAAAGGCTTGACGTCCTTGAGGAGTGGGTGATTTTCATCTGCTTCTGAAACTTCCGCTTCTTCGAGGTTTTCCCACTTGATGTCGAGGCTAGGGTCAGCGTAGTTGACGAAGGCATACTTTGGCTTGAGTTCCAAAGCCCAATAGTCGTTAACCAAGTAGCTGTAAGCCACGAAATCTGACAAAACTTGGAAACCATTGGCTACGCCACGTGGGACGAAGATACCTTTTGAGGCATCGATAACGGTTTGGTAGGTATTGCCGAAGGTTTCGCCTTCACGAAGATCGACCCAAGTTCCCAAAACCTTACCGCCGTCTGCTACTGAAATGTACTTGTCCCAAGGCTCAGCGTGAAGACCACGAAGAACGTTTTTGCGAGAGAAGGAAACGTTATTCTGCAATTTTCCTTCTGCAAAGAAGCTTTCAGGGAAGCCGAGCGGAAGCATTTTTTCCTTTTGGAAATTCTCCTTAAACCAGCCACGGTTGTCGCCGTGAACAGGAATGTCAAATTCTAACATTCCTGGAATGGCTTCGACAGGGCGAGCTACTAGTGTTTTACCGAAAAAGTTTTCTGTCATTAGGCTTCTCCAATCAAACGGAGCAAGTATTGTCCGTATTCATTTTTCTTAAGTGGCTGTGCTAATTCGTGGACTTGTTCTTTTGTAATGTAGCCCATGCGGTAGGCAATTTCTTCCAAGTTAGCCACTTGAACGTTTTGCAAGCGTTGAACCGTTTCGATGTACTGCGCCGCTTCCAAGAGACTCTCATGCGTACCTGTATCCAACCAAGCAAATCCACGGCCCATGAGTTCCACAGACAAGTCTCCACGGTCTAAGTAAGCCTTGTTGACATCTGTGATTTCCAACTCACCGCGTGGAGAAGGTTTGATATTTTTAGCAATTTCTACTACATCATTGTCATAGAAATAAAGACCAGTAACTGCAAAGTTTGATTTTGGCACCTCTGGTTTTTCTTCGATGGAAATGGCATTCATGTCAGCGTCAAATTCTACCACACCAAAGCGTTCTGGATCTTTGACTTGGTAACCGAATACTGTCGCACCTTTTTCTTTGCTTGCTGCACGTTGCAACATCTTGGTCAAACCATTTCCATGGTAGATGTTGTCACCCAAAATCAAGGCTACATTGTCATCACCGATAAATTCTTCACCGATAATGAAGGCTTGCGCCAAACCATCTGGACTTGGTTGTTCTGCATATGAAAGTGAAATTCCAAGTTCAGAACCATCTCCTAACATATCCTTAAAACGTGGAAGATCTTGCGGAGTTGAAATAATCAAAATATCTTTGATTCCAGCCAACATCAATGTTGACAATGGATAATAGATCATTGGTTTATCGTAAATTGGCATCAACTGTTTTGAAGCTGCGCGCGTTAAAGGATACAAGCGTGTACCTGACCCACCAGCTAGAATAATACCTTTCATATAAGAGTACCTTCCCTCATTTAATATCAGTTCATTATACCATATTTTCAGAGATAATGTCATAAGAAAAAAGCCTGTGACGACAGACTTTAACAAATTATCCTAAGGCAACATCTAAAATCATCATGATGATAAAACCAGCCATTAAGCCCAGTGTTGCAATATCCGTATTGCCATTTGTCTGCGACTCTGGAATGAGCTCTTCTACAACGACAAAAATCATGGCTCCTGCCGCAAAGGAAAGGGCATAAGGTAAAGTAGGTGTCATAAAGGTGACCGCAAAAGCCCCTATGACTGCTGCAATCGGCTCGACAATTGCTGACATTGATCCCCAGTAAAAAGCTTTCCACCTAGATGCACCGTCTGTACGAATTGGAATAGCCAAGGCTGCACCTTCAGGAATATTTTGTATACCGATCCCAATAGCAAGACCGATTGCGCCGATAAGAGCTGCTGGACTATAGTTAGAAGCAAGTGCACCAAATGTAACACCGACCGCCAAGCCCTCAGGAATATTGTGAATTGTAATAGCTAAGAAGAGCAGGGCTGTTTTGGATAGATTTTTTCTCTCCTTCTCACCACCACCTTCTGCCTTATCTTTATCATTTCCCAAATGCAAATGCGGAACCCAGGCATCTACCAAGCGTAAAAAAATACCACCTGCTGCAAAACCTACTGCTGCTGGTATCCAAGCTAAATTGCCGTATGAACTTTCAGCATACTCAATCGATGGAGCTAATAATGACCAAAAAGAAGCCGCAATCATAACACCAGCTGCAAAGCCTAGCATGGTGTCTAGCAAACGACGACTAACTGTCTTAAAGAAAAATACAACGGCAGATCCCATAATCGTACAAAACCATGTGAATAAACCACCTAGCAAAGCCTGTAGAACTACAGACTGATTAGTAAACCAAGTCATAACTAACATCCTATCCTGTTTAATCTTGCATATCCTATAAATTAAGATACCCTAATTTATTATAAAATTCAAGCTTTTTCACTTAAATAAATAAGAAAATATCTAAAAACTAAAAGACCTAAAGCTACATTAAATGTCGTCTTGGTCTTTCCATAATTAGGTACTGATTAATTTATCACAAATGTCGAAACGGATTGGTCGAAACAGTTGAAGGAAGAATGTCCACATCCCAGCCCTCTTCTGCTTTCCATGTTTCCAACAATTCAGCAATTTTCTTGATAAACAAGGCTTCGATATGATGGCCTGGATCAATAGCCAGCAAGCCTTGTGTCAACATATCCTGACCCGTATGGTAGTAAATATCGCCTGTGATGTAAACATCTGCTCCCTTGGCAAGAGCCTCATGGTAATAGGAACCACCACTGCCTCCACAGATGGCTACACGGCTGACATACTGCTTGGCTTGATGCCCATAGGTCACTAGACGGACAGCATCTAGACCAAAGACAGACTTGACTTTCAAAGCCAAATCCTCCAAAGTCTGCTCTGCTATTGTCCCCACACGACCAAGCCCCTGCCCCTCGGCAGTTTCAATCAAGTAGGTAGTATCTTGAATTTCTAATAGTTCACAGAACCAGTCGTTGAGACCACCCTCAACCACATCAATATCTGTATGACTGACATAGACTGCAATATCATGCTTAATCAAATCAAGATACATTTTAGTTTGCGGATTGTCAGCCACCAAATCCTTTATTGGACGAAAAATCGGGGCGTGCTTGACGATAATCAAATCCACCTTTTTATCAATCGCCTCTGCCACTGTTGTCTCACGAATATCCAGAGCCACCATGACACGTTGAATCTCTTTATTAAGGGTACCAATTTGCAGCCCTTTGACATCGCCTTCCATAGCCAAAGAAGGGGGACAAAAGGCTTGATAGCGCTCAATAACCTGACTAGCTAACATGGAGTACCTCCTGAATTTGTTGGATTTTTTGGGAAATGGCAAAGCGGTCACCTTGGCGTTCAGATGGAACTTGTTCCAAAGCAAAACTTAATTTTTCAAGTTCTCTTCTCCACTTTTTGACGAAAACTGGTGAAGCCTCCTCTAGTAGATAGGGACCAAAACGATGTTCAACTTCTGATAATCTCATCTGTCCTGATTCTGCAACGAGGATTTCATATAACTTGCCATTTTCTTCCAGAATCTTTTCAGCAACCAATCTAAAACCATTTTTTTCCAACCATCGACGCACATCATCTTCACGATTATTTGGCTGGAGTATCAACCGTTCAATGGTCGCAAGCTTTTCTTTTCCTGCTTCTAAGATTTCCGCAATCAAGCGCCCTCCCATACCTGCTATGGTCACGGCAGTCATCTGGTCAGACATCTCAAACGCACCTAAGCCATTTGCTAAACGGACTAGAATTTTTTCTGTTTGTCCCGCCTGCTCTACATTCTGGAGCGCTGACTGATAGGGACCTTGAACGACTTCCCCCGCAATGGCAAAATCAATACGCCCCTGCTCTACCAAAAAAAGAGGGAGATAAGCATGGTCACTCCCTACATCAACTAGACGTGCCCCTTGTGGGACAAAACTTGCGACTGTTTCCAGCCTTTTAGATAATTTTGTTTCCATATCAATCTTTCCAGAGATCCATTGCATCAAGAAAGTCACTTGAAACAGTCACATTCTTAGGAGTCTGAATTTCTCTTTCTGCATTTTTCGCTTCTACTTGCGCAACTGTAGTAATTCCCTCACGGCGCCAGTTTCGTAGAATAGCTTGGATGTATTTCCAATTTGTTTTGTTGTTAAAAACAGCTTCTTTCAAGGCTGCACGAACCAAATCAATCGAAGTTTTGTCATCCTCAATAGTCTTCTCCAAATCTTCGATTTCAAACGGCGATAAAAAGCGGCCCAATTCACGTTCAAAATCACCCACCAAGGTCTTCAAATCATTCTCTGGTTGCACAATCTCAACTGCCTGTTTTGGAGTTAACAGAGCATCCAATTTTTCAAAAGCAGGAAGCGCATCGAATATCATTTCAATTTCACCAGCAATACTGATTGTCTTAAATTCTAAGAGTCCAGCATCTTGGAGATTTTCAATAGCTTGATTGACCTGGGCAACTGTTTTACCAGTAGCTTGAGCAATCTCACTAGGTGCTAATGATTCGATAGCTGAAGAATTTTGATAAAAGAAAAACTGCCAAATCAAAAAATCATCTGCCGACGGAAAAAGCTCTTGATAGTGGAATAATATTGCTGCTGGCAGGACCAAATGTCCCTGACGAAATTGCTGTGAATAGTTCATACTTCCTCTTTAAAGACTAGCTGACTGGGCTGATTGTTCAAAGATATGCCAGTCGTATGGAGTTTCTTGATAGACAGCGTAATTCACCCAGTTGGTAAAGAATTGTGCTGCTGGTAAATTCCAAGAGAGAGATGGTTTGCTTGTAGGGTCATCTTCTTTGAAATAATTTTCCGGTAAATGGGGATTTTTTCCAGCTATACAATCACGTTGGTATTCCTTAGCTAGGGTATCCCTATCATACTCTAAATGTCCAAAACTATAAATTTCTCTTAAATCCTTGCTGGCTAAAATGGATAGGCCAACTTCTGGACCTTGTGATAAAATCGTCAACCCACTCAGATGGGCAATATCTGCTTCTCTTACTTCCGTATAACGGGAGTGTGGCGAACGAAATTCATCGTCAAATCCACGCATAAGAGGGCTAGTTGGATTAGTCACTTCTTGACAATATACACCTGATAGTTTTCGAGACATACTGTGTTTGGGTACACCATAGCGTGCATACAAACCAGCCTGTGCTCCCCAACAAATGTGCAATGTTGAATAAACATGTGTTTTTGACCAATCAAAAACTTGAGTAAGTTCTTGCCAGTAATCAACTTCCTCAAAAGGTAAGTTTTCAACTGGTGCTCCTGTCACGATGAGCCCATCAAAATAGCTATCCCTGACCTGCTCAAAAGTCTTATAAAACTGCTTCAAATGGTCCGAGTGTGTATTTTTGGACTCGTGACTAGCCATGTAGAGAAATTCAACCTCTAGCTGTAAAGGAGTGTTAGCCAAAAGACGGAGCAACTGAGTCTCCGTCACTATCTTCTGTGGCATGAGATTGAGAATAAGGATTTTGATAGGACGGATGTCCTGATGACTAGCTCGGTCACTATCCATCACAAAAATATTCTCTTTTCTCAAAATTTCAACTGCTGGTAATGATTTTTCAATTTTAATTGGCATAAGCAACCTCCCAATTTTCTTATATTTATTATAAGACAGGTTGCTATGCAATTCAATTAGAATAAAAATAGGACCAGTTATAAGTTTTGGCTATAACCTTAGATTAATAGTGCATCAAAACCTTGTAGTCGTAATCGCCGATTGCTTCGCGGCCTTTCAAATCATCTAGCTCAATCAAGAAGGCACAGCCAGCAACGATACCGCCAAGCTTTTCAATCATTTCGATCGTAGCTTTTACAGTACCGCCAGTTGCCAACAAGTCATCGACAATCAAGACACGTTGTCCTGGTTTGATTGCGTCTGCATGCATCGTCAATGTATCTACACCATATTCTTTTTCATAGTCAGCTGAGATAACCTCACGTGGTAACTTACCTGGCTTACGAACTGGTGCAAAACCGATTCCCAATTCAAAGGCAACTGGACATCCAACAATGAAACCACGCGCCTCTGGCCCAACAATCATATCGATTTGCTTATCTGTCGCATACTGAACGATTTCACGTACTGCATAGCTATAAGCATTTCCATCTGCCATCAAAGGGCTAATGTCACGGAATTCGATACCTTCTTTTGGATAGTTCGGAATTGTTGCGATGTAATCTTTTAAGTTCATTTGTCTCTCTCTTTTTAAAAATAATTTTTACTCTTCATTATACCATGAAATTGTTTTTTGGTACATTTCAGACCTATATCTTTAGCAAATCGTCTCCTCACATTCGCCACACAAGCTGCCCTGCTATGTCCACCATAGGAAAAGCTTCCTTGCTGATTAAAGTAAGACTGCTCCCAGCCAACCTCATTTCTTCCTTTTTAGTAGTGGCGCAAGCGAGTAGGCGATAAATAGACTCCCATCTTTGAGCGTAGCAATTCTTTCCGAAAAACGGGATCCTGCGTGCCAACTGGAGCCATATCAAGTTGTCTATGGCGCTTATTATTAGCTCTGGCATAATTGAAGGAAGCCCCGTTTACCACGCCATTGACATGTGGTCGTTCTTCTAAAATCAAGGCAAATTGTCCATCTTGATTTAGGATAAATTCGCTGTGAAAATGAATCAAAATCTTCATATTGACTGGCAAGGTCTTCTGATTTTTCTTTCCGAACAGTTGTTTATTGTGTAGGCGGGCAGATTCTCGTAAGCGGTAAGACCACCGAGGTAGGCTACGTAAATAGGCTACTAGAGCCTGCCAGTCTGTTTTTCCTTTTCCAAACTGCTGACGTACCCAAAAAGCCTGCTGATAGGAAATAAGGTAGCGCAGTTGATGGACCTGTCTGTTTAACGGCCGTTTGACTTCTAATTCTCGAACTGGAAAAGCTTTGTCAACTAGCTTAGCAAAATACCGCCAAAACGGATGGTGTGGAGGACAATTCACATCCATCTTCTGCAAAAGTTCAGGTAATAGCCCGTGACTTAATTCCTCAGGAAAATCTAACATATTCATACTTTGCTCCAATAAAGCCGTCGCTTTCTCTTGGCTTAAAGAGCGACTGTCAACTTTTATCAACTGATAAAAGCTAGTTGAGGCAAAAATAGTAGCTTCTTTTATGAAATTTTGAACAAATGCTGGGATGTCTTCTTGTTTTAGAGGCAACAGTTGTTTCAGGAAAACCTTTTTGATGGCTCTTTCTGACCATCCTACTCGCCGTAATTCAATCAGTGCGTGCTTTATTTCGGTTATCTGTTCAAGATTTTTCAACAGACTTTTTTGCCTGATAAACCTATAAGTGTAGAGAAGCGTTCCAATCACTCCAACAACAACCAGAGCTTCTACTGTCATCAAACGCGACCACATAGCCATTCATAAATTTCCTGAACAGTGCCAAGCGCCATCAACTCTTGTTGGATAACTGTTTCTTTCAATTCTTGATATATTTGACTTTCTGAAATCTCTCGCTTCTGCGCCTCTTTATTGACCCGCATGACCCCATCCGTAATCGTGACGAATTCTAATTCTTGGAAAATCTGAATCATTTTGACCAAGAGACTGTCCTTAATTTTTAAGTAACCAGCCAAATCTTTCAGTTTGTAGCGGACATCAAACTCATCAAATTGGTAAATAGTCTTATACAATTTAGCGAATTGTTCTCGGCTACCATAACCATCTAGATAGTACGGTTTGGCAATTTCATTTTTAAAATAAATAGCTTCAAATTCTCTTTCCTGAAAATAGCTACGCAGACTACTGAGGTCCTCAGGCAAGTTAGCTAAGACAATTGCTTTGTTATCTGCTACTGGATTTTCAATGTCCAAAATTGGGACTCCTGCAGGAATAGGATGTTGTTTTCCACGAATATTATAAAGTTGAACACCATTGACCCGAGCATCAACCAACATGAGCTGAAGACTGGTATTGCCATTCCATTGATTGACAGACAAGGTGACAGCTAGTTCTAAGCCCTTGGCCTGTGAAAATTCCAAGGCTAGATTGCCCTTACCAAAAGCAACCACATCAAATCCAGCAGCACCTTTAGTAATGCGTAGTTTCAAATGGGCATTATTCTGCCCCATGGTTCTTGCTGATTCCACCTGAAAGTCTCTGATGTAGAATACAGGCTTTTTATTATCCATGCCATAAGGCGCAAGCTTCTCGAAAGATTTTAGAGTATCTAGGGTTAATTCCTCTAAATCCAATTCTTCATCTAAGACCAGCGAAGACTTGCTGGATAAATCCAATTTATTTTCGATAATGTAGTCTGTCAAGGTCAGAGCAAGCTCTTCAAGTTTGTCAACTTCCAAGGTCATACCTGCTGCACCAGCATGACCACCAAAGGCGATAAATAGGTCCTGATGATCTTTAAGGGCCTTGAAAATGTCAACTGCTTCAACAGAACGAGCCGACCCCTTTGCCTTACCATCTTCAATCGACAAAACGATAACAGGCTGGTGTAATTCTTCTAGTAGGCGTCCTGCCACAATCCCTAAAACACCTGGATTCCAACCTTCTTTAGCCAGAACTTGAACAGGTCTATCTCTTCGCAACATTGTTTTTGCTTCATCATAAATTGCTTGGACAACGTCTTTGCGTTCTACATTTTTACTGTCAATCATGAGGGCAATTTGATGGGCCTCTTCGTCATCAAAACCAGTCAGTAATTCGATGGCTGGATTAGGATCATCGAGTCGACCAAGGGCATTCAACCTGGGAGCAAGTTGGAAACCAACTGTTTCTTCATCAAGGCTATCCATCTCAATGCCAGCTATCTTTATCAACTCTTGCAAACCTGCTCGCTCAGTCTGTTTGAGAAGAGAAAGACCGTACTTGACCATGACCCGATTTTCATCGGTCAAGCTAACCATATCAGCGATGGTGCCAATTGCGACCAAATCCAGCAAGTCTGCATGAACCGTTTCAAGAAGGGCACAGGCCAATTTGAAAGCCACACCGCAACCTGCCAAATGTTTGAAGGGATAATTTCCCTCTGGATGCTCTGGATGTACAATCGCATAGGCATTGGGAAGGGTTTCCTGCATGGAATGGTGGTCTGTGACAACAACATCGACACCCATTTCCTGGGCATAGGCAATCGCTTCATGACCCGCTACGCCATTGTCCACCGTCACAATTAGAGAAATCCCCTGCTGCTCGATAAAATACTTGTAAACTGACTGATTCGGCCCATAGCCGTCTGTGAAACGGTTGGGAAGATAAACTTGGACTTCTGCCCCCATTTCCTCCAGAGTTTCTTTCAGAATAGATGCCGAGGTCATGCCGTCTGCGTCATAATCTCCATAAATCAAAATTTGTTCGTAATCTTCGATTGCTCGGCGAATCCGCTCTACCGCCTTGTCCATATCATGTAGTAAATAGGGATCGTGAAGGTCTTCTAAGCTTGGTTGTAAGAAAGTATGCAATTCTTCCGCCGAATGGATGCCACGTTCATACAGCAACTTAGCCGCTACCGGGTCCACTCCTTCTTTTTTAGCAATTTTGATAAATTGTTCATCAGAAAAACCGGTCAATAATTGCCAGTCATAATTGGGTTTTATCACGTTTTTTACTCCTTAATACTCAAAATCACAAGTAACCTGTAACTTTTCCGAGTATAAACTATCTTTCTATTATATCATTTTCCAAGAAAAATGGAGCAAGGTAAGACCGAAACAGAATGTCGATCCCTTGCTCCATGAAGAACGAATAGTGCAATTTATAATAAAGGTGAAATAATTCGCAGTAGGGCTCCTCCCAAACGCTTATACCAAGAGTACGTTTTATGGAAGGTTAGAAGGTTAATTTGCTGTGATTTTTTGAAGGAATGAGTAAAGTCATCCTTAATAGCTGCCAAAACTGCCGAGTGATTGTAAATATAGAGACCGCACTCAAAATTAAGATAAAAAGAGCGAAAATCCATATTCACCGTACCAACAGTAGCTTTCTTATCATCGACCAAAACAACTTTGGAATGGACAAACCCAGGCTGGAATTCAAAGATTTCAATTCCTGCTTCCAAGTAAGTCGGAAAATCAGTACGAGCAGCCAAATAGGCTGATTTTTTATCGTAGATATGCGGGAGCAGAATACGAACCTCGACTCCACGCTTCGCAGCATAAGTCAAATTATCAATCATTTCATCATCCAACACTAAGTAGGGTGTCATGATATAAATATAATCCGTTGCCGACTGAATCATGTCTAGGCAGACTCGTTTGGCTACCTCATCTCCATCAAATGGATTCTCGCCATACGGAAGGAAGAAACCTTCAGCATCAACGGTTTCCGTCTCTAAATCTTTATGCGTTTTGAGGTATTTTAGGTCATTTGTCTCTGTCTTTTCATTGTAATTCCACATTTGAAGGAACATCAACGTAAAGTTTGCAACAGCTTCTCCCCTAATCATAATCGCTGCGTCTTTCCAGTAACCAAAACGCACTTTCTTGTTGATGTATTCATCTGCGATATTAATGCCACCAGTAAAGGCAACCTTTCCATCAATAATCGCAATTTTTCTATGGTCACGGTTATTTTGCACCGTAGATAAGGCTGGGATAATTTGAGAAAATACTTTGGCTTTTATCCCATATTTTCTCAAGGTTTTATAGTAATTATAGGGAAGATTGGTCAGTGAATTCATCCCATCATACATAAAACGAACTTCCACCCCTTGCGCTGCCTTTTCCTTCAAAATGTCAAGGATAGAATCCCACATATATCCCATATCGACAATAAAGTACTCCATAAAAATATACTGCTCTGCCTTTTTCAATTCTTCTAGTAGAGCTTCAAATTTTTCCTGACCTGTTGAAAAATAGACGGCATCCGTATTGGTATGAATTGGGTAGCCAACGTACTCACTCATGAAGTGAGCTAATTTCAGTTGCTCCTTATCTTCCTGCTCCAATGCCTTCATGACCTTTTCAGACGTCTTACTATACTCCCGAAGTCTTTGTGCTTGCTTATGAAAATTTTTACGATAACGTTTGGTTTCAATGTTGGACTGCAAAATAAAATAGAATAGAGCACCAAAAATCGGAATACCAATGACAAAAATAATCCAGGTTAACTTAAAACTGGTATTCATCGGTCTATTGATGATTGAAATAGCTACAAAAATCGAAAAAATTTGCAAAACAATCAATAAAGCAGGCATATAGGTAGCTGCCGAACCTACCAACCAAAGAATAAGGAAAATGGTTAGAATAATCAAACTAATGACAATAAATGTCCGACTGTATATAATTTTCCAAAGTTTTTCCATACATCTCTCCCTTATTTTTTTCCCATTATACCAGATTATAGTCAAATATCCTACTAATTATCGCAGTAGATTTCTCGCAGTTCTTACTTGAAAACAGCACCCCTATCTCCTACATCATAAAACACCGACATAGACCGGTGTTTTACTTATATATATTATCTGTCAAAATTTCTACGGTTTACCGTAACGTAAGCCCATAGCATTGATAGCGACAATAACCGTCGATAGACTCATGAGCACGGCCGCCAATAAAGGATCCACCATAATGCCCATGCTTGGATAAAGGATTCCAGCAGCTAAAGGAATGGCAATGATGTTGTATCCTGCCCCAAACCAGAGATTTTGCCTCATTTTGCGGATGGTTGTCTTGGCAATGCTCAACATATCCAAGACTGCTGATGGATTGGATTGAACCAAGACCACGTCTGCAGAGTGGATGGCAACAGAAGTTCCTGCGCCAATGGCAAAGCCTAAATCTGCCGTCGCTAGAGCAGGCGAATCATTGACCCCATCGCCGATGAAAAGAACTGCCCCACGCGCCTGATAGTCCTTGACCAGTTTTGCCTTATCCTCTGGTTTAAGTTCAGCTCGGTAATCCTCTATGCCCAACTGAATGGCTACTTTTTGTGCGGTAGCTGGATTGTCACCCGTTAACATCACAGGACTAATCCCCTGCGCTTTCAAGCCTTCTACAAAATCTTTAGCATCTTCTTTTATCTGGTCTCCCAAGGCTACAAATCCCAAGACTACACGATCAGCCACCAAAAAACTCAAAGTAAGGCCCAAATCAAGATAAGGTACAATCACGTCCTGATCCACTGACAAACCTATTTCCTGCAGACCTTTGTAGGACATAATTTCATAAATCCTTCCATCCAAGACGCCTCGAATCCCACTACCAGGGATATTCTCAACCCGTTCTGCTTGATAGAAAAGTGGACCTGCCGCCTCCACAATCGAAAGGGCAATTGGGTGGGTTGAAAGAACTTCTAACGCTGCCATTTTGGCCAGCGTATCTGCTCCCTCAACCAAATCTTGACTGTGGCGAACTTGAAATTTTCCGTCGGTCAAGGTTCCGGTCTTATCCATCAAGGCAAACCGAATCTGGTTAACCTGTTCAAGAGCTGTTCGGTTCTGAACCAAAAGACCATTTTTTGAAGAAATCGTGGTCAATCGCGCCACAACAAGGGGAATGGCTAGACCAAGGGCATGCGGACAGGCAATGACAAAAACAGAAACTGCCATCATCAAGGCAAAGGCAAGATTAGCCGTCATGGTCCAATAAATAAAGGCCAAAATCCCCACAATTAAAGCTGCATAGAAGAGCCAAGAGGCTACGCGGTCAGCCATATTTTCAAGCTTGGATTTCTGGTTTTGCGCTTGACGGACCATTTCGGTCACCTGCGCCAAAAAGCTGTCCTTACCAAGACTGGTCACTTCCATTTCAAAGGGCATGTTTTGATTGAGCGAACCACCGAATACCCTATCTCCTGCCTCTTTTTTGACAGCTCGAGATTCCCCAGTAATCATGGATTCATCAATATGAGCAACACTCAAAATCTTACCGTCAGCCGGAATTTTTTCATTTTCCTTGACTAGGAGGAAATCCCCAATCTGCAAGTCCTCTACCGCAACATCTGTCCCATCCTTGAGATGGGCTTTTTTCGGAATGAGAGAGGCCAAGTCTTTCAGGGCATCGCCTGCTCCCATAACCGCCTTCATCTCAATGATATGCCCAATCAGCATAATGACAATCAGCGTAGACAACTCAAACCAAAAGTTCATGCTTTCTTGTCCCAATAACGCTAAAATGGTCGCATAAACGGAGTAAAGATAGGAAACAATAATCCCCATGGAAATCAGGGTCATCATTGCCGGTTTTTTAGCTCGCAACTCCCCTCTAGCTCCGTTAAAGAAAGGTGTTCCTGAGTAGAAGAAGATAATAGAACCTAGTATCAGCTGGACAAGTTCAACACCCGGAAAACGTAAGAGAGTAAAACCTGCAATTGGAGAAATGGCCAGTAGGGGAATCATGACTGCCACTGCCACCTTGAGCTTTGTATTCATATCCCCCATGTGCATCATGTGCCCACCATGCTCCATCATGTCATGGTCATGCTGATGAGCATCATGAGTATGATGAGAATGATGAGAATGATGAGAATGATGAGAATGATGACTGACGTCAGAGCCCCCTACATGATGATGGTCGTGATGGACGTGATGGTCAGAATGATGATTGGCGTGAACCCCCTCTTCATGAGGATGCTCCTGGTGATGAGAATGATGGCTGGTCTGACCAACTTCCTCAGAATGCATCATATGTTGGTGTTCCTGCTTATTTTCTTTTGAATGGTTCATAAGATAACTCCTATTTCTGTCTACATTTGTAATCGATTTACAATTATAGTTTACACTTGTAGTCAAAAAATGTCAACCGATTAGATCAAAAAAAACTAGAATGGCATTAATCCATCTAGGTCATATTATGTGTTCACTTTTCTTTATTTCAAATTAAAGACCGTACTGGCCAGATAATCAGCCAGTCTCGGAAAAAGAGTATATAGCTTATGAGCAGCTGCTAGTGACCAAGGCAGATTGATGTCTCGTTTCTTCGTCCCCATAGCTGAAACAATCTTCTTGGCAACATAGTCTGGTTGCAGCAAGAAAGCCTTAACACTCTCTTGGTAGCTGCCGTCAGGGTCAGCCTGATCGAAAAAGCTGGTCGCAATAGGTCCTGGGTTGACCGTAGTCACTGTCACACCGTACTGGGCTAATTCCAAGCGAATAGTATTTGAAAATCCCATGGCCGCAAACTTAGTCGCAGAATAAACGGATGACTTGCTTGAAGCAATCAAGCCTGACATGGAAATGATATTGATCATCTGCCCGCTCCGTCTTGCCTTCATTCGTTTACCTACTAAACGGCACATGGTCATCAAAGCAAAGGTATTGATATCAAACATGGCCTGCACCTGCTGGCTGGAAAAATTCTCAAAATCATCATAAATAGCATAGCCAGCATTATTGACTAAAATATCAATCTGACCAAACTGACTATCCAGTTCCTCAAAGAATGCCGTCAGGGCTGCTTCATCTCGGATGTCTACATCAAAGACAGCCTTTTTTTCATGGTAAGCATAGAGCTGCTCAATTTTTTCGACATCACGACCTAGCAAGATTAAAAAATCATCCTTCAGCAAGGACACCATTTCCTGTACCAAGCCACCAGAAGCACCTGTGATTAGAATGGTTCTCATACTTCGATTTCCTCTAAATCTTTAACAATATGAACATGATCAAAAACCTTGCTGGCATCATTTCTCAACTGGCTAACATCCTTGGCCAAAAATCGAGGACTAATGTGGTTGAGAAGCAGCTGCTTGACACCAGCATCCTTGGCAACCTGAGCGGCTTCCATATTGGTCGAATGCCCATGCTTGCGAGCAATCTTCTCATCGCCTTTTCCGTAAGTCGCCTCATGCACCAGCACATCAGCATTGACAGCCAGACGGACACTAGCATGACACTTGCGCGTATCACCAAGAATGGTCACCACCTTACCAGGCCGAGGAGGAGAAATATAGTCACTCGCGATAATTTCAGTCCCATCTTCTAGCGTCACATTTTGACCATTTTTGATTTTTCCAAAAAGGGGACCAAATGGTACACCTGCCGCGCGCAGAGCCTCTGCATCCAAGGTCCCTTCCAAATCTTTTTGGATGACACGATAGCCGACACAAGGAATGGTATGGTCCAGTTTTTCAGCGAATACCGTGAATTTGTCTGTTTCTAGGACCTGACCTACCGTATCCACATCAAACTCATGAAAATGAATGCGATAAGGTAGGCGTGTCCCTGATACTTTCAAACTTGCTAAGACAAAGGAACGAATGCCCACAGGACCGTAAATATCAATATCAGTCTGCTCCTCACTTGACTGGAAAGAACGACTAGATAAAAAACCAGGCAGTCCAAAAATATGGTCTCCGTGCAGGTGAGTGATAAAGATTTTTGCGACTTTACGTGGGCGAATAGTCGTTTCCAAAATTTGATTTTGAGTTCCTTCACCACAGTCAAATAACCAAACCTGATTGATTTCATCCAAGAGTTTCAAGGCCAAACTGGATACATTTCGAGCCTTGGAGGGCTGTCCAGCCCCCGTACCTAAAAATTGAATTTGCATTGTTTACTTTCTAATGTTTTATATATAAAATTGCAGAGCGACCCGACCAGACATAGTAATACTGGCCAGCATATCCGTCCGCCACTTCCAGCACTTCTTCCTGATTAAAGCCTGAAATCTTGACCAAACCTTCTGTCGTCTCCACTTGGGTCAAAAGGTAGTCTGTTTCAACTTCCTTTAACTCGGCCTCCTCAAAGGGATTGACTTTCATAAAAATCTTGCCCTCCTCCACAAAGACGACATAGTGGGGAAAGACTTGGGCAATTTCAAAGAGCAAGCTATCTGTCACTTCCTCTGCTCCTTCCGAAAAAACCTGGGCCAGACCATCAGCCGACACATAGGCAAATCCGAAAGACTTACCTGATAAATTCAGGCGGACAAAGGGTTTGCTTTCAGCAAAGCTGGGTTCTTTTGGAAAAAGGCAGAGCTGCTGAGATAGAGTGAGATAGTAGTTCGTCGCCTCTTCTGCTCCTTGTTTCTGGTAGATTTCCGCAAAATAGGCATTGAGCACCGAAGGCGGTGGCGTGATAAAATCTAGTTTTTGTTGGTCAGTCAAATCGACTAATTTCTTAGCCAGATAGACCTTGTCCAGACTGGTAAAGCCACCGTATTTGATTGCCAAATCAAGATAATCCGTCATAAAATTCTTCCAACTTCCATTTATTGCTGGAAGCGATATAGCCTGATACCACTTCCACATCCTCTTCGTAGATCCGATTTTCTATTAGGGCTAGAGTAGCTAAATCATGCAATTTATAAGATTCAGCAAGTGGCACCCTGACCTCAAATCGTTCAAACATGGTCTTAATCTTGGCCAAGACCATCATCTGAATATGGCCTTTGGCATTTTCATCCTTAGCAGACAGCATGACATGAGGAAACTGACTTGGGGTAAAGCTGTCATCCGTCTTGTCCAGCTTGTTGTAGAGGGCCAGACGAGGAATATCCAGCATATCCAGATCTTTCAAAATATCCAAGACCACCTGCTCCTGCTCGCTGTGATTGGGGTCAGAAGCGTCGATGACATGGAGCAAGAGGTCCACGTTCATGGACTCCTCCAAGGTGGACTTGAAGGCAGAAATCAACTCAGTCGGCAGGTCCTGAATGAAACCAACCGTGTCGGTCAGGGTCACGTTGAACTTGTCGGCCAAGTTAATCTGCTTGGTCGTGGCATCAAGCGTCGCAAAGAGTTCATCTGCCTCGTACTGTCTCTTGTCAGTCATGGCGTTCATAATAGTGGACTTGCCAGCATTGGTATAGCCAATCAAGCCGATTTTGAAAACGCCTGATTGCAGACGGCGTTCACGGACAGTAGCTCGGTTCTTCTCCACCGTTTTGAGTTGGCGTTCGATGTCGTGAATCTGGTTGCGAATGCTTCGACGGTTGAGCTCCAACTGGCTTTCACCTGGTCCACGAGAGCCGATACCACCTGCCTGACGACTGAGCATGATGCCTTGTCCAACCAAACGTGGCAACATGTACTTGAGCTGGGCTAAGTGGACCTGCAGTTTCCCTTCGTGACTCCGTGCCCGCATGGCAAAAATATCCAAAATCAACTGCATGCGGTCGATAACCTTGACACCTAAAATCTCCTCCAAATTGACATTCTGACGGGGTGTCAGTCGGTTATTGACAATAACCGTATCAATCTCGTCAGCTTCGACCATCTGGGCAATTTCTTCTAGTTTCCCTGAGCCGACAAAGGTCTTGCTGTCATATTTTTCCCGTTTTTGAGTGTAGACTCCCTTGACTACAGCCCCAGCTGTCTTGGCCAGGCTTGCCAACTCCTCCATGGACATGTCAAAGTTGTCTGTCTGCTGTAATTCCACTCCGACCAGGAGAGCGCGTTCTTGTTCTTTCTGCGTTTCAATCATTTAAAAATTCCTCCACGGCGGTGAAAATCTGCAACTTGTAATCTGGTTCGCCTACTGAATAAAAGGGAACCTGCATGCGATTTCTAAACCAGGTCAATTGGCGTTTGGCGAAGCGACGGCTATTTTGCTTGACCTTATCAACTGCTTCTTCTAGGTTGATTTGACCTGCTAAGTATGGGAAAAACTCCTTGTAGCCAATTCCCATAGCAGCTTGGGCTTGGGGATGTTCTTGGTAGAGCCAGCTAACTTCATCTAGTAAGCCCGCCGCCATCATCTTATCCACTCGCTGATTGATGCGGTCGTAAAGAACCTGTCTGTCATCCGTCAGGCAGATGTAAAGAGGCTCATATTCTGACTCTGTATTTTCTAAGTTTTTTCCAAATTTTTTCAACTCAAGTCCACGAATAATTCTCCGTCGGCTGTTTCCATCAACCGTCAAACCTGCCTGCTCTGCCATTGCTTCCAAAACCTCGTCAGACAAGCAGTCGAGTTCCGCCCGATAGGCCAGAACTTGCTCCTGGTCAACCTGCCCGCCCAGATGGTAGCCTTCAAGCAAGCTCTGAATGTAAAGCCCTGTCCCACCCACGATAATAGGCAGCTTGCCACGACTGGTAATGCCTGCAATCAAAGCTTTGGCTTCTGCTACAAATTCATAAGCCGAATAGCCCTGGGTCACATCTCTGACATCAATCAAGTGATGAACCGCAGCAACCTGCTCTTCTGGGCTAGCCTTTGCCGTACCAATATCCAGTTTGCGATAGACTTGCTGGCTATCACCGCTGATAATTTCTCCCTTGTAGCGCTGGGCCAATTCAATTCCTAAAGCAGTTTTTCCTACCGCAGTTGGTCCAATGACCACAATAACTTTAGTTTTCATCTTTTTCCTTGAAAATATTTTGTTTTTTCGCTAAAATCTATTATAACACAAGTAAAGGAGAAATAACTATGGCTAAAGGTTTTGGTAAAGGTTTCTTAACAGGTGTTCTTTCTACAGTTGCTCTTGCAGCAGGTGCAGTCTTCACCGTTCACAAAACAATCATTGAACCAGAAGAAAAGAAAGAAGCCTTCATTGAAGAAAATCGCAAAAAAGCTGCGCGCCGTCGTGTCGCACATTAAAAAGCTGGCAGGAGTCCAGCTTTTTTGTTTGACAAAAAATCCCTTAGAAGCTCTGCCATTTTCACAGAAAAATGCCAGCCTTCTTAAGGGATTATACTTTATAAGATAATATCTTCTTTTTCGATCAGAACAATAGTCCACATCATGGCAAGTGTGACGATAGCCAGAGCAAGAATCAATGGCATCCAGTTTCCGAAGATTGGATAGCTATAACCGAGAAGGCCTGGTCCAAATGCTGCAATGAGATAGCCACCTGTCTGCACCATTCCTGATAGCTGGGCAGTAGCTTGGCTGTTGCTTGTTTTCAAAGTAAAGCTCAACATCATATAAGGGAAGAGGGCTGCATTTGAAAAACTTAAAATAATGTGAAGTGCTGACCAAAGAATGAGATTGGTCGGAATCAATGCCATCATAGCCAAGCCGAGCAAGGTAACAGATGAAATAGCCAGCATGATATTTCGACGCATTTCTTTTGTCTGACGGGAAAGAACAGCTGGGATAATCATTGACATGGGAATAGCTGTCATATTAAAGAAACCAGCCATTAGACCTGCTTCTGCCTTACTAAAGCCAACTGATTGAGAAATGGTTGGCAACCAGGTAATCTCTGTATAGTAGAGGACTGATTGTAGCCCACCAAATATCAAAAAGGCAATCGCTGCTTTATTTTTCCAGATAGATGATTTCTGTTTTCCTTGGTTCTCACTTGCAAATCGATGGTTATTTTTTACATTAGGCAACCAGATTAGGAAAGCCATAAACACCAATCCTGTAATTAACAGAATAAAAAATTCCCAAGAACTAGAGGATACAATTGGAACAGCAATCATGGATGCAACTGTTGCCGCCACCCCCATGAGAGTGATATAAATCGTCGTATACAGACCAATTTTCTTTGGAAAATTAGCCGCAACCAAACTTGGTAGCAAAACATTAATAAACGCTATTGTAGCACCAACAAGCATAGTACCAATGTAAAGGGCTGGTAAGTTGAGAACTCGCATCCCTGAACCAAGCACCATGACCAGTAAGACCAGGGCCATTAGTTTTTCCATGCCAAACTTAGCCGCAAGACGCGGTGCTAAGGATGAACAGAGAGCAAACATGATGAGCGGAATAGAGGTTAAAATTCCTAATGAACTCACTTCTACTCCCAGTCCTGCTGCCACATCTGTCAAAATAGCAGGTAAAGCTGTAAAGGGGGCACGCATCACGACCCCTAGCATGACGATTCCTGCAATTATAAAGGGTGATTGTTTTTTCATTTTTCTCCTAAGTCTCCTAATGTTCGGATTTCAGCACTTTCGATTATACCATAGTTGACAAATGATAGAAAGTTATTTCCGTCTATTTTTTCTAGTTATAGTTTTTAACTATGGATTTGCCATGAAAATAACTATTTTTCAAATGATAGCTTATGAGTTAGAATAGGTTCATCACTAAAACGAAAGAAAGAGAGATACATATATGACAACTTCAAGATTCCAATTAGTCGGTTCACTTCTTCGACCAGCAAACTTAGGAGAATTTAAACGTAAAATTGAGCATCGTGACAATATCCAATACCCATTCTACGATGCCTTTGATGACTATCAAGAAACTGAAGCTGCAACTATCGAAGCGATTGTCGCTGAACAAAAAGCAAATGGTATTGATATTGTAACAGACGGTGAGTTTTCAAAATCAATGTGGCATCTTGACTTTGTCTGGGGCTTCGATGGTATCGAGCGTTACATTGCTGAGCATGGTTATCCTTTTAAAGACCATGATGGACAAATTTTTGAAACACGTAAGGATATTGGATTACGTATCACCGGTCCTCTTTCAGCAAAAAATCACCATTTCATTGACATTTATAAAAAAGTTAAAGAACTAGCTGGTGAAACTGATACAAAGTTAACTGTATGGGGACCTGCCCATGCCTTTACCGAGCTTGTTCTCTTCAATGGTCAAGTCGGTCCAGACCAAGTTTATAAAACACGTGAGGATTTGAAAGAAGCTTTATTGGCTGCCTATAGAGAATTTTTAGACCAGTACAAGGAAGCTGGTGGACAAATCGTTCAATTCGATGACTGCCTTTGGGAATTATTCGACCCTGCTAACCCTGTACCTTTCTTGCCACAAGACGATTCTGAAGCATTGGCTGCTTTGGCTGACGAGTTTGTTGCTATCAATAATGCTGTTATTGATTACGGACATGAAATTGGCTTGACCGTCTGGACGCACAACTGCCGTGGTAACTATGAAAGCCGCTCAGCAGCTGGCGGAACTTACGAAGCCATTGCTGAAAAATTCCTGCGTGACCAAAAATACGATCGATTCTTCCTTGAGTGGGATGATGAACGTGCAGGTGATTTAAAAGCTTTGGAAAGCTTGCGTGATAAGAATGTCGAAGTCGTTCTTGGTCTACTTTCAAGTAAAACTTCTGATTTGGATGATGAAGAACGTGTTTATAAATTACTCGAGGAAGCAAGCAAGATTATTCCAAAAGAGCGTCTCTACTTGTCACATCAATGTGGATTCGCTTCATGTGATTCAGGTAATGAATTGGCCATCCCGCAACAGTGGGCAAAAATTAAACAAGGCCAAGAAATTGCAGAGAAGTTTTGGTCTTAAGCCACTTCTTGTTATTCGTGCATAAAAGCCCCGCCATTTGGCAGGGCTTTTATTTGTTTGTTAATCAATCCTAATATAGCAAAGGCGCCAACAGTAAAATCACAAGTAAGGCTAACAAATGCCCAACTGTCACTAGGATAAACGAATACTTGAGTCCACGTTTCATACTTAATTTCGAAAGATTGTGGAAGGTAATCATCACGCCAGACTGAGGCACAACTGTCAAGATAGCTGATGCAACAACTACTACACGATGTAGCAACTCTGGATTAATCCCCATTTCCAAATAGGCAGGGAGAAAATTACTTGAAGCGATCCCAACCGCACCAGAGGATGAACCAATAATACCACTGAGTAGGGCTGTTGACACAGACAAGCTAATCAAAGGCGAACCTGGAATTTGTTGGATCCACTCCTGAATAACTGCGAAACCAGCTGACAAGGTCAAGACTGTACCAAATGCTACTGTACTAGATGTGGCAAAGGCTGGTACAATAGACGCTGTCGCAGCAGTGTTCAAGATTTCTTTTTGATTTGGCAGATAGGGATAGAAAATCAAGGCCGATAAGAGAATTGAAACTAGCAAACCGATTGCCAAGACATTTGGCAACTTGTTTAGAAGAAAGATTGTTCCAATTAGACTAATGAGTGGCAAAACTGACAGAAACAGATTTGGTTTCTTTTCAGCTATCATTACTGCTACTTCATCCTCTTCTTCATTATAGGTTTCACCATTTGCCAGACTCTTACTGAGACAATAGGCCATATAAAGCAAACCGAATACGAGAAGTGTCAAGCTCGCTGCCAAACTAATCAATGGAGCTGCCGTCAAACTTGTTCCCAAAACCTTTGTCGGAATGACATTTTGAATAGACGGAGCACCCGGAAGCGTGGTCATCGTATAAGTACCTGCTCCCAAAAAGACAGGAATCGGAAAAAGTGCCCAGTTGATATTCAACTCTTTAAAGAGGGGGCGTGAAAGGGGAAGCAAGGTAAAAATGACTACAAAAATACTCACACCACCATAGGTCAGAATGGAAGCAATCAAAGTGATGGCTAACAAGCCCTTATAGGGACTATCTTTTCCCATTACTTTCAAAATGCTATTGGCAATCGTCTGCGTAGCTCCACTTGCCTCCATATAACGTGCCAAGATAGACCCCAACATAAAGATGGCAAAATTATTAATCAAAAAACCTGCTAAGCCTGCCATATAAGACTGCTCTTTGCCCAACATAACTTCCAAAACATTCATCTGATTGGTCAGAATGATGATTAAACTAGCTAGTGGTGCCGCAATGATAACATGTAAATTTTTTGATGTCCAATAAACAATGGCTACAATAGCCAATAAAACTCCTAAAATTGCTAAAATCTCCATAGTTCCCCTTAGTTTCCCTTTTTAGTCAAGGGAGATTTTTTTAATGTCTGAAGTATCTCCTAAATTACTTACTAGCTCTTCTACCCTTTGACCAAGGCCAGGATGTCGATAATCTGCTGCAATATCAGCCAGTGGTAAAAGAACAAATGCTCTTTCATGGGCGTAAGGATGGGGAACAATCAGATTCTCTTCTTGAATCTTCTCCTCATCCCAAAAAATAATATCCAAATCAATGGTACGTTGGCCCCACTTTTCAATCCTGACCCGATCCAGATCCAGTTCAATCTGCTGGCAAAGGCCTAAAAAGTCTTGGGCAGATAAATCTGTTTCAACCTGACAGGCCAGATTGAGGAAATTAGCCTGATCTGTCTTGCCCCAAGCTGGTGTTTCATAGATGGGTGAAACCAAACCAAGTCGGCAGTCAGGATGACTGGCTAATTTGTCTAGGGCTGCCTGTAAATAGGCTTTCCGATTGCCCATGTTCCCTCCGATACTGAGATAGGCTAGATGCTTCATGGTCGTTCACGCTCCAATTCAATCCCGACAGAATCATAGTGTCCAGCAATAGGCGGATTCTCCTTGTAAATGGCCAAGCGAATCTTCTCCACCTTTGGAAATTGATCAAAAATCTCCTGACAAATAACACCTGCTACCTTTTCTATAAGGATGTAGGGTTTGCCTTCCACAACTGCTTTAATGGTTTCAAAGACCATACCGTAATGAACCGTATCTTCTAAATTGTCAGTTTGTGAAGCTGCTGTCAAGTCAACAAACAAGTCACAGTCAACTGTGAAAATTTGACCAAGAACTTGTTCTTCTTTGAAGGCACCATGGTAGCCGTAAAAGCGACATTTATTAAGAGAAATCTTATCCATGTTGACCTCCAGAAGTCAATTGGTCCCAAACTTTAACGATGTCACGGTTGGCAGCGACATTGTGAACACGGACCATTTTACAGCCTTTTTGGACTGCCCAGGCAGACAAGGCTGCCGTTGCTTGATCGCGGTCAGTCGGTAAGCTATTTCCACCAAGCAGATAGTCCACCACGCGCTTACGAGATATTCCAAATAGAACGGGATAACCGAGAGCAGTAATATGTTCCAGACCTTGCAAGAGGTCCAGATTATGTTGGACATTTTTTGAAAAACCAAATCCTGGGTCTACCCAAATCTGGTCTGCGGAAACACCAGCATCAAGTGCTGCTTGGGCACGCTCGGTCAGAAAGTTTTTGACCTCTCCAACAACATCCGCATAGCTTTCGTCTTTCTGGTTGTGCATGAGAATAATTGGTACCTTGTACTCCGCAGCCAGTGCAAACATATTTCCATCATAAAGTCCTGCCCAGACATCATTTAAAATATCTGCTCCTGCTTCCAAGGCTGCACGTGCTGTGCCTGTTTTATAGGTATCGATGCTGACAAGACAGTCATAGTTTTCTTTGATAGCGCGGATAATCGGAACCACGCGAGCAATCTCGTCTTCTTCAGACACAAAGCTTGCACCTGGACGAGTGGACTCCCCACCAACATCGATGACAGTCGCGCCGTCTGCCAACAACTTTTCTACTTGAATCAGGGCAGATTCTACCTCATTATAGTTACCCCCATCTGAAAATGAATCTGGGGTCACATTGAGAATCCCCATAATGGTTACTTGATGGGCTAATTGTTCAATTGACATAGAACCTCCTATTTATTGTGGATCATGGACAAGAGTTCACGGCGTAAGATGGCATCTTCCTTGTATTTGCCAAGGGCAACTGTAGTCACTGTCTTGCTACCTGGCTTACGAATCCCTCGCATACTCATGCACATATGCTCTGCTTCTACCATGACAAAAACACCTTCTGGTTCAAGGGCATCTTGAAGGGCATGGGCAACCTGATGGGTCAAGCGTTCCTGCAATTGAGGACGACGACTGGCTACTTCGACTGCACGCGCCAACTTGCTAAGACCTGTCACACGCCCCTTGCTCGGAATATAGGCAACATGGGCAATACCATAAAATGGGACAAGATGGTGTTCACACATAGAATGAAAAGGAATATCCTTTACCAAAACAACCTCTTCATGTCCCTCTGAAAAGACAGCTGTAAATTGGTCTTTGGGATCCTCTTCTAGGCCGTTAAACATCTCTAAATACATCTTAGCGACCCGTTTAGGCGTATCTAATAAACCTTCACGATTCGGGTCCTCACCCAATAATTCCAATAATTGATAAATTGTTTGTTCGATTTGTTCTTGTTTTGACATAGTGCATCCTAAATAGTTTGATGTTCTTATTATACCTCAAAAACTGTTTTCAGAAAAGGGCTTTCAACTTCCGAATGCAGAAACTGTCCCCGACCAATTTTAATCTAGCCCATACCCATCGACTAGCTTTGTGATATAATGGAGGAAATGATTTTCAAGGAGCTACTATGACCAAAAAACCTGTCCAACTAGCGACGATTTGCTACATTGATAATGGCAAAGAATTTCTCCTACTCCATCGCAATAAAAAAGAAAACGATGTCCACCAAGGAAAATGGATTGGGGTCGGTGGCAAGTTGGAACCTGGTGAAACTCCACAAGCCTGTGCCATTCGCGAGGTCTTTGAAGAAACAGGACTGACCGTCACCAAGCATGCCCTCAAAGGGGTCATCACCTTTCCAGACTTTACTCCAAACACTGACTGGTACACCTATGTCTTTAAGATAACTGGCTTTGAGGGAAACCTAATAGAATGCAACGAAGGAGATTTAGAATGGGTTCCTTATGACCAAGTGCTCTCCAAACCAACTTGGGAAGGCGATCGGCATTTTCAAGAATGGCTCTTGGAAAACCGTCCATTCTTCTCTGCCTGCTTCCGCTATGATGGGAACAAACTGCTGGATTACAGCGTTGATTTTTATGAAGAATAATCTAAGAACCTCTTTTCACAAGTGAAACAGAAAAAGCCCTTGGAAGTCCTGGGCTTCTTTGCTATTACAAATATTTCTTCTTAGGCATTTGTTTATTCAATACGACATCCAAGGGACCGGCTGATAATACTGTATCGACCAATCGTTTGTCTGTAATTTTCTTATCGAGTAGGACTTGATATTCTAAGACAAGTGCTTCTTTTTTCTTTTTATACTTGAGGGAAATTAAATCAGATTGCTTACAAGACTTACCAAATTGTTTTTCAAAAAATTGATCGTAATCAAAATTCATTGGTACAGTTACCAAAAGATGGCGACGATTTTGATTGACTTGCGCAAAACTACTATTTTCAAAAATAAGGATACATACCGATAAAACAAGAGTCATAAAGATCGCCAAACCTAGGAATCCCATACCCGTTGCCAAACCGATTGCCATCGCTAGCAAGATGGCCAACATCTCTTTTGATGAACCAGCGGCAGAACGGAACTTAATCAAACTAAAGGTCCCTGCAACCGCAACACCTGCACCCAAATTACCATTTACCAAGGCAATGATAACAGCAATTAGGGTTGGCATTAGGCTTAATGTAATGACGAATTCTTTCGTGTAATTGGCTTTGTATTTGTACACAGCAGCATGCAGGATACCCATGGCCAGACTGACTCCAAAAACCATGGACATCTGCGCTAAGGTGATACTGCTATTGGCTGTTGAAAAAATGCTATTAAACAGCTGCATGTTGATTTACTTCCTCTCCGGTGATGTTGTGGGCAAGTTTATAGGCATTGCCATATTTTGAGAATGATTGTTTTTCAATTTGATATTTTTCAAGCAAGGCTACCAACCATTCTGGTCGCTCTTCAGGAACCTTTACTTCCATGATAACTTTTGTAGGATCCAAAAGGTCTTTACCAAACTTACCTTCCATGGCATCTACATCATAATCGCGGTAGAGCAAATTCTTGTCAATTGTGAGTCGAACTTTTCTATCTTCAATCCCTTTATAGGAAACACGATCATAGTAAATATACATTTTAGGTTTAATTGTACCGTAACGTTCTCTCAATTGTTCCAATTCTGAGGTGACTTTTTCATCTTTAATAGTTGAATCAATCACTCCGTTTTCAATATAATTTGTTACGGAAACTGGGTTTGAAGTAAGACGATATTTGTAACCGATTTTGTTTTCTTTTTTCTTGATTTCAAGGAAGGCCTGACTAGATTCAGATGGTTTGGCATCATAGACACGCATGCGAATCTTCTCACGACCATTCTTTTTAGCAATAGAATCTTGAATCATATCGAAATCTTCATTATCGAAATATATATTTGTAATGGTTGACGTTGCAAACTCGTCTGAAACCATATGTTTCTGTAAATCTTTTTCAAGTAGTGCAAATGTTTCTTTATCAACGATGTATTTTGTTTCTTTACGTTTAAATTGTTTTTGTACGATTCTAGTTTTCATGTTTTTCTCTCTTTTATCTAAAAAACTTCTTAGCAGTTGCCTGCCTCATTTACAATACATAGTTTACTGAACAACCTTTAAACGAAACTGAAAGTAATGTTAAACAAAACTTAAACTGCAATAAAGTTGAAATTCTTTTGTCACATTCCAAACTATGCTACAATAGTCTTATCAATAGTAAGGCAAGGAGAACCCCATGTACGAATTTGTCCTAGAATACGGCTCTTTCCCCGTAAAACTCATCGACGGTTTTGTCAACAATCGCTCAGAAATTCCTGATTTTCTCAAAGAGGATGAAGAAATGACTGCCCGATTGAATGAGATGAACGAACTCTTCCACCAACTTTTCTTAACCATCGAATGCAAGTTTGACTACATCGGCAAGCAATTCCCTGACAAGATTGAACAACTAAGAGAACTCTATCATCCCCTGGCAGACGACTTACTAGCCAAGTATGGCAACCAGATAGAGTTGAAGATTGAACCCTTTATTTTGTAAGACAAAAGAGATGACCGCAATCATCTCTTTTCTTCTATTCTAAACAACTCCTACTTTTGAATAAAAGTTTCCATTGTCATCTAGTTGAATGTAAAATGGTTCAGATTTGTTTCCATACATATCCTCAGCTTCTACTTTTATTCTAGCATTTGCAGTAAAAATATCTCTGTCAATAAAGAATGTTCTTGATTCTGTAAGTTCCGTAATACTTTGTTTCGTTTTTTCATTTGTGAATGTAATATAAGATTTTTCAAATACCCTATCATACTCCCCACCCTGATAAGATCCTGGTTTGGTTCCATCAACGAAATACCTATCAAAGCTAGAACTCAAAGAGTATATTTCAAAATTCGGTGGAGTGAGATCGTCAAATGAAATCACAATTGGATAGATAACAATCCCATGAAATCCTGGATTACTTGTAAACTTACGGACAATGAACATTTCATACTCACCCTCTTTTTCTGGCAATAAAGAAAATCTATGCACTCCGTCATTCAAATCATACAGCTCATTGCCAACTAGTATTGTACCTTCTGGATTATGGAATAAATAACCTGAATCCCAAGGACTTGAAAAGTCATATTGGGGTATTTCAATATACATATCTTTCAATAATTCCATTATTTCACTATTTGATCCATAAGGGGTGAGATCTAATTTTTTACTATCATTAAATTTTATATGTTGAGTTTTTGCTACTTCCACAAAAAATTCTGTTTTTCCATAAAATTCTCCATACTCCTTGTTCCCCCAGATAGAGTCCCAGGTATACTCTGCTATCTGTCTACCTTTCCCTTCATATTGCCTGATTTTATCAAAATTAACAGAAACTTTGACTCCACTATTTTCATCTTGCTCAATTTTTAATCCAGAAAGGGGCTTGGTTACTTGAAATCTATCTGTTTGATCGTAGCCACCTGTGCTTCCAACAAACTCATATTTTCCACTCTCCTTTTCAGTTTCTCCGACAATATTGCCATTGCTATCAAGGAGGAGTTCGTATTTAAGAAGTGAAAATTTAGCATCAAAAAACTTTATTTCTAAATTTTTCAACAATTTTTCCTTATTGTTTAAATTTATTTTTTTCACACCATCTTCAATAAGATCAAATCTTCCTTCAAGTTCTCCAAAACCAAATATCTCTCCGCTTAATTTTTTCGATACTTTTACTCCAGCCTTTTCTGTGTCTTCCGCATTAGAGTTCAAATTCACATTAGCATATGTAGCCCCTTCTATTTCTGTACTTGCGCCGAACCCAGCAAATCCATTAATTGACATAATTGGTAGAGATAGGACAGCTAATTTTACCTGCAATTCTGGTCCAATTTTCATTTCAGCTTCAGCTTTTAATTTAGCTAAATCAAACTTAAATTCCACATTTGAACTAAATTCTGGAACAAAGTTATTCAATTTAACTGTATTAGTAATAATACTGCTTCCTCCGAAGCTATATTTTAATTTCCCCCCGATTTCTAATTTAGCAGTAATTGGAATATCTATGGAGAAACCTGGGAAATTTGTTGGAATTATTAGCCTTCCAAATATTACTTTAACATCTTCTTTATCTAATTTAGTCTTTGTTGCAACCTCGACGCCTCCTTCAATAGCAAGTTCCAAACTGTTAGAAAGATCAAATTGAGGTAAATCAAATTTTCCAAGTTCAAACTTTGAAATATCCGGTATTGTGATGGCCTCTGATTTGAGTTTACCACCAACTTTCAAGTCTACGTTACCTTTCAAACTAAATTCTGAATTTGATGTTAAATCAAGTTTGTCCCCGATACTTTTTGAATACTTTACAGACACTCCTAATTCTATAGTTCTCATCCCAGTTTCATCAGCAACATCTTCTTTCAAGACTGTCACTCCGTCAGCTGGAACAAAATAGGCATTAGCTAAATCAAATTCTTCATTCTTAATGTCTAAATGATTAATGACATCAAAAAGATTTGGTGTTACATATTGAATCTTTGTCCGTCCATCAGTTGTGTCAACTGAAACAACCTGGATAACTCTCGGTTCTTCATAGATTTTAGCCGGTGGGACGACAACAATATCCCCAACTCTAACATCGGCAATGTTTGATAAAATTACCGTATTTTCATCTGCAAATTCAGTCACAAATTTTGCATCGTCCAAAAAGATAACATTACTTTTTAGACGCAATTCATCATTGTCTTCAGACCAAACTCTACCAGTTTCAAATTTACCCAAAATATTATGAATTTCTGGTTCATTTCCGACTTTAGTTGCAACTTCTACTCTAAAGTCTTCTGCTTCTAAAGTATGAACCTCACCTTCTTTTAAATGTGCATAAAAATAACCTGTCACATCTGTTTTAGCAATAATTGAAGCTGAAGTTACCGAGCTAATCTTTATCTCCGTCTCCTCTAACAAAGTATTCTCACTATTGTAAGCATACCCAGAAACTACTATATATTTAGCTGGCTCTTCCTCATTTTTTATTGGGTCCTCTACTTGCTTGATTACCTCTTCTACTTTAGATCCTTCTTCAACTTTTTCCTCTTCAGGTTTCGGATGAACTAACTCAGTTTCACTAGGTATTTCTTTAATAATCTCCTTATTAATTGTGCCGTCTACAGGTCCCACTTGAATCTCTAATGTTGTGATTGGTTTTGCACTATTTTCTGAACTTCCCTCTTGAGTAGGTAAAACATTCTTGTTAGCAATTTCTGTATTTGAAGGCAATACTTCCGATTTTTTAGGATCGGTTTCATCCGCTTGTTTATTTTCTAATTCATTAACTACCAAATCGCTCAGTTGCACTGCATGTTGTGAATTTGAATTGATAGCAATATTTTTATTCAAATTTAAGACAGGAGACAAAATCCCTTTGAGTATATGACCTGTATAAATTAAGTTTGGATCAACAATTCTATTCTCGCTTACAATTTGATTTAATGGTTTTCCTGTTACTTTCGAAATAATAGATAGGGTATCTCCCCACTGGATAACATAATCATTAAAACCCAGCTTTTCTTGGCGCGCAATCTCCTTACCAACTACATCTTCAGTGTTCAATCTCCACTTTCCTTTTATTTTTTTAAGAGCCTTTTCTTTTTCAAGTTCTATAGTTGCATTTTCTATTTGATTAACTTGAGGAATAACTCCGTTTAATAGCTGACCTGTGTAAATTAAATCAATATTTTTAATATTATTAATAGCAGCAAGACTACTAACTGTATGGTTGCTAGCCATTGAGATACTAGACAGAGTATCCCCCCACTGGACAACATAAGACTCTAATCCCTGTTTTTTCTGGCGTTCAATTTCTTCCTTAACTTCTGAAATTGAATTGGCACTCCAAATATTTGTTACTTTAGAGATTGCTCGTTTTTGTTCGTTGTCTATTCGTGTTTCTTGACTAAATTGAGAATCACTGAAACTGTTTCCAACAATTTTCGCTTCAATAGGATTAACACTTTCTGATTGTAAATCTGTGTTTTCATCTACTTGTTTTGTTTCATTGTTCAGGACGTTATCAGTTTGTTCAGTGTCCAATATTGAGCTGTCTGACAGATTTTCAACTGGTTCTGAAACAGCTACATCTTCAATCTTACCTTCTGTACTTCCATAATCTTTACTGGTATTAATTTCAACAACAGAATGCTCATTAATAAGCCTTCCCCCTATCTCCTCCATATCATTCTTCTCTTCCGGATTTGTCACATTTCCTACAAGAGAAGGCGATTGGTCAGCCGACAAGACCAGTTCTTCAGCAGATACAACTACTAAGCCAAAACATAGCATAGTGCCAATAACCCCTGAAACCAACCCTACGCTTAATTTTCTCAAAGAAAAACTTTGTTTCTTATCCATAAATGTACTCCTAATTATTTTTATAGTATTTTTGTTTACTTTTTAAATTCTTTAACAATATGTGAAATATGTCCAAATCCAAGAAAGCGAAAAATAATATAATAAAAGATAGATTAAACAATTGCAGTTCAATTATTCTATATATGTATATACTTGTCAAATAATTTGCGGTTGATATTCGGATTTTTCTAAATTAAAAGAGATGACCGCAATCATCTCTTTTCTTCTATTCTGTATTCCAAACCATACTGGTCACGCGATAAGCAGCCGTAGTCTACCAAGTAGCGTCTCAATATAGCATAGTCATCATAAATCTCAGCTAGAAAGGCATTAACCTCTTTTTCGGTGAATGTCGAGCCCTTCTTAGCTAATTCTTCTTGTAAGTAGGCAAACAAGACCTGCTTACTTTTCAGCTTTTTCGGAATGACAAGCAACTTCCCATCTCGAAAAAATTTTTCTTGAATATCTTGAGTACTCATATCATCCTCTCAAAAATCCTAGCCCGCAGACTAGGATTTACAAATTAACGAATTTCAGCACCAAGCTCCACCAGCGACTTACTGATTTTCTCCATGTACTTGGCCACTTCTTCATCCGTCAGGCTGTCCGCAGGATTCTGGAAGGTCAGGTTGTAAGCCATAGACTTCTTACCAGCCTCAATATTGCTGCCAGCATAGACGTCAAAGAGGGTCACCTTGGTCAAGCGTTTGACGCCAGCACCGGCAATCGTATCCAGAACATCCTGATGTTTGACATCGCTGCTCAAAAGCAGGGCAATATCACGGCTGACCGCTGGGAATTTGGAGATTTCGGTAAATGGCTGAGCAGGCTGGAGGGCTTCTTCAATCGCATCCAGATTGATTTCAGCCACATAGGTTTCTGGAATACCGTAGTCCTTAGCCGTTTGAGGATGAACCTGACCGACAAAGCCGATTACCGCCCCATTCAAATGGATTTCAGCTGTACGACCTGGGTGCAGGGAAGCAATCTCACTGGTTGCCACAAAGTCAACTGCCAACTTGTAGTGAGCAAAGATTGCTTCCAAGATACCTTTAGCATGGAAGAAATCAACAGGCACAGCTGGTGTCTGGAAGTCTTTCTCAGCTACCAAGCCAGTCAAGACAAGGGCAAATTTATTAATTTCTTGTGGCAGGTCTTCTTTTGGATTGCCAGACTGTTCAAAGATTTTACCGATTTCGTAGAGGGACAAGTTCTTGTTCTTACGAGCCACGTTGTAGGCAACTGTGTCAAGCATACCAGACACCATGTTCTGACGAAGGGCAGAGCGGTCAACGGTCATTGGCCACATGAGTTCAGTCACTGTGGTCGGACGAGCCGCAAACTCCACAGCCTTTTCAGGTGTTGTCAAGGCGTAGGAAATGATTTCTGTCAGTCCTGCACCTTCTGCCAGGCTACGCACCTGGCGACGGATGTTCTGGGTCAGGGTTAACTCACCTGCTGTTCCGTCCTCTTTGGGAAGAGTGGTCGGCAGATTATTATAGCCATAAATACGAGCGATTTCCTCTACCAAATCTGCTGGAATGCGAATGTCCCAACGACGACGCGGTACTGCTACTGTAAACTGACTTGCATCGCCAGTTGTTTCCATACCTAAACGACGGAAAATGTCTGCGATTTGGGCATAGTCAAGGTTGGTACCAAGCGAGCGGTTAACGTAATCAATGGTCGCTGTGACTGGGACATCAGAAGTGTCCACGCTACCCTCAGAAACGATACCAGACAAGACCTGACCGCCAGCCAGCTCTGCAATCATAGCAGCTGCTGTGTCCATGGCCTCCTTCAAGGTCGCCACATTGATGCCCTTTTCAAAGCGAGAAGAGGACTCAGAGCGAAGGTTGAGGCGACCTGAGGTCTTGCGGATAGACTTGCCGTCAAAGAGGGCAGCTTCCAGCACAACCGTCTTAGAGTTGTTGTCAATCTCTGTGTTGGCACCACCCATGACACCACCGAGGGCAACCGCCTTGTCCGCAACGGAAATGACGATGTCATCAGTAATCAAGTCACGCTCTTCGCCGTCAAGCGTTACCAAATTCTCACCTTCTTTTGCCTGACGAGCCACGATTTTCTTGCCGTCAAACTTGTCAAAGTCAAAGGCGTGCATTGGCTGACCGAAGTAGAGCAAGATGTAGTTTGTGATGTCCACCACGTTGTTGAGCGGTCGGATACCTGCGTTCATGAGCAGGTTTTGCAACCACTGTGGGCTCGGTGCGATAGTCACATTTTCAATGACACGTGCTGTGTAGGCAGCCACCTTGTCTGACTCAATGGCCACTTCAATCACATCGCTGGCCTTCTTGTCGCTTTCCTCCAAGGTCACAGGCTTGAAGTTGACCTTGCTGTCATAGATAGCAGCCACTTCGTGAGCCACACCACGCATAGAGAGGGCGTCGGCACGGTTTGGCGTGATAGACAGCTCGATAATCTCGTCGTCGAGGTCCAGATATGAAAAGACTGGCTCACCCACGACTGCATCTTCAGGCAGGTGGTAGATTCCATCCGCATATACTTTTGGCACCACAGAGTCGGACACGCCGATTTCGCTCAATGAGCAGAGCATCCCCAAGGACTCAACGCCGCGGATTTTGCCTTTCTTAATCTTGTAGTTTCCAGCGATACGAGCTCCTGGCAGAGCGACGATCACCTTGATGCCTGGCTTGACATTTGGAGCACCGCAAACGATTTGCGTAACTTCCTCACCGACATTGACCTGGCAGATGTTGAGGTGGGTATCAGGAATTGGCTCAGCAGACACAACCTGACCCACAACCAACTTAGAAAGACCAGCACTCTTTTGCTCAACCCCTTCTACCTCAATCCCTGTTGTTGACATTTTTTCAGACAAGTCATGGCTTGTCGCATCAAAGTCAACGAGTTCTTTTAACCATTTGTAACTTACTAACATATTATCCTTTCTGGTGCAAAGGCCGTTTTAGTAGCCAATCCACATCTATCTTATCACCGACCGCAAATTCATGCTGGCCAAATTTTTCAAATCCATATTTAGAATAGAATTTCTGAGCCTTGTAATTATGTTCCCAAACTCCCAGCCAGACCCAATCACAGCTTGACTGCTCTGCTTTTTCCAAAGCAAAATCAAACAAGACCTTCCCAAGACCGTGGCCCTGAAAAGCTTGCAAGAGATAGATACGCTGGATTTCAAAGGCGTTTTCCAGCTCCTGCTCCGTCTGGGCAGGACCCTGGTTGAGCTTGAGATAACCAGCTATCTGATAATCAACTCTTAGAAAATAGTGCTGGCAGTTGGGATCCGATAACTCCCTAGTCAAGACTTCCAGCGAATAAGCCTCCTCGAAGAATGCCTCCAGTTCATTTGGATCATTATCGTGAGCAAAGGTTTCGGCAAAAGTCTGTTTAGCCAGATCTTGTAGAATAGAAACTTCTTCTAATTGTATTGGGTCAATCTGCACTTTGGCACCTCCCTTTTCTATATATGCCTGGAAAGTCGCAGAATAGCGATTCCCACCTTCACTTACTCGTCCGTGGTTACGACGCTCTAAGGTTGAAAACGACATTTTTTCAACCTTAGAGCTAGTGAGACGATTAGGCAGTTCGCCATAGCGACTGCCGTCTCATAAATAGGTGCTTTAGCACCATTTATGAGTATCGGAGTCCGACGGTTTCTGGTTGAAAACGATACTTTTTCAACCAGAAACCTAGTGAGACGATTAGACAGTTCGCCATAGCGACTGTCGTCTCATAAATAGGTGCTTCAGCACCATTTATGAGTATCAGAGTCCGACGGTTTAGAGTTGAAAACGATACTTTTTCAACTCTAAACCTAGTGAGGTGAGTAGGAAGACCGCTATAGCAGCTACCGTTTCTCTCAAACAACAATCAACTAATTTTATCGGATTACGACGGATTTCAAGCAAAACGATATTTTTTGCTTGAAATCCTAGTAAGGTAGCTAGGGAAGTCGCAGAATAGCGATTCCCGTCTACTTAAGAGCTGACTATGTCAGCCTTAAGTAGTGCTACGTTAAAATTGCTCCGAGAATCGTACATCGCCCTGATAGAATCCACGAATATCGTTGATTCCATAACGGAGCATGGCAATCCGTTCCTGACCAAGACCAAAGGCAAAGCCAGAGTACTTGGTTGAGTCAATACCACTCATTTCTAACACTTGTGGGTGGACCATGCCGGCACCGAGGATTTCAATCCAGCCTGTTTTCTTACATACGTTACAGCCGTCACCACCGCACTTGAAGCAGGAAACATCCACCTCAACAGAAGGCTCAGTGAATGGGAAATATGATGGACGGAGACGAATTTGACGCTCTTCACCAAACATTTTCTTGATGATCATCTCCAAAGTTCCCTTGAGGTCTCCCATGGATACATTTTCACCGACAACCAAGCCTTCAATCTGGTGGAACTGGTGGCTGTGGGTCGCATCGTCCGTATCACGACGGAAAACACGTCCAGGCGAAATCATCTTCAAGGCGCCTGTCGAGAAATCATGCTGGTCCATAGTCCGTGCCTGAACAGGCGACGTATGGGTACGCATAAGAATTTCTTCTGTGATGTAGAAAGTATCCTGCATATCACGTGCTGGGTGATCTTTTGGCAAATTCATGCGCTCAAAATTATAGTAATCTTTTTCCACTTCAAATCCGTCAACGATTTGGAAGCCCATGCCCAAGAAAATATCTTCGATTTCTTCAGAAGTCTGGGTCAAGACATGGCGTTTTCCGACCTTAACCTGACGACCTGGCAAGGTCACATCAATGGTTTCTGACGCTAATTGCTGTTGAATTTTTGCGGCTGCAACCTTCTGAGCGGTTTCTTCAAAGGCAGCTGTCAGCACATCACGTACTTCATTGACCTGCTTACCAACGATTGGTTTCATGTCGTTAGATAGGTCTTTCAAGCCTTTCAACAAGTCAGTCAAGGACCCTTTTTTACCCAAAACCGCAACACGCAGGTCTTGTAGTTCTTTTTCTCCTTGGTGCTGGATTTCTTTTAACTTTTCAAGTGTAGTTTGGCTTAATTCAGCCAACTGTTGTTCAATGTTTGACATAATTCCTCCAATAAAAAAACGCATGACACCACTCGTATCGGAGCGTTGTCACGCGGTACCATCCGTTTTCATCTGCTAAGCAGACCTTAGTTCTAAGTCTTTGCGTGAGTGAATTCGACCAACTTTCACTGATTGAGCTTACAGTCACGGCTCAACTCCCTGGGCAGTTTCCATAGGTGTACTAGTCTCACAGACTTCTATTCAATTAAGAATATTCTATCAAAAACAAGAAAGTTTGGCAAGAAATCTTCCTAGAAAACTCCCCCTATCTAGGATAGAAAGGAGTTTACATTTAGAACATGTACTTACAAGCGAAGTATTTTAAATAAGAACTAGTTTTTTGAAGGAATTCTGACTGTATTTTGAAAAAAACTAGCTTCAGATGGAAGTGCTGAACTGTTGATACAGGTTCTTATAGTTTTGCCTGCCATTTATTGGCCCAAACATTTTCATTTGGCATACCATAGAATGCATCTTTCCCTTCTAATTTATCAAGGAGGGATTCAATCGTGTTTTTATTATGATGGTAGGCATTGATAGCAGTTTTGACCATGGTAACATCGTGAAGGTGAGTTGTATAGTTTAGTGAAACGAAAATGGTTGGAACTTCATGTACATACCAAGGAACTTCATTGGACATGGCTGTTTTCCACTGGATGCGGTAATTATTCTGCGCCCCATATCCAATGACATTGGCAACAGTCAAGGCTAAATCAACTTCTTCTCGGTATTGCAACGTTTTTCCTTTGATTCGAGTCGTACCATCATTGACGGTCACTTCATAACCACGCGCCTCTAGGGCAGCTTTAAGGTTATCAACCACTTCTGTACTTGCCGCCATAATCCCTTCTTTTTCGCCTTCTAGGTAATACAAACGGATTCTGCGATGGGTTTCTGGACTGATTGGAAGATTTTTCTGTGTATCTTTCAACAGCGTAATCGCTTTGTCTGCTGCTTCACGTTGCCAAGCCAAGTGTTCTTCACAGCCAATAATAGCCAATTCATCAGCTGATTTTAGTAGGGTGCCTTCCGCTTGCTTGATATGCAGATTTAGTTTGGCTTTCAGACCTAAAATGCGACGGAGAGCATCATGAAGTCTTTCCTCAGTAATCACTCCCTTGCGGTAGCCATTGAGCATAAATTCAAAATCTTCTTCTAAGTTATTGAAGAATAAGAACATATCGCAACCTGCAGCAATGGCTGCTGGTACGTAGTCTTCACGGCGCATCGCTGCTGTCATCCCCAACATGTGGCTGGCATCTGTTATGACCAAGCCATTGAATCCCAGTTTTTCTTTCAATAAATCTTGAATCAACTCAGGAGCCAGTGTTGCAGGTAAAATGTCTTCATCCTTCAAACTTGGGTTCAATGTTTGTTGGTAGTATGGCAAGGCTATATGCCCCGCCATAATCATCTCAACACCAGCTTCAATATGATGACGATAGACACGACCAAAACTCTTGTCCCATTCCTCTGGAGAGAGCTCATTGACACCGAGGACTAGGTGCTGATCACGTTCTTCTGTACCATCTCCTGGAAAATGCTTGATACATTGAATCACATCTCTTTCAGCAGTCAATCCTTCTAAATAGGCACTGGTATAGGCAATCACATCATCCGCATTTGTGCCGTAGGCTCTGGTATTGACGATAGTATTGCGCCAGTTCTGAACAATGTCCACGCAAGGGTCAAAGTTGACATTTACACCTAATGCAGTCTCCTCGCGCGCAGATACGAGACCTGCTAAGTAGGGAATACGAGGATCCCGACTGGCTTCCGATTGAGCACCTGAAGAAATATAGGTCCCTCCTTTTACAGCTCCATCTCCACCTGAGTCACAGTTCGCTGCAACCAAGAGAGGTACTTTTGAATAGCTTTGCAACTCGTTAATCAGTTCTTGTACCTGTTCTGGACTGCCATTCATATAGCGGGCGCCACCTATGTGGTATCGATTCATCAATTCCTGATTACTCAGATTATTTCCGCTAAAAGCATCTCCTCCGAAGAAGAATAGATTAACAAACAATTGACCGATTTTTTCTTCATCAGTCAGATGAGCCAAGGTATTTTCCACCCAAGCAATTTGCTCTTCATCCAAACAAAAGGGTTTCTTCCGCAAATCAACCAATCTAGGCATTATTTCCTCCTTATTTTCCTCGCCAAATACGTGTATCTACCAAACCACAGTAGGCATCTACAGGCGATACCCCTGTGAATGCTGACTCTCCTGCTAGTTTGGCAACCAAGGCTTCTAAAGTGACAGGCAAGCCATCATAGGCATTGATATAGGTTGCAACCTGTGGCATATCTGCAAGTGCAAATGGGTGCTGAACAGAGACAACAATGGTTGGAATTTCGTGAACATAGAAAGGCTGGTCTGGTGTTCCCTTGGCAGCTGGCCAAATAATCCGCTGAGTTGTCCCGCCTGAGTTGACATCGACTAAATTGATAATCAAATCATAGTTATCTGTGATTTCGGCAATAGGACGCTTAGAAGCATAGACATTTGCAATCGCTGCTGGTCTTTCTTCTTCTGGTAATTTAGCAATCCGTGCTTCTGTATTTTCCCAGATAGATACTTGGTGACCTCGAGCTTCTAATAGTTCTTTCAGCGTATCGGCTGCTCTCTTCTTGCCAGCATTGATCATGGCGCCAAAACCACCCTTATAGCCATCTACTTCTACCAACAAAATCCGTTTGTAGCGTTCTGGATTGACAGGGAAAATTCCTTCTTGCTTGGCTTTTACCAAAGTAATCGCCTTGTCAGCCACTTCTTTTGCAAGCTGTTTTGCCTCATCTCTACCAATCAAAGCCAGCGCTTCTTCTTTTGGCAACATGATTTCCTGACGACGACCTTCAAACAAGTGAAGACCGAGTTTGGCTTTCAAGCCCAAGGTACGACGAAGGGCATCATGGAGACGTTCCTCAGAAAGCAGACCATTTTCCAATCCTTCTTTCATCCATTGCAAATCTTCTTCTGGATCGTTGAAGAAAAGGAAAAGATCACATCCTGCCTCAATAGCTGTAGGCAATAGCTCACGACGCGGCATAGAGGCTGTCATACCAATCATGTGACTGGCATCCGTGACGATGGCTCCATTGTAACCTAACTCTCCACGAAGCAATTCATCCAAGAGGGTTTTATTCAGCGAAGCTGGCAACATGTCATCCAATTCACGTTCTGGATGCATTTCTTTCTCAACATTTGGCAAATGAATGTGCCCCGCCATAATACCTGGAAGGCCTGCGTCAGCCATCTCACCGTAAATCCGTCCAAATGTTTCCATCCATTCAGACTTGATCATGGGATTCGAAGCAAAAGAGAGATGATGATCACGTTCATCAATACCATCGCCTGGGAAATGCTTAGCAAATGGCACAATGCCATGTTCCATAATGCCACGCATGTATTCTTTGGATAATTCAATGACCTGGTCTACATTAGCTCCCCAAGTTCGGTTTGCAATGATTGGATTGCGCCAATTACGGCTGAGGTCCATAATCGGTGCAAAGGAGGCATTGCAGCCTACCGCAGCTGCTTCAAGTCCTGCAACTTTCCCCATTTCATAAGCATAGCGGGGATCAGCTGTCGCAGCAATCTTGATTTCATCCCCAATTTTCGTTCCGTCCGTAACAGCACCATTCCCACCAGATTCGGTATTTGCTGCAATCAAAAGGGGAATCTTAGACTTGGTCTGCAAAATATAGTTTTGCTCCCAAATATCTGCAGCAGGTCCAGGATTGTAACGAACAGCAGCAATCTTATAATCATTTAATACTCCAGTCAGATATTCTTCCGTCCGCTGGCTCCCCATGTTGACAAAGAGATGACCGATTTTTTCATCCAAGGTCATCTGAGCAATGGTTTCTTCAATCCAAGAAATAGCCTCTTCGTCAAGGTTGTAAGGTTTCTTCCGTAAATCTACTAAATGTGTCATATTTGCCTCCAAAAAAGCTAGAGGGCATAGCGCCTCTAGCCCTTCTCTAGTCGTCTAAATTATTCCAAAATGCCTGTGTCAATTCTGTTTCTTTCTCATCTTTGAATGCTTGATGAACAAATTCATCTGCTATCGTTTCTGTCAAATCTGCCCAAGATTGCATCTCTCGTCCTACTAAAATAGGATAGAAATGGACACCGTTCAATTCCGCTGCCTTTAAATCACCAGGCGAGTCACCAATCATCATAATCTTATCAGGACAATACCCTTCCTCTATTAACAGTTTGATGACATCTTCTTTCTTACCACGGTCTTGACAGTACAATTCTGTAACATAGTCCATCAAACCTTGCTCTATCCACTCTTCTTCTACTGCTTCCTTATTAGCAGAAGAAACCACGTAGACTTTTCCTAACTGGCTCAATTTTTCCAAGCCCTTGTGAACGCCGATGAAGGCTAAAACAGGACCGCTATAATGCTTAATGGCTTGATTGACCTGATTGGACCATTTTAAAGCGAGTTCCAAATCTTTAGACGGCTGCTCCTCTAACAATCTTTCCAGAGAAGCATTTGACAAAGAATCTGTGGTCACGACCCAATTTTTCAGGTTGTCTATACCCGTCACACCTGCAAATTCTAGGCCTTTAACCAAGCCTACAAAACGGTTAATGCCACGTTCTCGAGAGTAGAGATTGACTCGATTCCATTCAGCTAAAAACGGTTCTTTATCTTTGACATCAAAAACATCTGTAGCCAAGGGGCCGAAAAAAAGTTTATGTTTGTAGGTCATGGTGTCCATGGCGCAGCCATCAGAGTCCACACAAAATACGTATTCCATCTTCATCATTAGACTCCTGAATAGGCTGAGAAGCCACCGTCAATCGGTAAAACAACACCGTTGACAAAACTTGCCAAATTCTCATCTGCCAAGAAGAAGACCCCTCCGACCAACTCTTCGGCCTCACCAAACCGTCCCATTGGCGTATTGGTCAAAATCTTGTTGGCACGTGCGGTCGGTTGACCTGACTCGTCAAATAGCAAACCACGGTTTTGGTTGGTAACCAAGAATCCAGGCGCAATCGCATTACAGCGGATGCCAACTTTTGAAAAATGGACTGCTAACCATTGGGTAAAATTATTAATAGCAGCCTTGGCACCTGAATAGGCTGGAATTTTTGTCAAAGGAGTAAAGGCATTCATGCTGGAAATATTGATAATATTTGCTCCCGACCGACCAATCATATCCTGTGCAAAGACCTGTGTTGGCAATAAGGTTCCTAGATAATTCAGATTGAAAACAAAGTTAATCCCTGCCTCATCTAGGTCAAAGAAGGTTTTCGTATCCGCTGGAAGACCCACTTCATGGAACTCATTGTCCGTTGTCGCTTTGGGATTATTGCCTCCTGCACCATTGATTAAAATATCTACAGGACCAAAATCTGCTAGGACTTGCTGACGAACTTCTTCCAAATTTTCCTTAGAAAGAACATTAGATTTATAGGCTTTCGCAACGCCTCCTGCTGCTGCAATCTCATCAACAAAGACCTGAGCCGCAGCCTCATTCAAGTCCAAAAGCGCAACCTTTGCACCCGCCTTAGCAAATTCTTTTGCCAAATAGCCACAAAGAACTCCTCCTGCACCCGTAATAACAACAACCTTATCCTTAAATTCAATAACACGTGACATATTAGCTCTCCTTATTTCCAATTGTTTTGGCTGTAATTCCAAAATCTGGTGTCTTGCCTGCTGCTCGCATATTGGCTTCATAGAGACCGTTAAAGTAGGTTGCACCAAGGGCTCGGTCATACAGACCATAACCAGGTGTCTTGGTCTGGTCTCCCCAGATACGACGACCGTGGTCTGGACGCAAGGCACCAGTCCAGTCATAGTCTACCAATAATTTAACAACAGCGTTCATGTCAATGTCACCAGCCTGTGACAAATGTGCAGTTTCTTGGAAGCCCCAAGCACCTGCCGTCACATTGCGCGTATGCATAAAATTGATGCGATTGCGTTTGAGAGCATATTCTGTCATGGCAAGGACATCATTTTTCGGATCAGAAGCATAGGATCCGACACACATGGTAATTCCATTGTGTTCGGAATCATAGAGATTCAAAAATCGTTCAACGGCTTCTTGACCAGTGATGATGCGAGGTAAACCAAAGATTCCGTAGGGAGGATCATCAGGGTGAATGGCCATTTTGACGCCAGCCTCCTCGGCCGTTGGCATAATCGCTTTGATAAAATACTCCAAATTCGCCCATAAATCCTCTTCAGAAATATTCTGACGATAATTTTCGATAATGGCCTTCATTTCTTCCTTGGAATAGGATGAATCCCAACCTGGTAAGTTCAAATCATCCGCCACAGGATCAACACCTGCCAAATCAGATTTAAGGAAAGCTAAAGAGGTCGATCCATCTGGAAGTGGGTGATACAAGTCTGAACGGGTCCAGTCAAACACAGGCATGAAATTATAGCATACAACTGGAATACCTGCAGCCCCGACATTACGGATGGAAGTTTTATAGTTTTCGATTAACGCATCACGATTTGGCTTTCCTTGTTTGATGTCTTCATGGACAGGAATGGATTCAATAACAGTAATTTCAAGTCCTGCCTCTTCTACCATTTTTTTCAGCTCTAGAATATTTTCAAGGGGCCAAGCTTGACCAACTGGCACATCATAGACAGCAGTCACAATCCCCTGCATACCAGGAATCGCCTTAATCTCTTCAAGTGTCACAGGATCCTTTTTCCCATACCATCGAAATGACATTTTCATGATTTACTCTCCTTTATTGTTCAAAAAATTCTTTGGCATTGTAATAGGATATGGCTTCTACAAACCGCCCTAAACGATTGTAATCTTCAGGCACTTCTTCATCAACAATCCATTGGCCGACATAAGTCGCTAAAATGCGTCTGAAATAATCATGCCGTTGATAAGATAAAAAGCTACGCGAATCGGTCAACATCCCAACAAAATTAGCAAGCATACCCTGTTCTGCATAGGCATTCATCTGGTCAATCATGCCCAACTTGGTATCATTGAACCACCAACCAGCACCAAATTGTAGCTGGCTACGAAGCCCTTCCTCATTGGACTGGAAATTCGCCAAAGTATTGGCTAGAGCAATGTTGTAACTTGGATTGAGATTGTACCAAATCATTTTTGGAAGGGCATTTTCCTTGACCAAGTTATCTAACAAACGATTCAAATTCACAGTCAGACATGTCTGGTCTCCAATCGAATCCACACCTACATCTGCTCCAAGTTTTTCAAACAGTCCTGTATGGTTGTTCCGTAAGGCACCAAAGTGAACTTGTGTCACAAAACCATGTTTCTTGTACAGTCGGCACAGTTCTCTAAAGATGGCAGTCTGCCATTTATTGATACTGGATTGGCCAACTTCTTTACCTGCAAGTCTTGCTAGTAAAATATCATCAAGCTCTTCAAGGCTTGCTTCTTCGTATGAAATAGCCGTAAAACTGATGTCACTTGCTCGGCAACCATGTTGAGCAAAATAGGAAACGCGCTGACCTAGTGCCTCTACAAAACTTGTAAAGTCCCTTACTGTTCCCCCTGTTACTTCTTCCAAGTGTTTAATAAATGGATTGAAATTTCGATGTTCTATAAATGCTTCATCTGGGCGGAAAGTTGGTGCCACTACAGTATCTATAGTTGAGTCCTCAGCCAAGCGCTTATGCCATTCCAAGCTATCTAGTGGATGGTCAGTTGTCCCAATAAAGGTCACCCTAGCATCCGCAATCAGCTTCCGTGGACTCATTCGATGTTCTTGCAAAAAGGCATTGAGCTGATGATAGAGTCGCTCTGCATTTTCTTCGGCCAACAATTCCTCAACACCGAAAACCTGTCGCAATTCCAAATGACTCCAATGATAGAGAGGATTTCCGAAAGCTCGTTCCAAGGTTCTTGCCCAAGCCTTAAACTTATCTAGTTTACTTGCTGAACCTGTGATTTCTTCTTCTGAGATACCGTTAGCCCGCATCAAGCGCCACTTATAATGGTCCCCACCCAGCCACAAATCAACAATATCTTCATAAACCTTATCTTCAAAAATTTCCTTAGGATCCAAGTGGCAATGGAAATCATAGATAGGAAGCTCTGCTATTTTCCCGTAAAGCTCCTTAGCAGGCTCATTTTTTAGCATAAAGTTTTTATCATTAAAACTCATTTCATCCCTCCAAAGCTGCAACAAAACTGCGAGCAATCGTCGTTACACTTTCATAGCCTTCAGCCTGCACTCGACTTGCCAGAGCTGAACCGACTCCAACAGCACAAGCGCCTGCCTTTTTCCAATCTGCAACATTTTCAACTGACACTCCGCCTGAAGGCATCAAATCTACGTCAGGAATAGGACCGTGAATATCCTTGATAAATCCAGGCCCCAACACGCCACCAGGGAAAAGCTTGATAATAGAACATCCCGCCTGACTAGCTGTGACAATCTCTGTTGCAGTTGCGCAGCCTGGAAAGTAGAATACCTCAGCCTCTTGCACCAAGTCTTGAATTTCTTTATCAAAATGAGGACTAACCAAGAAACTAGCACCTGCATCAATGGCCGCTTGTGCCAGCTTAAGATTCATTACTGTTCCCGCCCCGATGACTACGGAAGAATCGTCTGAGAACTCCTCTTGTAATTCTTTGATAACTGTCGCTGCATTTGGAGTCGAAAATGTAATTTCAATATTTCGAATACCTCCCAAAATCGCATGGCGAGCGATTTCTTTCGCATCTTCTTCATCTTTTCCGCGAATCACTGCGAAAAAGTAATTTTCTTTTAATTGCTTTAACATCTTGACCTCCAATTAGAAAGCGTTGTCATTTATAGCTATAGTATACAATTCGTCAGATGATTTGTCAAGAAAAAAGCAAAAAACACCCAGAAGAATTCTTCTGGGCAGTCTATTTTGTATTTCTATTTACGATCATTGAGACCATGCAAAGTCATATCTTTATCGAACCATTCGCCTAAAACAACCTGTCTTACTGATATAATATGTGCTAACATGCTATCATAGGCTGCAACAGGATGGCGTTGCTTGATAGCCATTAAGATGTTCCTGTGGGCCTGTAAACTATCCGATTTCATCTGACGATTTGAGTAATTTTCATTGATCAGATGAATAGATTGATTAATGACAGGCATCAGACTAGTCATTGCCAGATTCCCACTCATCTCAGCCAGCATACAGTGGAATTTCACATCCAACTCCAGATGCTTCGTGTCTCCAGCAGCAACGGCCTCTTCAATAGCAAGGACAATTTCTTCTAGTCGAGCAATATCTTCGTCCGAGGCAAATTGAGCGACACGCTCCGCAATTCTCGGTTCAAGCAAATACCGCACTTCAAACAAATCTGTCGTCAACTTTACACGGTCTCTTACCAAAGAAAAACCTAGGGGATCCTCTGATACTCCTTTTTTAGAGCTGATATAGGTTCCCGACCCTTGGCGCACCTCCAGAATATTTCGAGTAGCCAAACTTCGAACAGCTTCACGAACAGTCGAACGTCCAACTTCTAAATCTTGGGCCAATTCATACTCATTTGGAAGCTTGTCACCAACTTCATATCCTCTTTCCAAAATCAATTCCAATAAGCGTTCCGAAGCTTTTTCTACCAAGGGTTTCGCCATGTGCTTGGTCCTCCAATACAACTTTCTATTTGCTACTATTATAGCTCATTTCCTCTTATAATGGTAGTTTGGAATGGCAGTCCAACGTTTCTTTATTTCTCTAACAATTTGCTTCGGTTGACGATTCCGTGAGAATAACCCCTTATGATTTCCTTGAATCCGAATGATACCAACCGTGGTTTCAAAATCAGCAAAATTCCAGACCTGCTCACCAACCAAATTCGGAATAGAATCAAAGACTCGATGGTTCATCTCATAGTAATCCACCTGAAATTCCTCTGTATAAGGAATATCCCACATCGAATGCAAGCCTGGAAGAGTATCTGCACCATATTCCGTAATCAAAATCGGCTTGTCAGGATAAAGTTTTTGCCAAGTCTCCAACTCTTGACGGAGCCCTTTCTCTGCCGCCTTCAACTCACCATGAGCAACATACCAACCATAATAACGATTGAGACAGACAACATCGACCAAATCCATCACCTCATCCTTATCAGGCGTTGCTGTCATAATATTGACCAAGGTCACAGGACGCTTAGAAGGATCTCTGTCCCTCATGCGCTGAATCAGAGGTTCAAAGTAAGCACGTGCTCCCTTTTCATGCCCTGCCGGTTCATTGGCAACAACCCACATCACTACAGAAGGATGATTCTTATCACGCGCTATCAATTCATCAATCACCAGCTCATGAGCCTCCTTGGTTTGCATAACTTCCCAAGTATTTTTTACTTCTTCAGAATCACCTGTCAAATTCAAGGCTGCATTGAAAAGCTGGAACAGTCCGACTGCTGGCACCTCATCAAGGACGACGATTCCCAAACGATCTGCCAGCCGCATCATTTCCTCAGAATAAGGATAATGGGAAGTCCTAAAAGAATTTGCTCCAATATCCTTCAGTAAGTTCAAATCCATCAGATTGGCTGCTTCATTGAAACCACGACCATTAATAAAGGTATCTTCATGTTTACCAAATCCCTTGAAATAGAACGGTTTTCCATTGATGAAAAATTGCCCATTTTCAACCGCAACACAACGAATGCCGAATTGTTCTGAGTAGGTATCTAGCAAGTTTTCTCCATCAAATAATTCAACTTTAGCAGTATAGAGATAGGCATCCAAGACCTCCCAAAGGCGTGGATATTCAATGACCATTTGTCCATTTTCAAGAAGACCTACTTCCTGTCCCTCTTGATCTAAAATAGACATACGGATGGAATCGTACTGCCCAACTGTCTTCACATCAACATTCACTACCGCCTGAGTCAAATCTTGATTTAGCTCCGTCCGAATAACAATATCCTCAATTCTATTTTTGGGACGTTTATAGAGATGGACTGTCCGCTGGATACCAGCATAGTTGAAAAAGTCAAAATTTTCCTTGACTGTCTTTACAACTTGACCATTCTCATCCACTTCTTCACTATAATTCCCTACTGGAAGGGTTGTGTAATTCAACTCATTATTGGCACAGACTGTCAACCGGAATTGGTCAGCATCGTATAAGTTTGATGGAATCAAGCATTCAAAAGGTGTGAAACCACCCTTGTGCTCCCCGATTAGCTGACCATCTGCATAGACTTTAGCCTGATGCGTCACCGAACCAAAGCGCACAACCAACTCTTCATCAGCTGATACGACAGGAAGAGCCACCGTGAGTTCATACCAATTATCTCCGACAAAACTGCGCTTTGCTTTATCGACAACAACATCATTAAAGGAACTCGGTACAACCATTACTTCATCTGTATCTAACAGAGTATGAACATCATTGTTCCCTTGCTTAAATGCCCATATTCCATTTAAAGAATAAACTGAACGTGTTTTCGTTTGAATTGGATACAACATACTTTTTCCTTCTTTCTACCGTTTTATTTCACGTGAACCCTTTTTCAATAGCAAATCAATATCTGAAGGACTGATGACATTAATGTCCCCTTCAATGGTATGTTTGAATTGAAAACTAGCCATCCCCAAGTCGACTATTTCCTGTGGCGTTTTTTCCTGCAAATAGCCCAAAATAATTCCTGCTGTAAAGGCATCCCCTGTCCCAACTCGGTCCAAAACCTGAATGGATTCTTTTTCCGTTTCATAAAGAATACCATCTTGATACAAGTATGCCTTCAGCAAATATTCATTATTGTAGGTCATTTCCCTCTGGGTAAAAGCAAGACTTTGCAAAGAATAAGTCTCCGCCAGACCTTTAACCACCGCCAACAAGACTTCTTTATTTTCATAGGGACGTTTCAACCCCAATTCATCCTTCACATCTTTTCCAAATTCATTGAAGAGTTGAATAGGCTCTAGACCAAAGCAAATATCTGCTAAACCTACAAAAGGAGATAATTTCTCCCTCGCTTCTTCAAAAGAAGACCACAAACTTTCTCGATAATTCAAGTCAAAGGAGACCTTAACACCCTGCCCCTTTGCCATTTCCATCAAACGAAAGGCCAGTCGATAAATATCAGGATTCAAAGCGACCGTTATACCACTCACATGAAACCAATCGACACCGTCAAACATACCTTCCAAATCATAATCTTCTTCCTTGGATAAGCTGAAAGCAGAATAATCACGGTCGTAGGTCACCTGGCTAGGTCTAAGAGAGAAACCCTTTTGATAATAATAAAGCCCCAGCCTTCCCTCTTTTCGAATCACATTTTTCTGTCCAATCTGTCTTGCAAAGAGAAAGTGTTCTGCCATTTTTCCCACTTCATTCTTAGGCAGTGCTGTCACCAACTCGACTGAGTGACCAAGCTGAGCCAAGCTGACTAAAACATTCAACTCCGAACCACCAAACTGACAATCTAAACTCGTGGCCTGTGTTAAGGTCTGATAATGAGGAGGAGATAGCCGCAATAAAACTTCTCCAAATGCTAAGATTTTTTTCATACCGCCTCCTAGATGAAAGACCCAGCTGGAAGCCTCCAACTAGGTCGTTAATGTATTATTTATCGTCGTACTGGTCAACCTTATATTGAGTTACATCCACATAATCCATATCAGATAATGGAACATTTTTTGCAATCGCACGCACACGTTCTTCATCTTTTGCCGCTTTCATAACATGGATTTTCTCTTGAATACGAGCCATTTCTTCACGGTCTAGTTTGTAGAATTTCATCAAGAACAAGGATACGCTCAATACCGCTGCTGGAATCACTGTCAACAGGACAATCAGTGCCATTCTCAAATCTGTTGAGAATGCTGTTTCAACAGTTGGGTACTCTTTACCAAAACCGATACCTGCTAATACAAATCCAACAACCATTGGAGCAAATGAAGAAGCGATTGAGTCTGTCAATGAGAAGATAGTCCCAATCATACCTGACAAGTAACGACCAGATACTGATGTTTCATAGTCTGTAATATCCGCACCCATGGTCAATACCAAACCAGATGGGGCACTAGATGCGTAGCGAGCAATGATATAAACAACAAAGAAACCGATTGTGTAGAGATTCCAATTTGACAAGTCTAACATCCCTGGTTTAGCAGAAAGAAGCATAACTGCTAGAACGATGAGACCTGTAATACCTAATTGCAGTGCAGTTACATATGCAAAACGTAAACCTTTACGACGAGCTAGCTGAGCTGCTCCAACAGTTACGAGAATACCAGGTAAAATCAGAAGCATAGACATCTTTCCTGAAAGGGCATAATCACCAAAGATGATACCATACAGCATAACCCCGATAACGGAATCTCCAAACAGTTGAGCAACAAATTTTACAAAGGCTGCAGAGATTGAAAGAACCTGCAAAGGTTTGTTTCCTTTGATAACTTTCCAGTAGTCTTTCAACTTCGTTTCTTGTGTCTTCTCACCAAGACCAAAGTATTTCTTATTGTCTTTCTCCCAAATACCGATAATAGCAAGAATACCCAGAACAGCTGAAATTACTACTACACCGAGGAACAATTCTTGGAAGAAACTTGGAGTGAAACCACCATGTTTCGGAACCAATGTCCCTGATACAACAACCTGACTACCAGTCATCAACACAGTTGTGGCAATACCATCAACAATATTAAAGATTGGACGTTGCTTTGGATCATTGGTAAGCGCAACTTGTCCTGCTTTTGTAATAGTCTGTTGCAATGAATAACCAATTTTATGGATAATCATTACAAGGATGAATAGAGGAAGACGGAGACTCTCACTAACTCCACTTAAACCTAACATCATAAAAAGAGAAGCTGCTGTAATGATATTCCCCAAAACCAAGATGGGACGATATTTACCAAACTTAGTATCCGTTTTATCAATGATAACTCCGATTGTAGGATCGATGAACCCATCAAAAATACGAATATAGCCCATGAGTTGACTAACAAACAGGGCTGCCAGACCAAGCACGCCTGTCGATAAATAAGTCACGAAAGTAAAGGCAACCAAGTAAATATTCGTCGATGAATTGTTCATCGCAAATAATATAATTTGCCATAACTTGGCTTTATTATAAGTAACGTCTTCGACACGTTGCTCAACATGTTTTTCCATTGGAAATTCCTCCTAAATGTTTTCTACGACAAAGTCGTAAGCGTTTTCTTTAACTATATTCTAATATTCATCAGATGATTTGTCAACTGTTTTTGTAAATATTTTTAATTATACGTAAAAAAAGACGATTTTATATGAAAATCGTCTGATATATTTGATCTAGCGAGGGAGAATTCGTCTGACTATTTATTGATTTACTGTAATTGCCCCACTATTGTAGTTAATACTGAGTCCGCTCTGCACGTTAGGTACAAAGACATTAAACTCCAAGCTGCCATCGGATGATTTTGCTTCCAGATGACTTCCAACTGGAAGCAAATCATCCTCATCAGCATAGATCAAGGTGACTCGGTAACGAATCCGCTTGTTCTTGTCTAAAGCTTTACGCACCTGGCTTTCAAAATAGTTTTGCCCCGTCGAATCCTCAGCTCTTGCCTGATTGGCCCAAGCTGTTTGAACTGCGATATTTTTAGGATTACTAGTCGAAGCATCGTAGCCTTTTAAACCACCAATCAAGGCATAGCCCAGCAGATGCCCTCTATCAATCGCATGATCATAGGCCCCTTCCAAATCCTGAACCTGATGCCAACCAGCCGGAGTCCATGATGTACTTCCGTTTCCTGTTTCGTTGCGGTCCTTGTACTGTCTCGTCGCCTTGGTCATCAGGGCATTTGCCACCGTTGGAACCGTTTCTCCCTGCACAGTCTTTGTCTTATTATCTGCATAGGGCTTGCTTGTGACCGAAGCATCCAAATCTGTCTTATTGCCGTTGATAATAAAGGCACCAGCGCCATTCCAATCAATCGAATTGCCCAGTTGTTTTTTTACACTCTCTGTTAAAACAGAACGAGCTAATTCCTCACTCGGGGTAGACTCACTGGCCTGCGATTGATTGACATAATAAGAATATTCAGCAACGTTACTGCTCTTGTTATCACTTAAAAGATAGCCACCCGCTACTACAACAATCGTAGCCAATAAGCTGAGCAGACTCATTGCTTGTTTTTTTACATTTTTCTTCGCCATTTTCTCTCCATCAAAAAAGCAGGTCCAGCCTACTTTCCTGTAAATTTACCGATTAGTTCTTGCCACTTGGCTGGTGACAACACCGCAAATACATTGTCTCCATCTCCTATGACACCGTAACCAACCATTAATCCTAAAATAAACACCAAAATAGCAATCAACAAAACAACTGCTACTAAGATTAAATTTTTACCAACATAGCTAAGATTATCCTTATCCATTTTCATCCTCCCTATTGACACGTTTAATATCTGCCCCTAAGCCAGCTAACTTCTCATGGAATCGATAATAGCCTCGGTCCAAATGCGTCAACTTACCAACAGTGGTTTCACCTTCAGCGACCAAACCAGCCAAAATCAAGGCTGCACTAGCTCGCAAGTCCGTTGACATGACTTGGGCTCCTTGAAGAGCTTGTCCTCCCGTGATGATTGCCGTGTCCCGTAAAATTTCTGCATGCAAATCCATTCGACGCATTTCTTCTAAATGCTGGAAACGATTTTCAAATACCGTCTCAATCATGGTTGACTCACCCTTTGCAACTGCCATTAGGGCTGTAAATTGAGCCTGCATATCCGTTGGGAAGCCTGGGTGTGGTAAGGTTTTTACTGTTACGGGTTTGAGCTTGTCCACCTGTGAACGTACTCGAATCCCCTCAGCTTCTTCCGTCACCTCAACTCCCATTTCCAACATCTTAGAAATGAGTGGACGGTTGTGCTCCCAGACAGCATCCTTAACCAAGACATCGCCACCAGTCATTGCCGCAGCCACCATAAAGGTTCCTGCTTCGATGCGGTCTTGCACCACTTGATGTTCTGCTCCAGTCAATTCTTCTACACCAGTGACCGTAATCGTCTCTGTACCTGCCCCCTTAACATTGGCACCCATTTTGTTGAGGAAAATTGCCAGGTCTACGATTTCTGGTTCCCGCGCAGCATTTTCCAAAACAGTTGTACCCTGCGCAAGCGTTGCAGCCATCATCAAGTTTTGCGTTGCCCCAACACTTGGGAAATCAAGATAGATATGAGCTCCCTGCAAGTTCTCCGCACTTGCTTCAATATATCCAGCTCTTTGTTTAATTTTAGCCCCCATAGCTTGCAAACCTTTCAAATGCAAATCAATAGGACGGCTACCGATGGTACAACCACCTGGCATAGAAACCTTAGCATAGCCATTACGTGCCAAAATCGGACCAAGAATTACAATAGAAGCCCGCATTTGACTCACATACTTATAAGGAGTTTCATTTCCAAGTTTGCCAGTTGCATCAATATCGATTGATTTGGTAGCTTCATCAAATTTAACCCGAACTCCCAAACCTCGAACCACATTATTCATGGTATAAACATCAGAAAGAATTGGTACCTGAGTCAATTTGGTTTGTCCTTGACTTGCTAGAACTGTTGCTGCCAATAAAGGCAGAACGGCATTCTTCGCTCCCTCAATCTCAACCTGTCCTTTCAAACCGTTTTGACTACCTGTAACAATAATTGTATCCATATACTACTCTTTTCTATTAAATATTAGCAAATGAACGACCTACCACCAATAATTCCAAGAAAAATGTTGAAACCAAATATCCTAGAGCAATGGCTAGAAACAAGATCAGTAGGTTGATTTTACGCTGATTGTCCCCCGTCACCTTCAACCACCGTGACCAATCAACTGTTGTAACCAAGAGATGATGAGCCAGATAGATAAACAATATATGACTAAAAAACTGTAAAATTGAAATTACCATGTTTCCATTATACCATGAAATTAAAAAATGGAACTGAACCAAGTTCAATCCCATATAGATTAATGTTTTCCAACACGAATACGATTTATCGCACGTTGGAGGGCGACTGTTGCACGCATCTCCATATCAATATTACGAGCAGTCTGTGCTTCTTCCAATTCACGTTCCGCGCGCAATTTGGCACGTTCCGCACGACTAATATCAATATCCCGTTCCCGCTCAGCGGAATCAGAAATGACCGTAATAATATCCTTGTTGACTTCAATGATTCCACCATTGACCGCAATCCAGTCTACATGGTTTTCATCATCCACACGACGCACTTTCATTTCACCGATTTCCAAAACTGCAATCAGTTCTTCATGTCCAGAATAGACACCCATCTCACCATCAACCGTTTTGACCAAAACAAATGCTGCATGATGGTCATATTTGATACCGTCTGGTGTTACGATTTGTACAGTCATTTGTCCCATAAGCCACCTCTAGAATTTCATTTTAGCAGCTTTAGCGACCACATCCTCAATTGAACCAACATTTCGGAAGGCATCTTCTGGTAGGTGGTCGTGTTTGCCGTCCAAGATTTCCTTAAAGCCTTTCACCGTTTCAGCTACTGGCACATAAGAACCTGGCATACCTGTAAATTGCTCCGCAACGTTGAAGTTTTGAGAGAGGAAGAATTGGATACGACGAGCGCGACCAACCAAGGTCTTCTCTTCATCTGATAATTCATCCATACCGAGAATGGCAATAATATCTTGCAATTCTTGGTAACGTTGAAGAACACGTTTTACTTCCATAGCCACTGCATAGTGCTCTTCACCAACAATTTGTGGAGAAAGCGCACGAGATGATGACGCCAACGGATCCACCGCAGGGTAGATACCAAGCTGAGTCAACTTACGTTCCAAGTTGGTTGTTGAATCCAAGTGAGCGAAAGCTGTCGCTGGAGCTGGGTCTGTATAGTCATCCGCAGGTACGTAAATAGCCTGAATAGATGTAACAGAACCCTTCTTGGTTGAGGTAATACGCTCCTGCAATTGTCCCATCTCAGTTGCAAGTGTTGGCTGATAACCAACGGCTGATGGCATACGGCCCAAGAGGGCAGACACTTCTGAACCAGCCTGAGTGAAACGGAAGATATTATCGATGAACAGAAGAACATCCTGCCCTTCCACATCACGGAAGTATTCCGCAATGGTCAAACCAGTAAGAGCAACACGCATACGGGCTCCTGGTGGCTCATTCATCTGACCAAATACCATGGCCGTTTTTTCAATAACACCTGATTCTTTCATTTCCCAGTAAAGATCGTTCCCTTCACGGGTACGCTCGCCAACTCCGGTAAACACAGAGATACCACCGTGTTCTTGGGCAATATTGTGAATCAATTCTTGGATAAGAACGGTTTTACCAACACCGGCACCACCGAAGAGACCAACCTTACCACCTTTTAGATAAGGTGCTAGGAGGTCGATAACCTTAATCCCTGTTTCCAAAATTTCGCTTGAAGTAGATAATTCGTCAAAAGCTGGCGCTTTCTTATGGATAGGCTCACGTTCAAAATCTGCCGGAAAAGACTCTTCAAGGTCAATGGTATCTCCCAACACATTGAAGACACGACCCAAGGTTTCTTTACCGACTGGAACAGAGATGGGACGACCTGTATCGAGAACTTCCATCCCACGTGTCAATCCATCCGTTGATTCCATGGCAATGGTCCGTACAACGCCATCACCAAGTTCCAAAGCCACTTCAAGCACGACTTTTTGTTTGGAATCATCATTTTTATATACAACGAGTGCGTTGTTAATCTCAGGAAGTTTATCTTCTGCTGCAAACGCAACGTCTACAACTGGTCCGACAACCTGAGTAATTTTGCCTGAACTCATTCTATTTCCTCTATTTCTATTACTCAAGGGCTGAGGCACCAGCTACAATCTCAGTAATTTCCTGAGTAATCGCTGCCTGACGAGCCCTATTGTATTGGATTGTCAAATCGTTAATGACATTCTTAGCATTATCCGTCGCTGTCTGCATGGCTGTCATACCTGCTGCATTTTCAGCAGTTTTGGCATCCAAAATCGCTCCATAAATAGTTGATTCTGCATATTGAGTCAAGAGTTGTTCCAAAATAACCTCACGGTTTGGTTCCAACTCAAAGGTAGCTGTATAACCATCTGCTTCATTGTGGTCCAAATCTTCTACAGGAAGCATCTGTTGTACACGCACCTGACTGGTCAAACTATTGACATGGTGGTTATAACAAACATACAACTCATCAAAGAGTTCATTCTTGTACATCTCAACAGACTTAGAAATGATTTTTTGAACTTCTTCAAAACTTGGGTTGTCTGCTAAACCGCGCAATTCAAAGACAGGATTGATACCACGAGCACGGAAGAAATCAGCTCCCATGCTACCAATAGCAATAATCTCATACTCATCTTTCGAGTCATGATCTTGTTCAATCATCCCCATCACAGCCTTCAAGATACTAGAATTATATGAACCTTTTAGTCCACTGTCCGATGTGATGACAATATAACCAGATTTTTGAACTGGACGGCGAATCAGCATTGGATTGCTTGTATCTGAAGCCATCAATTCTCCACGCAAGAGATCCGTTGTAATCTGACGAACCTTACTAGCGTAGATCTGAAAGGATTGCGCTAATTGCTCTGATTTGGCTAATTTAGAAGCCGAAACCATCTGCATGGCACCGGTGATTTGACTGGTTTTCTTAGTTGATGCAATTTTTGACTTGATTTCATTGAGAGAACCTGCCATCATTCACTCCTTTACTTAAAGACAGACTGGTCTTTGAAAGCTTGGATAGCAGCATTCAATTCATCTGTGTCAGGAAGATCTTTTGTTGTGCGAATAACATCCAAAAGACCATCGTAGTGCAAATCAAAATATGCGTACAGTTCTTCTTCAAATGCCAAAATGTCATCAATTGGCACTGAATCCAAGAAGCCATTTGTCAAAGCATACAAAATCAAAACCTGTTTTTCAACTGGAAGTGGCTTATGCAATGGTTGTTTCAAGACTTCCACAGTCCGACGACCACGGTTAAGTTTGGCCTGAGTTGCTGCATCCAAATCCGAACCAAATTGCGTAAAGGCTTCTAATTCACGGTATGAAGCCAAATCGATACGAAGGGTACCTGCAACCTTTTTCATGGCCTTAATCTGTGCAGAGCCACCAACACGCGATACAGAAGAACCCGCATCAATGGCTGGACGGATACCAGAGTTGAATAAATCGTCCTTCAAGAAGATTTGTCCATCCGTGATAGAAATCACGTTGGTCGCGATATATGCTGAAATATCTCCCGCTTGTGTTTCGATAAATGGTAGAGCTGTAATGGAGCCACCGCCCAATTCATCTGAAACCTTTGCTGAACGCTCTAGCAAACGACTGTGCAAGTAGAATACATCCCCTGGATAGGCTTCACGACCCGGAGGACGACGAAGCAAGAGAGATAATTCACGGTAAGCTACCGCTTGTTTTGACAAATCATCGTAAACAATCAAGACGTGTTTGCCTTCATACATGAACTCTTCTGCCATTGCAACACCTGCATAAGGAGCCAAGAAAAGCAATGGAGACGGTTGTGAAGCAGATGCAGTTACTACGATTGTGTAATCCAAAGCACCATATTGACGAAGCGTTTCAACCTGAGTACGAACAGTTGACTCTTTCTGACCGATAGCCACATAGATACAAATCATGTCTTGGCCCTTTTGGTTGAGAATAGCATCAATAGCTACAGATGTCTTCCCTGTCTGACGGTCACCGATAATCAATTCACGCTGACCACGACCAATCGGAACCAAAGCGTCAATAGCCTTAAGACCAGTTTGAAGCGGTTCATTAACCGACTTACGTTGCATAACACCTGGTGCTGGATATTCAATCGGACGAGTCTTACTAGTACGAATTTCACCAAGACCATCCACAGGTTGACCAAGTGGGTTGATGACACGACCAATCAAAGCCGAACCAACTGGTACTTCCATAATTTTACCAGTACGACGAACAACTGACCCTTCACGAATATCGGTAAATTGTCCGAGAATGATGATACCAACATCGTTGGTTTCTAAGTTTTGTGCCATACCAATGGTGCCATTTTCAAATACCAAAAGCTCTCCACTCATGGCATTGTCAAGACCTTGCGCACGGGCGATACCGTCACCGATATAGGTTACGACACCAGTCTCTGTGTAGTCAAAGTCAGGCTGAAAGCCTTCAATTTGTTTTTTTAGTAAAGCGCTAATTTCTTGTGCATTAATCAAAAGAACACCACTTTCTATTTTCTAAAGTTTTTTTCTAACGTCCTTCAACTGTGTCCGAACGCTTGCATCGATTACCTTATGGTTAACCGTTACAATAAAACCACCGAGGAGACTTTGATCAAGTTCTTCCGTGATATTGCGTACACGCAAGGAAAATCGTTGTTCTACCAAGTGACGGAGACGCTCTTTTTGAGCTTCTGTCAACGGATAGACCGAAACCACACGGGCTTCAAATTCATTTTTAAATTTACTGATTTGTAATTGGACACGCTCAAGGGTTTCAAGAAGCAAGTCTGCATGACCATCACGAATAACATCTTCAATCAAGTCATTGATTTGCCAGAAACTAGATTGACGTACCGTCCTTACAAAGTCAGCCTTTTCTTCTCTCGATACTGTCGCTGACAGCAAGAGTCGATTCAGCTTACTATCATGAATGATGGAAATCAAGTCAGAAATCTGGTCATACATATCCCAAATATCTGCATGATCACTGACTTTTTCAACAAATGATAGAGCATATTTTTGCACGATGGCATTTTCTCTAGCGTTCATCTACTTGTCTCCTAGTTTGTCCAAATAACGGTCAATCAAGTTACTATGAGCTTGTTGGTCCAAATCTTCCAAAATAATTTTGCTTGCAAGATCAACTGCCAATTCAGCAACTTGAACACGCAAGTTTTCTTGTGCTTCACGTTTTTCAGCTTCAATTTCCAATTGAGCTTTTTGCTTCAATCCTTGAATTTCAACATCTGCTTGCTCAAGAATACGTTTTTTCTCTAGTTTTGCGCGTTCAACCGCGTCTTGAATAATCTTTTGACTTTCAATACGTCCCTGTACCAACTCATCTTCACGTTGTTGAACAAGGTTCGCTGCTGCTGTTAGTTTTTCTTCTGCAGCATCAATATCATTTGCAATCTTATTGGCACGTTCTTCAAAAATACCTGTAATTTTATCCCATGCAAAAACACGAATAAGAATAATAAGTACTGCAAATGAGACTGTTACCAAGATAAAGTTTCCAAGAATGGTACTAGATTGCATTGTAATAGTTGTTGCCATAGTTGTCATTCCCTTTCCTATTCACTCTCACCACTAATTTTTTTATTTAAGTACATAGATACCAACATGATAAATACATATCCCTGCAAGCATGAAATGAATACAGAAAATGCTGTCCAAACAACGTTCAGAGCAAAGGCAATTGGATATGCAAGTGCACTTTGTTGAGATAATTGTAGAAGAAGAGAGACAAGCACTTCACCAGCATAAATGTTACCGTACAGACGAAGAGCAAGCGACACAAGGTTGGTCACTTCTTCCAAAATGTTCATTGGAGCCATAGCCCAGGGTGTCACAAAAGATTTGAGGTATGCCTTGAAACCGCGACGACGAATACCCTCAACATGACAAAATACTGTTGCAATTGTTGCCAAACCGAAATCGTAAGCCATATTGGCCGTTGGAGAAGTCCACAAATTATGTCCTTCTGCTGTTTCCAATTTGGTCATCAAACCTAGATTATTGGCAACCAAAAGAAAAGTAAAGACTGTAAAGAAGAACAAGGAATACCGCTTTGCTTCCGCATCGCCAAGATTCCCTTTTGTAAAATTGATGGTCAATTCGTAAACGTACTCCAAAACATTCTGTTTTCCTTTAGGCTTGAGCTCCATCCGACGACTAGCCCAAAAAACAAGTAAGAAAATAATGGAAATGGTAATGACAGAAACCAATACCATGGTCAGGTCAAAGGTTACGGGACCAAGGGTAAGGGTTGGACTTAAATGTTCTTCCAATGGAGGTTCCCCCCTTTTCTATTTCTCTATTTTCTACTATTTCAAGACAAATGTCATAGCCAAGGTTACGAAGAAAGTTCCCTCGATAAAGGCAACACCCAAAAATACACCAGCCATCAATTTACTTTGCATTTCTGGTTGACGTGCAGTCGAACTAAGGTATGAAGCCACCAACAGTCCCTCACCGATACTTACACCAAGACAGGCCAATCCAAGGGCCAATGCGCCTAAACTCATAACGAATTCTCCTTTTAAAATTTAATACCATGTAAGGATACTCCTAAAACATCTATTTGTCAAGAAAATACCGCCATTGTAAGCGTTTAATTCATTTTTACAAAATAAAAAGAAAAGACGGTTTCATCTTTTCTTCCTATTTAATAGCTTCATCAATATGGTCTGTTTCTTCAATGAATCGTTTGGCCATATCTTCTCGATTCATCTGCTCAGTATCAAGAGTGATTGCATGGTCTGAAACCAGATCTGTATCTGCGAAAAACTCTATATGGTTTGATAGGTTGTACAGACGAACAGGGGCTTCCCCACCAAACTCTCCATCTAGATTGAGCAGTAGACGGTTATCTGGGTTCAGATTTTCGATGGATAGGCTCTTGGTTTTTATGTATTCAACTAGATCACTCTCAATGTGTTTGCCACCGTCTAAGACTTGACGAATCAGATGCAGAATTTCAAATAAATTTCCCGTTTTTACCATTAATAAGGTAAAATTGCCGTCATCCAACTTAGCATCTGGAACGATCTGTTCAAAACCTCCAATTGAATTGGTTAAGGCAACAAAAATCATTGAAACCGAGCCTTCAAACACGCCCTCGTCATGCTCTACACGAACAGGTGTAAATTGTACTTGTGGCAAGAGTTCTGCTCCTTTTACCACATAGGCCAAATAGCCAAACATGGTCTTAAGTTGACTTGGAACACTGTAGGTCAATTCCGTAAGTGTACCTGCCGCAGCAATGTTGATAAAATAATGTTCTTGATGAAAACCATTTTTTTGATTTTTGGCTAAACCAATATCCATTAAAATGGTCTGCTGCTTACCAATAACCTTAGCTGCTTCTACAGGATTTCCCCTGGGCACTTTTAAGGCACGCGCATAGTCATTGGTTGTACCAGTTGGGATGATAGCCATTTTCGGTCGTTTTTCGAGCGGAGCAATTCCATTGACGACTTCATTGATCGTTCCATCTCCACCAGCCGCAATAATCAAGTCAAAGTCCGCAAGTGCCGCACGTGTAGCCTCATTTTTTGCAGAGTCTTTCTCAGCAGTTGTTTGAAAAGCTGAAGTTTCATAACCGTAGCCTTCCAAAATGTCCAATACTTCGGCTACATTTTTCTTCATGATTTCTTGACCTGAGGTCGGATTATATATTAGTCTAGCACGTTTTCTTTCTTCCATCGTTTTACCTTTACAAGCTCTCCAACCAAGCCTCATCTTTTATTTCGATACCGAGTTCCTGTGCTTTGGTCAATTTACTACCAGCATCTGTTCCAGCAACCACAAGATTAGTTTTTTTAGAAACTGATCCTGCCACATTTGCCCCTAAAGCTTCTAATTTGGCCTTGGCTTCGTTTCGTTTCATTCGCTCCAATTTACCAGTCAGTACAACTGTCATACCCGATAGCGCAGCATTTTCATCTACTACTTGTCCGAGATATGTCAAGTTTACCTTAGCTTCCTTAAGTTCAGTTAAAAGTTGCTGCGCACCCTCACTAGCAAAAAAAGTTGTCAAGGACTTAGCAATAACCTGACCAAGACCTTCTAGCGAAGCAATTGCTTCTTGTTCAGCAAATGCTAAGGTTTCTAAATCGCCAAATTTTTCTACTAAAATCTTACTTGCCTTACTGCCGACATGGCGAATACCCAGTCCAAATAGGAGGCGTTCTGCTGAGTTGCTCTTAGAAGTTTGAATGGCTTGATAGAGCTTGTCAGCTGATTTTTCTTTGAAACCTTCCAAAGTCAATAGGTCATCAACAGTTAATTTATAAATATCAGCAACATCGTGTACCAAGCCTGCTCCAAAGAGTTTTTCAACGATTGAACTACCCAGTCCCGCAATGTTCATGGCATCCCGACTTGCAAAATGTTCCAACTTACTCATCAGCTGACTAGGACAAATAGGGTTGATACAGCGGAGGGCAACTTCGTCCTCATAGTGTTGTAGGTCGCTCTGACAAGACGGACAATGACTAGGAATAGGCATGATTTCTTGCTCTTTTCGATATTTATCCACCACTTTCAGAACTGCTGGAATAATATCTCCCGCCTTATAAACAATGACCGTATCGCCAATACGAATATCTTTTTCAGCAATATAGTCTACGTTGTGCAAAGTCGCTCGACTGACAGTCGTTCCTGCTAGCTGAACTGGACTGAGGTTGGCAGTTGGTGTAACGACACCCGTGCGGCCAACAGTCCAGTCAACCGATAGGATTTGCGCTTCTTTCTCCTCAGCTGGAAACTTGTAGGCTACTGCCCAGCGAGGTGCTTTAACTGTAAAGCCCAATTCTTCTTGGATGGCAAGGTCATTGACCTTAATGACGATTCCATCGATTTCATAAGGCAAATCGTCTCGTCGCTCTGCCATTTTTTCAATAAAAGCCCAAACCTCGTCAATCGTGTCTGCCAACTGGTAGTCGTGGTTGGTCACAAAGCCTAGACTATCCAGCTTTTCCAGCACTTGTGACTGGCTGGTCGCCTCAGAAGGACTGGCCTCTTGGTAGAGGAAAGTAGCAAGACCACGCTGGGCCACGACACCTGTGTCTAATTGGCGAAGAGTTCCTGCCGCTGCGTTACGCGGATTAGCAAATTCAGCTTCACCAGCTTCCTGACGCTGTTTGTTAACACGGTCAAAGGAAGCCTTTGGCATATAACACTCACCTCGGACAGTGATGTCCACAGCTTCGGGTAGGGTCAAAGGAATATCAGCCACTCGTTTGAGATTTTCTGTGATATTTTCACCGACACTACCGTCACCACGTGTAGCACCCACGACTAAATTACCCGCTTCATAGGTCAGGGAAATAGATAGACCGTCAATCTTCAATTCACAGATATAAGTTGCTTGAGGAAATTCCTTGCGAACTCGCTGGTCAAAAGCTTCTAATTCTTCACGAGAAAAAGCATCCTGCAAACTAAAAAGAGGATAAACATGACTATATTTTTCAAATCCGTCTAGCACCTTTCCCCCGACCCGATGGGTAGGACTATCTGGTAAAATCAGTTCTGGATGAGCTGTTTCCAGTTCTACTAATTCACGATAAAGCGTATCATATTCTGCATCTGATGCGCTAGGTTTGTCCAATTGATAATACTCTTTAGCGTATTGATTGAGCACGCTAACTAATTCTGATATTCTTGTTTTCATAAGAATATTATATCATGATTTGAAGGTGCGAACTATATTTGCGCTTCAATAAAAACAGATTCCTTTAGATAATTTTTAGTAAAAAATGTATAATGTGTATATAAAATTTTTGGAGGTGCCCTATGGCTGTAACCTATAAACGACAAGATGATTTAGAAAAGATGCTGGAAGAATTTGCTTCATTTGAAAAACTGGAAGAAATTGAGTATCCTGATCCAAAATCAAAAGAAAATTCCGAGAAAAACAACTTGAATCAGGATAAAAAATAATATGTTCGGTCTTGATCAATTACCTACCTCCGTCCTACAGGCGGGGGCTATTTTCCTGTCTATCATGATTGAAGCCTTGCCCTTTGTGTTGATTGGAGCATTGATTTCTGGCTTTATTGATGTGTTTATCACCCCTGAAAAAGTCCATAAACTCCTTCCCAAGAACAAGTTTCTTGCCATTCTATTTGGAACCTTTATCGGCTTCATTTTTCCGTCTTGCGAATGTGGTATTGTCCCTATTGTCAATCGGCTATTAGAGAAAAAAGTACCTAGTTATACTGCTGTTCCCTTTTTAGTAACGGCTCCTGTGATTAATCCCATCGTCCTTTTTGCAACCTTTACTGCTTTTGGCAATTCCCTACTTTTCGCCTTCTATAGAGCCCTAGGAGCCATCATTGTATCCCTAGTATTGGGAATCATTCTTGGTTTTTTCGTAAAAGGACCCATTCTTAAAGGAAGCAAGTTTGACCAGCACCAGCATGATTATTCAGATAAAACCAGCTGGCAAAAAGTTGGCTTCGCACTTATTCATGCCATCGATGAATTTTTTGATACGGGACGTTACCTAGTCTTTGGTTGTCTCTTTGCCAGTCTCGTACAAGTCTATATTCCAACTGCTGTCCTGACTACCATCGGTCACAGTCCATTAACAGCTATTTTACTGATGATGTTGCTGGCCTTTCTTCTTTCCCTATGTTCTGAAGCCGATGCCTTTATTGGTGCATCACTACTATCCAGCTTCGGATTTGCCTCAGTAATGGCTTTCTTAGTTATCGGACCCATGGTGGATGTTAAAAACTTGCTCATGATGAAACATTATTTCAAAGGGAAATTTATAGCCGGTTTTATCATTACTATCACTCTCGTTATTTTGGGATATAGTCTGATACTTGGAGGTGTAGTATGATTCGTTTTTTAATTCTTGCAGGCTATTTTGAGATGACCATGTATCTTTATGTCTCTGGAAAATTAGACCAATACATTAATCTGCACTATAGCTATCTAGCCTATCTATCCATGGTTTTATCTTTCATACTTGCCATCGTACAATTGTATGTCTGGGTAAAAGAAATTCGAGTACATAGCCATTTAAAAAGCAAAATTGCCAAACTATCAAGCATTGGACTATTGCTCATTCCTCTTGCTATAACCTGGCTCTTTCCCACGGTAAGCCTAGATTCAACAACTGTTGCTGCCAAGGGCTATCATTTCCCACTAGCAGCAGAAAACGATGCTAATACACAAAACCAAGAAGGGACGACTGTTCAGTATCTCAAGCCTGATACTTCTATTTATTTTACGAAATCTGCCTATCAAAACCAGATGCGTGAAATTGCTGATAAATACTTGGCTGAAGAAACCATTGTCGTTACTAATGAAAACTATATGGAAGTGATGGAAGCAATCTACGACTATCCTACGGAATTTTCAGGAAAAACGATTGAAATGATTGGATTTGTCTACAATGACCCTGACAATAGCCAGCAATTTTTCCTTTTCCGCTTTGGTATTATTCACTGCATCGCTGATTCTGGAGTATATGGCTTACTCTCTACGGGTGCTACCACAGAATTTCCTAACAATACTTGGGTAAAAGCCAGAGGAACAATCAAGATTGCCTACCACACATCGTTGAAACAAAATCTCCCAACACTTGAATTACAATCGATGGTTCAGATTGAACAGCCAGATTCCCCGTATGTCTACCGTGTTTTCTAATAATTCCAATTCAAAAAGTGAATTTTCTGACAATTTGTGCTATAATAGTGTCTATACTCAACAGATAGGAATGAAATTATGTCATCACATGTATTGTTTACAATTTTTGGTGCTAGTGGCGACCTTGCCAAACGCAAACTTTATCCATCCCTTTTCCGTCTGTATAAGGCAGGACATATCCGAGAAAATTTTGCTGTTATTGGAACAGCCCGCAGACCTTGGACCAAGGAATTTTTTGAGCAGACTGTCATCGAATCACTGGGTGATTTGCCTGACACACCACGTCAGGCCCATGAGTTTGCAAGTCATTTCTACTACCAAAGCCATGATGTCAATGACACGGAACATTATGTAGCTCTTCGGAAATTGCAGGACGACTTGTGTGAAAAATACGATACCCAGCACAACAAGGTCTTCTTCCTCTCTATGGCACCTGAATTTTTCGGAACTATTGCCAAACACCTTAAATCTGAACAAATCGTTGATGGCCAAGGTTTTGAACGCTTGATTATTGAAAAACCATTCGGAACTAGCCTTGCAACCGCAAGCAAACTCAATGATGAATTGGCAGCTGCCTTCAACGAAGACCAAATCTACCGTATCGACCATTATCTTGGCAAGGAAATGGTGCAAAATATCTTTGCGGTTCGCTTTGCCAATATCATTTTTGAGCATATCTGGAACCGCGATTACATTGATAACGTCCAAATTACATTTGCTGAAGCGATTGGTGTTGAGGATCGTGGGGGCTACTACGATCATTCTGGCGCCTTAAAAGACATGGTGCAAAACCATGCCCTTCAAGTTCTTTCCCTTCTAGCAATGGATAAGCCAGCCAGCTTCAAGGAGGAAGATGTCCGCGCTGAGAAAATCAAGGTCTTCCAACACTTGCGTCAGCCTTCTGACGAAGACCTCAAGCGCAACTTCATCCGTGGTCAATATGCAGCAGGTTCCATCGACGGAAAAGACTACGTTAGCTACTTGGATGAACCAAATATTGCCGAAGCTTCTCAGACAGAAACCTTTGCTGGAGGCGTCTTCTTCGTCGATACTGACCGATTCCGTGATGTACCTTTCTTCTTCCGTACAGGTAAACGCCTGACAGAAAAGGGCACGCGCGTGACTATCACCTTCAAGCATGCGGAAGATATTTTTGGTCAGCCTTCTGAGGCCAATGTCTTGACCATCTTCATCCAACCAACCGAAGGCTTTATGCTCTCTATCAACGGTAAGGAAGTTGGTTCCCACTTTGCTCTTACTCCTGCCAAACTCAACTTCCGCCACAATGCTACTGCTCTTGGAAATTCACCTGAAGCCTACGAAAAACTATTTTTCGATGTCCTAAATGGTGATTCTACTAACTTTAGTCATTGGGAAGAAGTGAAAGCTAGCTGGAGCTTGATTGACCGCATTGTTGATTTGTGGGCAAGCAACCAAGTCCCACTCCACACCTATCCAGCTGGTACCATGGGACCACAAGCAGCCTTTGACTTGCTAGAAAGCTACGGTTGCAAGTGGGTTTGGACTCCAGACGTCTGGTATCGTGAACGTGGTTTGTTGAAATAGTCATTTAGTTTATCTTTGATTACTTCGTTAACTCGCTTTGCCGTACTCCACGAAAGTGACTTGCTTCGCATGTCTTATTTCCAACCTAGAACAGCCTCTAGGCTGTTCTAGCAACCTGCACCTCGTTGCCTTGTACTAAAAGCAAACTAAACGACTACATATGAAAACTGGAGCAATCCAGTTTTTTTCGGAGATATTTATGACTGAATTAAACACTATTCTCACCCAACTTGAAGCAGCCAGCCATGCTGGCACCCTCAAGCGTTATGAAAAAATTGGCGAAACTAAGCCCTACTACGGCGTTCCGATGGGAGCTATTTCTGGTATCGCCAAGGCCTATAAAAATCGACTGGACTTGTTTGCTCCACTCTGGCAAACAGGGGTCCTCGAGGCACAATATTTAGCTATTCAAATTGCCAAAACAAAACCTGACCAGCTGACTTCTACTGCTTTAGAAACTTGCCTCAATGAAGAAGTTTCGGTCAATGTCCTCGATAAGCTGGCTTCCATCATTCTTAGCAAACGAAAAGACAGTAAGGATTGGGAAGCCTACTTGCTGGACAAAAATTCAGCCATTTTTCAACGCATTGGCTGGTTCCTACGTGCTAAATATTTTGCTGGAAAAACTGCCTCCAATCAAGAAATCGAAGAATCTCTAGACCACATTCGCCAGCATTTACAAACCGCAGACCCGCTTATCCAATGGACCATGAACCAAGGTTTGGTGGAGATTGCAGTTGCCTATCCCGACTACCTGGAACAAGGTATTGCAATCGGTCAGGAGCTCGCTGTCTATGTGGACATGAAAGTACCAAAAGGCTGTACTTCTGCCTACGCACCAGACTGGATAGAAGCATTGTTGAAGAGGAAATAATCGTGGTATTGTGGACATCGCCATTTACTCACTACTGCATACAGATAGAAAAAGTCGCTAGTTCATTGAACTAACGACTTTTTTCTACACCAATCCTTCCAAAAGCCCACGCATGAACTCTTCGGATTTGAATTCTCCGATGTCATCGATTTTCTCACCGAAACCAATCAGCTTGACTGGAATATCCAGTTCCTGACGGATAGCAAGGACGACACCACCTTTTGCAGTACCGTCCAGTTTGGTCAAGACTAGGCCTGTCAATGGGGTAATTTTTGCAAATTCCTTGGCTTGACTAAGGGCGTTTTGACCTGTGGAGGCATCCAGTGCTAAGAGGGTTTCATGCGGTGCATCAGGCAGGGTCCGTTTGATGATGCGACCGATTTTTTCCAGCTCTGCCATGAGGTTTTCTTTATTTTGCAAGCGACCTGCTGTGTCAATCATGAGAATATCCATGCCTTCTGCCACGGCACGTTTTACCCCATCAAAGACCACACTGGCTGGGTCTGACTTTTCTGGACCTGTGACCACTGGCACATCGACTCGGCGACCCCACTCGACCAGCTGGGCTACCGCACCCGCACGGAAGGTATCCGCCGCGACCAACATGACCTTCTTACCAGCCTGCTTGTACTTGTAGGCCAACTTACCGATAGAGGTCGTCTTCCCAACACCGTTAACACCCACAAAGAGCATGACTGTCAAATCATCCTGGAAATTGATCTGCTCGCTGAACTGGCCATCTTTTTCGTAAATATCCACCAATTTTTCGATGATAACCCGACGGAGTTCATCTGTCTTCTTGGCATTTTGTAGCTTGGCTTCATAGCGGAGCTCCTCTGTCAGAGTAGAGGCAACTTGCACACCTACGTCTGACAAAATCAGGATTTCTTCCAACTCTTCGAAAAATTCTTCATCAACCGAACGGAAATTGGCAAAGAATTCATTGAGCCTTGCCCCAAAGCCTGTGCGGGTCTTTTTCAAGGTCCGCTGGTACTTGTCCTGCTCACTTTCTTGCTCTACTGGAACAACTTCCTCAACAGGCTCTTCCTTGACCTTGGTTTGAATAGCAGGGTCAAAGCCTTGTTCCTGCGCTTCCTTCACTCGAGCCGCAGCAGCTTCCTTGGCTGCATAATATTGAGCCATCATGTCTAAGGTCCGTTGTTTCTGAGCTTCCTGCTCGGCAGTCAATTCAGGCTTTGCTTCTTCAGACTGGAACACTTCCGTTTCTTGAGTAGCTGACTCAACTTCAGTAGGTGCAGTATCTTCGCTTGAAGCCGACTGCTCCGTTTTTACTTCTTCAACAAGAGCAACTTGCTCCTCTTGTTTTTCATGTCCAAATAATCGATCAAATAATCCCATATTAGTCCTCATTCAATACATAGTGCTCGATGGCCCAAGCAATGCCATCTTCATCATTGTTTTTTGGCAGGACAAGGTTGGCCGCAGACTTGATTTCATCAGTCGCATTCGCCATGGCAATACCCAAACCAGCCCATTCAATCATCGAAAGATCATTTCCTTCATCGCCACAAGCCATAACTTCTGACTGGTCAATCCCCAGATGTCCGATCAACTTGGCCAAACCATTTGCCTTATGGACACCTTTTGGACTCCATTCAAGCAAGATATCACGCGATTTGAAAATCTCGAAACGCTCGTGAAGTTCCGCAGGAATTCTTGGAATTTGCCCATCTAAAAAGTCTGCTGCCACAGCTGAAACAGCTTTATTGTAAACAAAATCTTCTGGCAGTTCCTCATCTGTCACAGGGATTTTATTCAGAAGTGGGTTGGCTGTTAGATAGAGAGACTCATGGGCAGCAGGTAGCGAATAGACATCGCCACCATAGAGAACGTCCAAAGGCAAGTTCAAATCATTTGTCACACGACGGATGGCACGGACATCTTCAATAGTGAAGCCAACCTTATCCAAAACCTGACCTGTATTTTCCTGGACCAGACCACCATTAAAGGTGATGGAATACTGGTTTTCACCAAGTAAATCTAATTCTTCTAGAAAACTACCGATAGCTTGCAAGGGCCGTCCTGTTGTCAGAACTACATAAACTCCACGCTCACGCGCAGCCTGCAAAGCCTTTTTATTAGCTTCTGAAATCCGTTTGTCCGACGTCAAAAGCGTTCCATCCAAATCCAATGCAATCAACTTAATTGCCATTTACTAATTCCTCCATATAAGCCATGACTGCCTCATCATTGCAATGCCCAATGACCAGATCTGCTTGCGCTTTCACTTCATCAATAGCATTTTCTGTCGCAACCGAATAGGCCGCCAGTTTCAACATTTCCAAGTCATTTTGATTGTCCCCAAAGGCAATCAGATTTTCTCCAGTCACCCCTAAGTGCTGGCAGAGGTGAGAAAGACCAATTCCCTTATGCACACCTGACAAGATGATATCAATCGATGTAAAGCCGGTAGTCACAGCGGTCAATTGTTTAAAATGATGATTGATCCAGTCCTGCGCTTCTACACGAATAGCTTCATCGATGTAAAGATTTAACTTGATAATCTCTTCAGAAACCTCTTCAAAACTCGGCACCAATTGAATGTCATGATAAAAACCAGATAATTCTCTATATAACCCATCTTCAACTTTATCCAACATATAAGAAGCCTTCAAGCCAGACAAGGTAACATGCTGCGGATGAACATAACCACTCTTAACCAGCTCGTCCACCAAGGCTAGATAGGTCGATGGCTGAATAGGATCATCTATATAGATGGTTTGGTTTCGATAGACAACAACAGCCCCATTTTCAGCAACCAGAGCAATATCGTCTAAAAATTCCTCGAACAACTGTTTGAGACTCGGCAGAGAACGACCGCTAGCCGCTACAAACAAATAGCCCTTTTCCTTAAACTGAGCCAGCAGACTTCGAAAACGACTGGCATCAAATCCATGGTCATTTCGTAAAAATGTCCCATCCATATCCGTTGCAATGATTTTCTTATACATAACAAACAACCTCCGTCCTTTTCCTTTTATTATACCATATTTCGCCCTATTTCCCTTTCGTCTAGTCGAATTTCCATCAAGAAAAAACCTGGAAAATTCCAAGTTTTTCAAGTTCTTAATCTGTATAGTCTTCCACATCTTTCAGTTTGACCGACACAATCTTGGACACGCCAGATTCCTGCCCGACTTTATCACATAAAAAAATGCAAAGGATAGCTAACCCCTTGTGGGACAAGGAGTTTGGCTATCCTTTTT
>NZ_ALMY01000003.1 GCF_000440115.1 Streptococcus suis YS56 | reverse complement strand
AAGAAGGATTCTACAAGCGTACCTTGGATATTCACCGAACACTAGGGTTGCTCTTGCACACTCAAGTCTCGATTAAGCAATTGCTTAAATACTAAGTTCGCTTGCGTTTCATTATGTAGCAGACTATGAGAATTTAATAAAAAAGATATATAGGATGCTGAAGGCTGGTGGCAATTTAGTTTTTACAGTTGAACATCCTGTTTTTACTGCTCATGGAACACAAGACTGGTATTATAACGAAAAAGGAGAAATACTGCATTTCCCGGTGGACAATTATTATTATGAGGGCAAACGGACAGCTATGTTTTTGGAAGAAAAGGTTACAAAATATCATAGAACACTGACCACATATCTAAATACACTGCTTTCAAATAGTTTTATAATAAATCAGATTGTGGAGCCACAGCCGCCAGAGAACATGATGGATATTCCGGGGATGGCGGATGAAATGCGACGCCCAATGATGCTGATTGTATCGGCAAAAAAGAAGATGTAATAATATAGAAAAAATAAACGAGGAGTATGTAAATGAGATCAGAAAAAGAAATGATGGATTTAGTACTTTCTTTAGCAGAACAGGATGAACGTATTCGAATTGTGACCCTTGAGGGGTCACGCGCAAATATTAATATACCTAAAGATGAATTTCAGGATTATGATATTACATATTTTGTAAGTGATATAGAACCGTTTATATCTAATGATGACTGGCTTAATCAATTTGGGAATATAATAATGATGCAAAAGCCGGAGGATATGGAATTATTCCCACCTGAAGAAAAGGGATTTTCCTATCTTATGCTATTTGATGATTACAATAAAATTGATCTTACCTTATTGCCCTTGGAAGAGTTAGATAATTACCTAAAGGGCGATAAATTAATAAAGGTTCTAATTGATAAAGATTGTAGAATTAAAAGGGACATAGTTCCGACTGATATAGATTATCATGTAAGAAAGCCAAGCGCAAGGGAGTATGATGATTGCTGCAATGAATTTTGGAATGTAACACCTTATGTTATTAAAGGATTGTGCCGCAAAGAGATACTGTTTGCAATCGATCATCTGAACCAGATTCTACGGTTTGAACTACTTAGGATGATGTCGTGGAAGGTTGGGATAAAGACAGAATTTTCATTAAGTGTTGGGAAAAATTATAAGTATATTAACAAATACATTGATGAAGATCTATGGAATAGATTATTATCTACATATCGCATGGATTCCTATGAAAATATTTGGAAGTCATTATTTATATGCCACCAATTGTTCAGGGAAGTGTCCAAAGAGGTAGCAGAACTACTGGGGTTTGATTATCCAGAGTATGGTAAGAACATAACAAGATATACCGAGGACATGTATAAAAAATATGTTGAAAATGACTATTTTTAAAGATTAGCAAAGATCCTTTTATTCATGGAAAATGGATGAAACGTACATCAAAATTAAAGGAAAATGGCATTATTTGTATCGAGCCATCGATGCAGATGGTTTAACCTTGGATATTTGGTTACGTAAAAAACGGGACACACAAGCAGCCTATGCTTTTCTTAAGCGGTTAGTGAAGCAGTTTGATGAACCGAAGGTTGTAGTCACAGATAAAGCCCCCTCTATTACAAGTGCCTTTAAGAAACTAAAAGAATACGGCTTTTATCAAGGGACAGAACATCGTACCATTAAATACCTGAATAATTTGATTGAACAAGACCATCGTCCAGTAAAGAGACGCAATAAATTCTATCGAAGTTTACGCACTGCCTCTACCACGATTAAAGGTATGGAAGCCATCCGAGGATTATATAAGAAAACCCGAAAAGAAGGCACTCTCTTCGGGTTTTCGGTCTGTACTGAAATCAAGGTATTATTGGGAATCCCAGCTTAAATCATAGATACCGTAAGGGATTTTATTCTTTATTTAAAACTTTGCAACAGAACCTTACAAGTAAAGTATTCAGAGGATTTGAGGAAATTTTTACTAACAGAACTTAATAGATGTACCATAGTTACATTTGATGATTTAGTGTTTGATGATATAGAGCAAGAAGTGGTTCTTCTTCTTGGTGAAAAAATAAAAGGTGACAAAGAACATTCTATAAAAGTTGTACCTTTTAAAAATGCAGATGATTTACAGGAACATTCATTAAATGAGTTTGAGTTTATGAATGTTGATAAAGAATCTAATAAGTGGACAAGATATTTTCTAAATAACGAACAAATTCACTTAATTAATACCATTAAGCAAAGTAATGAATTTGTTGAATTTTCAGATGTTGCTAAGTGTGAAGTTGGAATTACAACAGGTAATAATGCATACTTCTGTATCAATGAAGAAATTGTGGAAAAATATGACTTAAGAAAGTATTGTAAACCATTAATAGCTAGAAGCGTAAATATTAAGGGAGTCCAATTTCAAAAAGAAGATTGGGAAGAAAATATTGAGTCAGGGGCTAGAACATACTTATTGGATCTCAGTCCATATGAAAAAAGTGAATTTAAAGATGGTGTGAATAATTACATAAAATGGGGAGAAGAAAATAGCCACAATACTTCTTATAAAACGAGAATTCGTGATGAGTGGTACAAAGTCCCTTCAGTGTGGAGTCCAGATATTTTCTTTTTGAGGAGAAATTACCAATTCCCTAAAGTTATGTTGAATACAGAAGAAGTATCTGCGGTAAGCACAGATACAATGCACAGAGTTAGGTTGAAAAATCATGCTGATGGGAAAAGATTAATTGTTGCCTACTATACAACTGTTGGTTTGTTATTTTCAGAGCTTGAGGGGAGAAGTTATGGTGGAGGTGTACTTGAAATATTACCTAGTGAGGTCTCAAAGATAATGCTTCCGAATATTTTTGATGCAAAGAAAGTAACAGATGCTGAGATTGATATTCTATTTAATAAAATTGACGAATTTATTCGCCAAAACGGGAGTGATAATATCGAAGTGCTAATAAATGAGTTAGATAATAAAATATTAGTTGAAAAGATTGGTTTAGAGATTAACTCTGTGATAGAACTCAGAAAAGCTTGGAAAAAATTACAAAATCGAAGACTTTCACGAGGAAGAACAGCACAGTAATCGTTCCTGATTACCTAAACTGTAGTTGTAGCTATGATATTGTTGTTGATAGTGATATTTTTACTGAATGTGCGAATATCAATGGAACCGATGTTCCTAATAGCTACATTCCATTAGTAAAAGGGAGTTTGAAAACTCCATATCATAAGCCCGAAGTAGATTGGTATATTAGATGGGATAAGAGTGAGATTAATGATTATCATATTTTTAAAAAAGCACGATTTCAGAATAGTAGCTATTATTTCAAATATGGCATTGCAACTCCAATGCTTAAAAGTAAAAAAGTTCGTGCTTGTCTAATGGAAGACAGTGTATTTGATCAAAGTATTGTAGGTATTTTTCCAAAAAAAATCATCAGATTTACTATTTATTTTAGCATTGCTTAATTCTGCTATAGTCAATGAAATTATTCATTCTATTAATCAAACAGTGAATAATTCAGCGAATTATCTAAAACGTATTCCTATACCAAAAATAAACGAAATTGAGAGACAACAACTTAACAAACTTGTATTAGGTATTGTAGATAATCATGAGGACAATCAGAGGGAGCTTGATGAGCTCTTTGATAGACTATATGCTAAATTGAGATAAGAAAAAAGGTTGGGACTCCATCGAGAGTTCCCAGCCTTTTTTCATAGCTATTCTGATATTTTATTATTCCAAGCACTACCAAATAACTCTCCTCCATTTGGATATAACCTAAGTACCTCGGTTTGTTTTAGAATTTCTTGGCATTTTTTTGAATATGATTTTTCTTTATCAAAAGTGATGAACACTTGCTTTTTTTGTTCAAGATAGCATTGTAAGATGCCTTCCAGTCCTTCATCTTGAATTTGTTTTAGAAAGAATGAGTCATGACCAATAATCGGAAGGTTAGTAAGTTGTAGCATAGCTATATCAAAAAGAATAAGTCCTTTATACTCAGAACCAGTTCCCCTATCTTGTGGAGTGTAAAACTCATAGGATTTTGCTGATTTTAATGATATTTTAGGACTGGTTTTAGTACCATTATAGATTTTATCATTTATGGTAGACATTCTTGAATTGAGTCTTTCTTCAATATCATCCAGGATGGCTCTCATTAGTTGATTATAGGCATTATTTAAAGCGCGGATTTCATCCGACAGCTTTTCTTTTTGTTTAAAACTTTCATTGGAATCTCTAAGTTGAGTGATTTCTCGTTGTAAATAAGCATATTGTTCCAATATTGACTGAGAGACGTTTGATACGTTACTAATTTGGGATATTTTATCCTCTAATTGATTCACTTGAGAATTAGTTAGATTAATAAGGTTTTGTAATGTTTTAGCCGATTCTCTGTATTCTGCACTTAAAACGGATGTCAGTTGCTGATGGAAGGACTCAATTTCAGAAATCGTTTTGATGTCTACATTAGGAAAGAATTGTTGTAGCGATTCAAAATCTTTTTGAAATTGCTGCCTTTTAGGATTGCGTTCTGCTTCAAAGCTTCGTTTTTGAGACAATAAGCTAGAGCGCTGGCGTTTTGCATCAGATAATTGATGTCTAAGTTCTGATAATTGTTGTGCCTGAATAGAGTCTAAATCAACCAAACCGCTATCACTTTCTCTGGTAAGTTGATTTATTTCCTGTTCTAGTTCTTGTATTCTTTTTTCGTTGTCCTTATATTCAGTTTTATTCTGGACAGTAGCAATGAACTTATATTTTTGAGCAGCCACAAAGACTTTCTTTCTATCTTCAGCATCTTCGATATATTTTTTCTGCTGCTCTATTTCACTATATCTATTGAACAAACGTAATAGTGTATCGATACCCTGTTTATCTGGGGAGTCTTTTGCAGCTTTTAGTGGTTTCTTATTATCGATAGTTTCTCTGCCCCAAGCACGTATAAAGGGACTTATGGAGGCTCTAAACTGAATGAACGGATAGTTCATTTTATATTTTTGCTTTAGAAAGTGACAGTATGCTTCCTTATCTAAACGTTTAATAACCGTATAGTTACTGTCACATTTATTGAAGGTAGTAGAATTATCAGTTGAACGAGAGAAGTAGTATGACTGGTTATCAAAAACGAATTCATATTTAATTGTATGATGGCCTACGTTTTCAACAATATCGTAGGCTTCTTCGACATAGTCACTTCCTCCAAAAATAAAATCAACTATTAGAAGGAAAGTAGATTTACCAATAGAGTTAGCAGCATTTTCGCTACCCATGACTGTATTTAATCCAGGATGAAATACGATTGGCTCTCTAATTTTTCCTTTTTCTAAAAATTTATCACAACTAATTTGTTTTAACATAATACAGCATCCCGTTTTCATTCATATCGATTTTCTTAAGAGCATATAGACAGGTCACTGCATCAGTAAATAGCGTGATACTGTCTATTTTTTTATAGAGTTTTATATAGAGTTCTCTTGGAGAATAATCATTATTTCGTAGTGCTTCTAAGATGATGGGAAAGAGAGGCAATATGCTTTTCTTATAAGAAACTGCTTTATTCGGTAATTTCATTGAACACCTCACAATTTTGGATAAAGTAAGATACGATAATTTTACATGCGTCTAAATGTCCATTGCTCAGTTTTGATTGATTTAAGAGCCAATTGGCGAGATTTTCTACGATCTCTGGTTGTGAGAGATTGGTATTAGCTAATTGAGTAAAAACTTTTTTTATATCACATTGAATCATTATGAAATTACTATTTTCAGCAAACAAGTCTTTTATGTATGAGAAATAAGTAAGTACGTGATATTGAACTGTTCCCCTTAAAACACCGTGCTCAGGTAAGATTTTCTGATTGAGTTTAAGGGCGGTCATATTCAGGGTTGTTGAGCTTGAGCTTCCAGTATAATCGTTTAGTGCATCTATGACTTCGGTGATTTGTGTTTCAAGATTTCCGTGATTCATAACTTCTTGAATCTCAGTTAACTTCTGAATTTCTTGTTTAATGGACAGTAACTTTTTATATTCGTCAATATCAGCATAGTTTTCATACTCGTTAGCGTCTTGAATACATAAAGGGATTTTATTATCGTATGAATCTAATTTAGCTGGCGGGGGCATGAAATTCTTAAATTTATCTGCAGTATCCTTGTCAAGATTGGAAGAGAATATCTCTACTATTTTGTATGCTCGGATTGTAGTGTCTTTTTTTTGACGTGTTAATGGTTTCTGACAGAGAGGACATTTATTACGAACCTGTTGTAAAAGCTCAATATCCTCAATTCTAGGTGCAGAATCAGTCATCTTATTCGTCTTGTTAAGGGCATATAGAAAAGAATAAGTTAAAAACTCAACTTCTTGCCCATTTTCTAAGTATCTTGCTAGTTCGTCATACTTTTTCGGAGATGCTTCTGAATCACTGTTGATGCACTTTAATATGTTGTCGAAAATATCTTGCTTATTATGTATGCGTAAGTCAGAACAGATATTCTTTTCAAAATTTTTTAGCGTTGCTTGGATAATATTGTAATCGTTTGAAGCTTGGATAAAAGCACTATCAACTTCAATTTTTCTTTGTACTAGGCGAGTAATTTTTCGATCATCTATTGATGTTGTAATACCGTTTAAATTAGATAACGGCTCAAGTAGTGTTATACCGAGCGGCCCCTGCTTTAAAGTTGTCATCCCGGGTAACAGAAGTTTTAAATATGAGGAAAAATTAAATTCTTGCAAATAATATTCTCCTTTCAATGAAAAAATTGGTCAAAAATTGGTCAAAAAGAGGACAAATACTTTTTGATTTCATTATCTTACAATAGCAATGTAAGTAAGTTACTCGAGATTTCTAGTTTTCTCTTATTATATCACGAAACTTTCATAACGTGTGAAATTTCTTTGTAATGGCTTACATTTGCATGAAACCTATATTCGTTTGCTAGCACGACTTGAGGTGTAGGTATCAAAATTCAAATATCAGTATTTCAAGTCTACTGATTGTATATTAAGCAAAGGAAGTGCTTATGCAATCAGAATTAAATATTTTTGTTGAGTCAATTGTCTCATTTTCTTTGCTATGCGATGAAAGCGAGACAAAATATGGCAAACCAAGTCAACCATAGTCAATCTAACAATAATCCCTACCGTTATGAATCCCAGAAATCATATGATGGTCGTCCTTGTCTGTCGGGAGAAGTGCTAGCACCATTTGTGATTAAGGATAAAGTGATGCTAAGTGTGCTGAAAATCAATCGTAATAATTTAAGAACCTTTAAATTTGGAGGTAAATCAGTATTAGTTGGTTTTGTACCAGTTACTCTAGAAGAGTTTGATATCACTATGAAAGTATTCAATGCTGATGTTCATGAGTATCTAAGTCGCCATTCTAGGAGTAAACTTGATACAACATCACTTGAAGAAATGATGGAAAGCAAGGATGATATGAGGTCGTATGGCTATGATCCTTCAGCTATTTCATCCTATGAAGAAACACTTATGCTGAATGAAACTTTGAAGGAGTTGATTGAAGAAGTATATCAACGTAGTCCTAAGCATGGCAAAATTTTAAAACTGATATATGGTAATTATGAGATTACCAAGCAAGAAATCATTGATAAACTTGGTATGAAAAAAACTCAAGGGTATGATGCAATCAAGAAAGCACATGCACTCGCAAAGGAGGTATATAATGAACTAAATCAATAATTGAAAATCGCCATCTCAATTTCTGAGGTGGCGATTTTTTGCTAATCTTTCTGATAGAATAAGCATTCGTATCCATCGGCACGAAGGTTGATATCAGTCATCCAGTCTGGTGCATTACCCATCAATGATGCAATCTTCTCAATTTTTTGTTCCATTGGACATTCGATTATTACTTCATCGTGGACATGGCCTACAATTTTAAACTCTTTCAGTTGTTTCAAAGAGAAAGCAAGAATGTCACGGCTGATAGCTTGTACAATGTTTTCTACAAATTTTGGACCATAACTTTCGAGTCGTTCCCAACGTTTAGCAGTTCCAGTTCCTTCGTAAGTGACGGACTCTCCACCGAACTGGTTTTCGCCAATTCTTGGCTTGATATACGCTAGTTTGCGACCAGAAGGAAGGGTGATGAACAATATGCCACTTTTAACTTCAAATTGAATACCGTGAGTTGATGTTGGAATTAGTTCCTTTACAGCAGTCTTTACAGCATTATCGACATCCCACCAGAAGAGAACGATATTTGGATTTGCTTGTCGCCATGAGTTAACAAGTGGTTGGAGTTCGTCCTCAGTTAGTCCCATATCAATGGCCCCCATGGCTTTCAATGCACCAACAGAACCACCGTAGCCGCAAGCAAGTTCTGCAATTTTCCCTTTTTGTCTCAATTCAGAATTTTGTCCATGCTTTTCAACTGGAACTCCAAACATCTGTGAGGCTGACATGCAGTAGATATCCTTACCATCTTCAAATACTTTACTGCGCCATCTCTCTCCTGCCAGGTGGGACAGTACACGAGCTTCGATAGCCGAAAAGTCGCAAACAATGAATTTTTTTCTTTCACTTGGAACGAAAGCAGTTCGTATTAGTTGCGATAAGGTATCCTGAGTATCGTAGAGGATATCAGTAGCTTCTAAGTTACCGGTTCTGAAAAGTTCTCTCGCTTCCTCAAGGTCAGGAAGGTGGTTCTGAGGTAGATTCTGAAGTTGCACCAAACGACCAGCCCATCGACCTGTACGGTTAGCTCCGTAAAATTGAAACATTCCCCTTGCTCGACCGTCCTTACAAACACAATTCATCATGGCCTGGTATTTAGACACACTTGATTTGGCTGCTTGCTGCCGAAGTTTGAGGACTTTTGCTGTTTTATCATCGACTGTTTTGAGGAGTTCTTTCACAGCTTTTTTATCCAGTGAATCGGTGGTCACTCCGTGTTCACGTAGCCAGTCGATCATCTGAAGAACAGAGTTGGGATTTTCAAGGCCAGTTAATGCTTTTAACTCGTCTTGAATTTTGGCTTTGCTCTTTGCATCAATTTTGATTGCTGCTTTGACAAAATCAACATCTATGCCAATACCACGGTCATTGATAATCTGATCCTGGAGGTACTCATCCCAAACAAAATCAGGTACTGGGAAGTTTTTCAGTCGTTCCTTGATGGCCAATTCGACCTCAACATCACGTCTGTTGTAATTGATAAAGATGGACCATTTGTCAGGCGCGTGATGAGGAAAGTTGCGAACTCGCCCTCCATTGACTTTGGTAGGCTTACAAGGTACGCAGAAGTAGCGAATGAGGTCAGCACCCTCTCTCATCTTTTGGTCTTTGAGTTTGAGAACTGTTCCAACTCCTTCAAGGGAGAGGGGAAGTCCTAAATAAGCGGACCAAATCATGCTACATCTCCATGAAACTGGAGATAAAAATCCAAATGATAGCAATTCGGGATGATGTTTCTTGAGCCAGTTTGATAGACAAACTCGCTCAAATGAAGCGTTGAATGCCCATTTGATGACTCTATCATCTACTAAAGCTTCAAGAATATCTTGCGGTAACTTCTCCTTACTTAAGTCGTAAACAGTCACTGGTCCATTATTGACAGATACTGCAAACAAAAGGAGTTCAAAACTGTCATCTTCCGCATAGCGATAAACACCAGATTTTCGTAGGTCAATTTCGCAATAGGTTTCAATGTCGATGCTAAGTTCTTTAATCGGCATAGTTTGTCCTTTCTGAAAAAGGTGACAGAAGTACTGCCACCTAAAGTTCTATCTGTTTTTTCGACTGAGTGGTGTTTGGCTAAGTTTTTCTTTATTTTGCTTTGCCTTTCGTTCCATTTCATTTCGAATATCATCTCTAATGGTCATATACCCGAAGTATAGTCCGATAAGCACCCAGAGGCCCATAATAGTACAAGTTAAAATAGTATACATCATCAATCTAAATCTCCATTTCTAGTTCAAAAAGTCATCATCATCTTCTGTCGCAAAATCATCCTCGGCACGAGTGCGTCCACCAAGGGGTTCACCATCACGCAATTTTTGCAAGTTATTCAAACCGCAAGCAATACCTTTGTTGCCGTTAGAATTGAAAGCATAGAAGGTAATAGAAGCACGACCATAGATACCAGAGTACAATTCTGAAGTATCAATAATTTCTTGACGATTGCCATCAACCACACCAGGTTTATGCGGAGAGTTAGCATTTACGAAGTAAGAATTTTTGTATGCTTCATCATCAGGGCGTTCAAGGTCACCATCACGAAGTGGAGTTTTTAGAGTAGATAATGCAGGTACAGATTTGCCATTGCCTTTGAGTTTTGACTCACCTTCTTTGTAAGCTTGCTCAATAGCAGCCTTGATTTTGTTAATGGTGACGGTATCCTCTTTTGGGATGATGAGTGAGGCACTGTACTTGGGAGTGCTACCGTTAATTGACTTCGGCTCATTGGCATTTAAGTAGCTGAAGCGAGTGTTTGGTCCTGTAATTACTTTAGTTGTCATATAGTTAATCCTCTTTAAATTCATTTTTTGCTAGGTTCATCTCTTGACGGCTGTCGTCAATTGGAACGAGTGTTGGTTTACCACTTGGTTTTATTACGAGACCACCAAGTAGGTCGTTAAAAGTTTTCTTGCCAAGTAACTTAGTCATGGCAGTGATAGTGAGCAGTTTCTTCTCATAAGGGTCATAGCCTGCTTCAATCACTGCTTGGCTAACGGCTGACTCATCTGAGAATTTACGAACAGAGCGACCTTCAACCAGTTTGTATCCTGGGATTGGGTGTCCATCTGTGGCTTGATTTAATGCATAAGCTTTGACGTCGTTTGCCCATGAAATCAACAGATCTAGTTTAGGCAAAATCTCTGCAATGTCCTCGTTATCAAGGGTAGCTGGATTCGCAAACTCCATCTTGGCTAGTGCCAAATTATCCTCAGCACGTTTGCGACAGACATTCTTGAGTTTACAGAATTGGCAGTGTTTACCAGACTGCATATCCCCCTCACCCTTGAATGCAAGTTCAGCTTTTGGAGCGAGTTTGTTTTCTGCCCATTCAAGCAGCTCTGTCTTTTCCATCTCAAAGGTAGAAATGTTATGTTTTCGTGGTTGAAAGATTGTCATGGTAACTTTATCGAAATCATAAAGTCCATCAAACATCTCAAGTGCTCCAAGTGCATAACACATCATTTGAGGGTTGTGGTCTGCATCAACTAGAACACCAAGTCCGTGCTTATAATCAATAACCTGAAGAAGTCCATCTGCCACAATTAGGCAATCTCCAGTTCCAAATCCTTCAGGTACCCACTTAGAAAAGTCCAGTCGTTGTTCGACAAGAACTGTAGGGTCACGTGAATAGCCTCTAGCTTTCTCAACATGTTCCATGACATAGTTGCGGTATTCTTCAGCGCAATCCTGCATTTCATCGTTATAAAATGCCAATTCCTCAGTTGGATCACGCGCATTCCTACCCAAAGCTTTCTCGACTAGATAAGCACACAACTCGTGAGCATCAGTACCTTCAAGAGCAAACTCAGAGGTTACATCTGGCATATTTTCTGTTAACCGAACAGATGGTGGGCAGTTCAACCATCGATGTGATGCAGAAGCAGATAGAATGGCATGGTTAGTCATTTCCAATCCCTCCAGCTTCTTCAAGGACTGCCGCAAAGTGTTTAGGGTCAAGAGCTGATAGAGAAGAAGCACCGTAAGCATTTAGCAGAGAACGAACCTCATTCTTAAAGCCATCTTTTGCCTTTGTAGCAAGGACTGCACGGACATCCTCCAATTGAATTTCCTTTTGTGGTTCAGATTTTGGTGATATTGGTTCAGGAACTGTTTCATCCTCAGTAGTGAGGAGTTTCTTGAACTCATCCACCAAGCGAAGGTAGTACTTTGCGGTTTCTTCCATATCATGAATTAGTCTATTCAGTTCTTTCATTTTGCTCATTGTTTTCTTCCTCCATAATTTTCCGAGCGAGTAGTTTTGAAATGACGCTGATAGCGATGAGGGTATCAGCTACGTCTTCATCAGGTTTGATGTATGGTTTGTTTACCATATTTGGTCCTCCTATCTTACTAAGTAAGGTTTTTATTAAATTTTCCACTTTGCAAGAGATTTTTTTAGACATATCTCTTACACATTCCTAAGTAGAACCAAGTGATGTTTTTCCGTTAGATTTGAAAAAAATTTTTGAATATCAAAAAAGTTTCCTGTGCAATTTAATAGGAAACTTCTATTTTTTTGAATAATTTTTTCTGAAAGAGTGGAAAAATTTGTCAGATTCTTACTTAGTAAGTTAAGAAGATATATTTCTAAATTACTGCAAAAATATGGAGGGTACATAATGCAATTTACCTTATCTCATTCTGGACAGACTGGGGTTCAGACAACCACGGTTTATCCCAATCAAGTAACTATTACTGATGAAATATCGCTACAAACTGTTGTGCAATTCGACCATGTGGCGGGGCTGTTTTTAAACAATACACGCTCAAATACCAATTTCATTCTGTCGGACGTTTTGGTCATGGATATTGATAATGACCACTCTGAAAATCCAGATGAGTGGATAACTTTAGAGCGATTAAAAGAAATCTTTGCGGATTATAACTTTTCCTTGGTAACTAGTCGAAGTCATATGCAGGCAAAGACAGGAAAAGCTCCAAGACCAAAATTTCATATTTATTTCCAAATCAATGAGGTAACTGATAAAGATGTCTACGTGGCTATGAAGGAAGAACTCTGTAATCAGTACAAGTTTTTTGATTATCATGCCAAGGATGCGGCAAGATTCTTCTTTGGAAATCCAAATGCACAGGTTATATGGCATGATTCATGGCTAACTATTGATGAAGATTTGTTTCAAGCTGTGTCTATTGATGATGAGGAAGATTTCGATGCAGACTTCTATACTCCTCCAAGTGGACCAATCCAGCAAGGGAGTCGTAATTCAACGATGTCTGTATTTGCATCAAAGATTGTCAAACGGTTAGGTGTGACGCACGAAGCAAGAGATGGTTTTGATGAGCAAGCTAAGAAATGTGTGCCACCGCTTGATAAATCAGAGTTAGATTCCATCTGGGGTAGTGCTGTGCGATTCTACAATAAAACCATTAAAAGTTCTGAAGGTTATGTTTCACCAGAACAGTTTAATCGAGAAACTTTAAAACCAGATGATTACTCGGATGTTGGGGAAGCGGGAGTTCTTGCTAGAGAGTATGCCAATAAGCTAGCTTATACCAATGCGACAGATTATCTCTATTACGATGGAACGCATTGGCGTGAGAACAAGCAGTTGGCATTAGGGGCAGTTGTACACTTTACTGATGCACAACTTGCTGAAGCGAATGCACTCTTAGAAACTACAGAAAAACAACTTCAGTCTTCAGGTATTGATGAATTGACCATTAAGGCTGGAGGAAAGCGTCTAGAAAATGCAGTCGAAACTCCACTTCAATTGAAATATTTAAAAGCCTATCTTGCTTCTAAAGAGTTCCATAAATTTGTTATGAAACATCGTGACTATAAGAATTTGATGGCTGTATATAACACAGCTAAGCCAATGCTTTCAGTAGAATTATCAGAACTAGATAGTGATGACTTATTACTCAATACCCCAGAGGCTACCTATGATTTACGAAAAGGAATAAATGGGTCACAAGAACACAATCCTGAAGATTATATAACTAAAATGACAGCAGTCTCTCCTAGTGATCAGGGAATGGGATTATGGCAGGAAACTTTAGCTACTTTTTTCTGTAATGACCAAGAATTAATTGATTATGTTCAAGAAATTATTGGTATGGCAGCTATTGGGAAGGTCTATCAGGAACACATGATTATTGCCTATGGAGGCGGAGCGAACGGCAAGTCTACTTTTTGGAACACCATCGCTCGTGTGCTAGGGAGCTATTCAGGTAAATTATCTGCGGATGCTTTAACCATGTCAAACAAGCGAAATGTCAGCCCTGAGCTTGCTGAGCTTAAAGGGAAACGTCTGGTCATTGCTTCTGAAATGGCCGAGGGGATGCGACTCAATACAGCTGTTGTTAAGCAAATTACCTCAACAGATGAAATCCAAGCGGAGAAAAAGTACAAGGACCCATTTCACTTCGTGCCATCACACACGCTGGTTCTTTACACAAACCATCTACCCAAAGTAGGGGCGAACGATGATGGAACTTGGCGACGTTTGCTTGTTATCCCATTTAATGCCAAAATCACTGGTCGCTCTGACATCAAAAACTTTGCGGACCATTTGTATGACAATGCGGCACCAGCAATTTTGTCTTGGATTATCGAAGGTGCAGAAAAAGCCATCAAAGCGAACTTTAAAACAAAAGTACCAACTGCGGTATCATCTTCCGTCAAAGCCTATCGTGAGGCCAATGATTGGTTAGGACACTTCCTTAGTGACTGTTGTCAAGTTGGTGATCAGTTGACAGAAAGATCAGGAGAACTATACAGTCAGTATCGTGCCTATTGCGCCAAAAACATGGAGTATACACGCAGTACGACCGATTTTTATTCTGCTCTTGATCAGGCAGGTTTTAAACGAAAACGGACAAGTAAAGGGAATCTCATTCTTGGTTTGAAATTGGTTGATGATGGCTATGATTTCTTAGATTAATGACCAACATTTTTAGCCACCTTACCTCCACAAGAGAGGTGATGGACTATTTTAGGTGTGTAGGTCGTTGACTGAATGGTTGGAACTTATTTTGAATGAGGTTTCAGATAAATGCTTAAAACGACCAACATGAGTAACATTTTTTGATTTTGTGTAGGTCTATTATGGTCTTTTCTAAAACTATCCTATAAGCAAAAATTACTATAAAAAAAGCCTATAAGAGGAGTTTTGGATTTGACTGCACTAGACCTACACACTTCAATTTGACGAAAGGATTTAGAACGATGAGAGAAAAGTACGTTGAGCAAGCATTGGTGAGGTCTGTGAAAGCTCGAGGAGGGATTTGTCCTAAGTGGGTATCACCATCTTTTTCTGGTATGCCAGATCGCTTGGTGTTTTTACCCAATGGCAAGTTTGGCTTGGTGGAAGTTAAAGCTCCTGACCAAAAGCCAAGGATGTTGCAAGTGTCAAGGCATAAACTGTTCGAGCGGTTAGGTTTCAAGGTTTATGTGATTGACCACATTGAGATGATTGGAGAAGTGCTAGATGAAATTGACATTACATAACTATCAAGTAGTCGCCAAGGACTTCATCATAGGTCACCCAAATGCAGCAGTCATCTTAGACATGGGGATGGGGAAAACGGCTACGACTTTATCCGCTGTGAATGAATTGATGTTTGACCGATTTGAGGTTACAAAGGTTTTGGTTATTGCTCCACTTCGAGTCGCAAATACTGTTTGGAGTGACGAGATTGAGCAATGGGCAGAGTTACGTCACTTACGGTATTCGAAAATTGTGGGAACTCCCAAGCAACGAAAAGTAGCTCTCCAGAAAGATGCGGATATCTATATTGTCAATCGTGAAAACCTTCCTTGGTTGGTGGAACAATGTAGTCCCTATTTCAAGTGGGATATGGTAGTGATCGATGAATTGAGTTCTTTCAAGTCTTGGCAGTCTAAACGTTTCAAAGCCTTCATGGCTATGCGACCTTACATGAAACGTATCGTTGGTTTGACAGGAACTCCAAGCTCAAATGGACTAATGGACTTGTTCGCAGAGTTTAAAGTCATTGACGGAGGAGAACGTCTTGGTCGCTTTATCGGTGAGTTTCGTAGTCGTTACTTTGAAGAAGGTCGTCGTAACGGTAACATCGTCTATGAGTACATCCCCATGGACTATGCGGAGTGTCAAATTCAAGACAAGATTAGTGATATTACCATTTCCATGAAAGCCTTAGACTATCTGGATATGCCTGATTTGATTTCAACCAAGAAACTGGTGCGTATGACAGAAAAGGAAAAAGAAAAATACATTCAGTTTAAGAAAGAGTATGTATTGTCTGAGTTGGATGGATTAGAAGTTACTGCCGCAAATGCTGCAAGCCTGACGAACAAGTTAGTTCAGTTGTCCAATGGAGCCGTATATTCTGATGATCATACGGTTGTGGCATTACATGAACAGAAATTAGACGCCCTTGAAGATATCCTCGAATCCGCAAATGGAGAACCTGTCTTAGTAGCCTATTGGTTCAAACATGATTTAGCTCGGATTATTGGTCGTTTAGAAAAACTCAAGGTAAAGAGTAGGGTACTGAAAACAGAAGAAGATATTCGTGAGTGGAACAAGGGAAATGTCCCAGTTGGCTTACTTCATCCAGCTGGAGCTGGTCATGGGTTGAACCTTCAAAAAGGCGGTCACCACTTGGTCTGGTTTGGATTAACCTGGTCCTTGGAACTATACCAACAAACAAATGCTCGTCTGTGGCGACAAGGTCAGGAGGCTGAGACTGTCGTTATCCAACACATTGTGACTGAAGGAACGATTGATGAGGAAATCCTCAAGGCACTAGAAAACAAAGATGCACAACAAGAACGGCTGATTGCAGCTGTTAAAGCACAAGTAGGAGGGGCAGATGGATAAGGTAGAGTACATACTGACGCATTACAATGAACTCAAAAGTGACTTGGAGATGTTAAAGTATCGTTTGGAACATTTCAAACCAGTGACAGAAAATGAGGTTATTGGTTCGCTAGTTTTTGAGAAATCTGATGAACCTAGGGTTAAAAGTACACCTACCAATCGACGATCAGAGATGATTGCACTGAGTTTTCGTGAGAAGATGATTCAGGAAAACGAGGAACAATTGGCAGATTTATCGCAGCGGTATATCCGATTAGCTAATGACCTTGATAATTTTGAGATGGCTTTAAAATTTCTAAAGGGAGATTTATATGATTTTGCTCAATCCATGCTTAAGACAGATAGTAATTGGGATAGCTTGATGAGAGAGTTTCATATTAGCCGAAGTACTGTTAGAAATTGGCGCCGTAAGGTCTTAGACCATGTTAGGGAAGTTTATCTGAAAATGGGATTTTCTTTGGAAAAGTAACCTCTCCCTGACCTACCCTTGACCTAACTGTAACCTCCCCCTGCACTAAGTGTGACCTAACATTGACCTCACTTTGTCAAAATTTGTGGTAGAATTGTAAGTGTCAAAAAAGATAAAAATCTCCCTCAAATGACTGGATATTCTTAGGCTGATAGGGTAATATGCACCTAGAAAAAACAAAGGAGAATAACCATGTGGACTGAAGGACGGATTGATTATCAAGGACAAAAAGTGAATTACATTGCTAAGGTTAGTCCCCAACCTTCAGAGGTTGGAATTGACCTTGGATGTGTTTTCAAGTTAGATATTGAAGTAGCTGAAGAAACAATCGTTTCTTACGACAGAGGATGGGAAATCTATCCTGAAACAGAAGAACGTGAAGCCATTCTTGAGGCGGTTTTGTTAATTTTAACTGTTTAAAATATCTTTAAATTAATGCGTAAAAGACTGGATATATCTCCTTTTTAGAGTTAATATGTACACAACAAAAGTAGAGGAGAACAATACCATGACAAAGCATCAACAAGAAAAACTCAATGCCCTTTTAACAGAAATTGCAAAAGAAGAACTTTTTGTAGAAACCTTGGAAAAACGTTGGAGCGACAATCTAGACTTCTACGATGTTTCGGTATGGGGTATCAAAAGAGCATTGGAGAGAGCCTACGAAGCAGGCCAAAAATCAGTAAAATAAAGTGAAGCCTAGCCTCATAAAGGTTGGGCTTTTTGCGTGGAGGAATTATGATTATTTCTAGTGAACAAGTTTCAGTTGGACACCCAGATAAAATCTGTGATCAGATTTCAGATGCCATTTTGACGGAGTGTCTAAAGTATGACAAATCAAGTCGAGTGGCAGTTGAGACTTTAATCAAGGATAACCAAGTTGTGGTAGCTGGTGAAATTTCAACTAGACATTACTTTAATCTCGAGAACATTGTCCGTCAGGTTGTCGAGCCACTTGGTATGAAGAATGTTCGGGTAACTAACCTACTTGGACTCCAAAGCTCCGATATTGCTCAAGGTGTTGATAATGGTGGTGCTGGTGACCAAGGGATGATGTTTGGTTATGCGACAGACGAAACACCTGAGTACCTGCCATTTCCTTATGTTCTAGCAACCCGAGTCCTTGAGAAACTGATGTCGCTTGGTCACCCCTTACTTGGAAAGGATGCGAAAGCACAGGTATCCTACGACTATGAGAAGAAACAGATTGATACCTTTTTAGTTTCCATCCAACATACTGAAATAGCCGACCTTGCCAAAGTGAAACGAATTGTGACTGAAGCTATGATGTCAGTAGCACTTCGTTACCGTCAGAATCTAGATTTCAAAGTTCTAGTCAATCCGACCGGACGTTTTGTTCTTGGTGGTTCGTTTGCGGATGCAGGAGTGACTGGACGTAAGATTGTGGCGGATACCTACGGAGGTTTTGCACATCATGGTGGCGGTGCTTTCTCTGGAAAAGACCCAAGCAAGGTTGACCGCTCAGCAGCATACATGGCACGAAAGATTGCTAAGGATATTGTTAGAGAAGGGGATGCGAAACGATGTGAAGTACAATTAGCCTATGCCATTGGAGTAGCAGAACCTGTGTCGGTTTACGTAGAAACCTTTGGAACCAGTCGCTACATAGCAAAACAACTGGAAGGAATGATTCGTGAGCGGTATGATTTAACACCTCGAGGTATCATTAGGGAACTTAATCTCTTGAATGTAGACTACACCAAGACAACTTGCTTTGGGCATTTCACAAAAGCCTATCTTCCTTGGGAGAAATAGTGATATAATTGAGAGAGAAAAGGAGTGTTCGCATGCCCAATCCTCAAGTATCCTCTATAACCGTATCACTTTTTAGTTTCATGTTGCCGATGATTTCAATTGACATTAACGTAGAAGAAAAATTGGTAAGTATCCAAAAATTTCCTGAGACAGAAGCAGAGATAATAACAATCTCCAATCTCCGATTATTTTTATTCTTAAATCAATTAAAACGTGTGAAACTGTCTGAATGGAAGGAATATTATTCAAATGAGATGGAGATTTTAGATGGTACTCAGTGGAATGTATCATTTGTCATGAATGGAAGAACCTACAATTGCTCGGGCGATAATAATTTTCCAAGAGAATGGACGTTGTTTTGTAGGGCAATAAATAGATTAGTAAAGTACAATTACCTAGAATAATTGTGCTTTTTCTTTGGAGGGAAAATGCCAAGAAGACCAAGCACACCTTGTAAACAAAATGGTTGTCCTAACCTAGTACCTGATGGTCACAAGTATTGTGAGAACCATAAAGCAAACTACCAACTGGATACCAAGTCAACCAAAGCCAAAGGATACAATGCCCAGTGGAACAAAGCACGACTTCGTTACTTAAAAATTCATCCACTCTGTGTTCAATGCAAAGTCAAAGGTCGATTAACCAAAGCAACAGTGGTTGACCATATCTCACCCCACCGAGGTGACCAAGAACTCTTTTGGAATCAATCTAACTGGCAAGCACTTTGTAAGTCTTGTCATGATAGAAAGACCAAGACGACTGACCGATATGTGGAGTATACGTATCGATTTTAGTCTTGGAGTTTCGTTACAATAGTATCCAATTTTTAACCCCTTGGGGGAGGGGGGATGAAATCTCTAAATCCTTGGGAGACTAAGACCGACGCCCCCTCAAACGTGCAATTTCGCAAAATTCGTAAGCGGGTACATTAAAATCGCTTCATTTTGACGTTCCTTCCCACTGTTATCGTGTTTCTAATGTGGGGATGTAGCGTTCCTTAGTATGTCATTTTGGTAATAAAATAGTGAAAAAGGCTAGAAACAATGTAGAAAATAGTTGTTTTTAGTCCTTTTTTGCTGGAAAGGAAAACAAATGGACGAAAGTCAACGCAAACAAATCTGGAAAATGCGCGCAGAAGGTCTTGGTTATGGATTCATCGGAAAGGCTACAGGTTTATCTAGAGATTCCGTTAAGAAATACTGTAAACGAAATCCAGCATTGCTTGGTCATGGTGCTGCGACAAAGCAGATGGCAAAAGCCGACCAGAATGATGGGCTTCGTTGCCCTCAGTGTTATCAAGTACTTAACACTCACAAAATAGGTAGACCAAAGAAGTTCTGTTCGGATAAATGTCGTAAGGTTTGGTGGACAACTCATTCTGACGAACACGACAAATCAAAAACTGCTTATGAAGATTTGACTTGCCAACATTGTGGCAGGTCATTTTTATCTTATGCTAATCCAAATAGAAAATATTGTAGCCATTCGTGTTACATTCAATCACGCTTTTATAAAGGAGAAATCAATGACAAGTCAACCAACAATGGAAATTAGAGAGATTCGATTATCTGAACTACACCCAGCCTCTTACAATCCTCGGAAAAAACTCAAAAAGGGTGACAAGGAGTATGAAAAGATTAAGCAAAGCCTACTCAAGTTTGGCTACGTTGACCCCATCATTGTCAATAAAGATTTGACGGTTATTGGTGGCCATCAACGATTAACTGTATTGAAGGACTTAGACTATGAAACTGCCAAATGTGTCATTGTCGATTTATCCAAGGAAGATGAAAAAGCTTTAAACATTGCCCTTAATAAAATCACAGGTCAATGGGATAACCAGCTTTTGGCGGACTTGCTTTTGGATTTACAGGAGTCAGATTTCAATCTCGACCTGACTGGTTTTGAACCACCAGAAATTGACGATATCCTATCAAATGTCCATGATAAAGACCTATCAGATGATGACTTTGATGTAGAAGAGGAATTGAAGAAACCCACCTTCTCAAAACGAGGGGACATTTGGCAACTTGGTAAGCATCGAGTGATTTGTGGAGACTCTACGAAAGCTGAAACATATGACCAACTTTTAGGTGATAAAAAGGCAAATTTGGTTGTGACAGACCCTCCCTATAATGTTGATGTGGAAGAAACAGCTGGAAAGATTCTCAATGACAATATGCCTGATAGTGACTTTTACCAGTTTCTCTTTGATATGTTCACTCAGGTAGAAAAACATATGGAAGCTGATGCCTCCATCTATGTTTTCCATGCGGATACGGAAGGTCTTAACTTTAGAAAAGCTTTCAAGGATGCTGGATTTTATTTGAGTGGATGCTGCATTTGGAAGAAGAATTCACTTGTCCTCGGACGTAGTCCCTACCAGTGGCAACATGAACCATGTCTCTTTGGTTGGAAACAAAAGGGAAAACACCAGTGGTTCAGTGACCGTAAACAGACGACCATTTGGGAATATGACCGTCCCAAATCCAGTAAAGACCATCCAACTATGAAACCCATCCCTCTTATGGCCTATCCTATTCAAAATTCATCCATGAGAGGGACTTTGGTATTGGATCCTTTCCTTGGTTCTGGTTCAACCCTAATGGCCGCAGACCAAACTGGTCGGGTTTGTTACGGCATTGAGTTGGATGAGAAGTTTGTGGATGTCATTGTCAAACGTTATATAGAGTCAACAGGAAATCATAACGTGACGGTTTTGCGCGATGGACAGACTTTGACCTTTGATGAAGCCTATTCAATGATGGAGGTTGCGGTATGAGCCTAACCTTTCTTGATTTCTTTGCAGGAGTGGGTGGTTTTCGTCGTGATTTGGAATTAGCTGGTTTCAAATGTATCGGTTACTGTGAAAAGGATAAGTTTGCACGAAAATCTTATGAAGCAATGTATGACACGAAAGGAGAATGGTTTCATGACGACATCACAAGCATTGACCCAACACAACTTCCAAAAGCAGATTTATGGACTGCGGGAAGCCCTTGTCAAAATGTGTCTATCGCAGGGAAGCGGGCAGGTCTATACAGTGAACGAAGTGGACTCTTTTTTACATTTGTTGACCTCCTCCAAAGCCAAGAGGAAGAAGATAAACCCGAGTGGATACTCCTTGAAAATGTTAAGGGACTTTTATCAAGTGGCGGGGGACGAGATTATCTCGACTATCTCTCTATCTTGGATGAAGCAGGGTACGACCTTGAGTGGCAAGTGTTCAATTCAAAAGACTACGGAGTTCCCCAAAATCGAGAACGCATCTACACTCTCGGACATCTTAGAAGCAGAGGTCGACGAAAAGTACTACCTATCAGCGGAGAAAGCGGTAGCCATCTTAAGCAACTTGTAGGTGGTATGCAAAGCTACCGTGTCTACGACCCGAGTGGAATTTCCACAACTCTTGTTGGTGAGGGTGGAGGACTTGGTGCTAAGACAGGTCTTTATCTAATTGACCAATCTTTGACAGAACCAAAGTTGACAGATGAGGCACGCTGTATCACTGCACGATATACTGCTGGAGCTACAAAACGGACTGCAATGAACTCTGGAGTTCTTGAAATTCAACCCATTCTGACACCCAATCGAATCAACAAGCGTCAAAATGGGCGTAGGCTCAAGGAACAGGATGAGCCAATGTTCACATTGACCTCTCAAGACCGCCATGGTGTTCTTGAAGGCATCAAGGTCAGAAATGGTACGAAGCAAGGTTATCAAGTTGCAGAGGTAGGAGATTCAGTAGATTTATCCTATCCCAACTCTCCAACGAGACGAGCAAGAGTTGGGAAGGGAATTGCCCATAACCTCTCCTGTGGTGGTCAAATGGGTGCTGTGGTTTGGAATGATCGAGTTGTAAAAATCAGACGTTTAACCCCTCGAGAATGTTTTCGTCTACAAGGATTTTCGGATGATTTATTCGAGAAAGCCCAAGCAGTAAACTCCGATGCCCAACTGTATAAACAAGCTGGGAATGGTGTGACGGTAACAGTTGTCTATGCTATTGGTTGTGCCATTCTAGCAAGCGAAGAATTATCGAAAATATCTTCAAAATAATCGAGAAATGACTGGATATATGTCTCCTTTAGAGGTAATATGTACACAACAAAGGAAGAGGAGAACAAATCCATGACAACAACACTTGAAAAAATTTACGAAATCTACCCAGCAACCGCAAGCATCATTCCTTACAAAGATTGGGTCATCATTGCATCGAATGGATATAGAGGAACAGAAGTTGAGATTTACGAAACGGATGATAGTCTTGAAGAGTTTGAAAACTTCGAACGCAGATTTGACCGCATTTACCAAGAAGCAGGAACCTTCGAAGACTTTGGACATGCAGTTAAGTGGGCATTTGAAAAGATTGGAGAATAACATGGACGCAAAAATTTTCAATAACCTAAAGACAACCTATCCTGTTGGGACTAAGGTTAGATTAGTTAGAATGGATGACCCACATCCAGTTCCTAAAGGAACACATGGAACTGTGATTGGAGTGGATGACATTGGTTCACTCTTAGTTAAGTGGGAAAATGGCAGTTGCCTAAATGTTTTGTATGGAATTGATATCGTAGAAAAGGTAATGTGAGATGTGGGAAATTATGACTCGAACGGTTGGAGACAGACATTACGTTTGTGAGTTTCTCCGTGAAGACACAACAGACCCAAGGAATATAGACGGTGCTTGGATTAGAATACTGACTATCAAGAGAGATGGAAAATATATCTACCAATATAGATATGGGAATGAAATAGATAACATGGACGACATTGACAGAACTGTCTATCAGGCTGTACTCGATAACTTTAATGAACTTTAAGAAAGAACTCGAATTGAGTTCTTTTTTCTTACTCTAAAGGAGGTGAGATTGTGGCAATCAGGGGGCGAAAACCAAAGCCTACGAATATGAAAATACTTGAGGGAAATCCGGGTAAGCGACCACTCCCTACGAATGAAGTCAAACCCAAACAAAAAGCCCCACGTTGCCCACAGTGGCTTGAAGAAGATGCAAAGAAGGAGTGGAAACGGATGGGAAAAATTCTTGAACAGATGGGAATTTTAACCGAAATGGACATGACGGCATTTGCAGGATATTGCCAAGCCTACGCTCGCTGGAAAGAGGCAGAAGAGTTCCTTTCCAAGCATGGCTCCATTATCAAAACTCCAAATGGCTATCTCCAACAAGTCCCTCAAGTCTCTATCAGCCAGACTAACCTCAAAATCATGCTTAAATTCTGTGAACAATTTGGTTTGACACCTTCAGCACGTAACCGAATAGCAACGATGGATTCAGAAGTTGGTACTGGTGATGAAATGGAAGATCTGTTAGGAGGAATTTTATGAGTTATCATTATGAACCAAGTCCCTTCATGCTTCCAACCTCACATTATGATAAGGCAAAGGCTGATAGGGCAGTAACCTTTATCAATAACCTCTCCCACACTAAAGGCAAGTGGGCAGGAAAGCGATTTGATTTGTTGCCGTGGCAGGAACAGATTGTCCGTGATCTATTTGGAATTGTCAAGGAAGATGGTAATCGCCAATTCCTGACAGCCTATATAGAAATTCCAAAAAAGAATGGCAAGTCTGAGCTAGCGGCAGCTATCGCTCTTTATCTACTTTATGCGGATAATGAGGCCAGTGCAGAAGTTTATGGAGCAGCTTGTGACCGTAACCAAGCGTCAATCGTGTTTGATGTAGCCAAGCAAATGGTGCAGATGAGTCGCCCCTTGGAAAAGCGTTCTAAGATAATGGGTGCTACCAAGCGTATTGTAAATTATTCTAACGCTGGTTTTTACCAAGTTCTTTCTGCAGAGACTGGGACAAAACATGGACTAAACGTATCTGGCTTGGTCTTTGATGAAATCCATGCTCAGCCAAATCGTCATTTGTATGATGTATTAACCAAGGGGTCAGGAGACGCAAGGGAACAACCCCTCTTTTTTATTATCACGACAGCTGGCACGGATAGAAACTCTATCTGTTATGAGTTACATACCAAAGCATTGGATATTCTGAATGGTAGAAAGAAGGACACGTCATTCTATCCAGTGGTTTATGGTTTATCTGATGAAGATGATTGGAATGATGAAGCTAACTGGCTCAAGGCCAACCCTTCACTAGGGCATACTATTGGGATTGATCGTGTAAGAGAAGCCTACCAACAGGCACTTGATAATCCTGCAGAAGAGAATGTCTTTAAGCAGCTCCGTCTAAATATGTGGACAAGTTCAAGTGTTGCTTGGATTCCTGAACATGTTTATGCCAAAGGAAATGATCCTATACAATATGATAGTCTTAGAGGTCGTAGCTGTTATGCAGGTTTAGACCTTTCTAGTACGTCAGATATCACGGCTTTTGTCTTGGTATTCCCCCCTAGATTTGAAGAGGAGAATTATATTGTTCTGCCGTTCTTTTGGCTACCAGAAGATACATTGGAGCTTAGATGTCGACGTGACCATGTTCTATATGATGTTTGGGAGCGTCAGGGCTACATCAAAACTACGGAGGGGAATGTTGTTCACTATGGTTTTATCGAAAAGTTTATTGAAGACCTATCGGAAATCTATCATATCAAGGAGATAGCTTATGACCGTTGGAATGCGACACAAATGGTTCAGAACCTAGAAGGAATGGGCTTGACCATGGTGCCTTTCGGTCAGGGATACAAGGATATGAGTCCACCATCAAAGGAACTTTATAAACTTATGATGGAAGGCAAGATTCAACATGGTGGGCATCCAGTTCTGAAATGGATGGGACAAAACGTAGTCATGAGACAAGACCCTGCTGGCAATATCAAGCCTGATAAGGAAAAGTCAGTCGAGAAGATTGACGGTATTGTAGCAGTCATTATGGGACTGGATCGTTGTATTCGTCATCAAACCGATGAAGGAAGTGTCTATGATGAACGTGGAATATTGAGTTTTTAGTTGACAAAATAAAGTAAAATGCGTTACAATTACAGTATAAAAACCAAAGGAGAAATAGTATGGGAAAAACAGCCACTCTAAATGTACGTGTTGATTCAGATGATAAATCAAATGCAGAAAGTGTCTTGAAAGAGCTTGGAATGCCTATGTCTACTTTGATTACCTTATTGTTGAAGCAGGTTTCTATGACACGAAGCATTCCGTTTGATATTGCCTTACCACAAGCCCCCGCTTCTGTGGATGTCTCACCACTGTCTGCTGGTGAATTGAAAGACATGTTGGTGCAGAGCTATCACTCAGCGGATCAGGAAGAAACGATTTTGGCGGAAGATTTTTTCAAAGGTATTAAAGGGGTAAATTAATGATTGAATATCCCGTGAGATTGACAAAACAAGCCAGTGACGATTTGACTGCAATTTATCGCTTTATTGCGATAGAGCTACAATCACCCTTAACAGCAGATAAAAATATCCATCTCTTTGAACAATCCATCAAATCCTTATCAACGTTTCCAGAACGTTGTCCTATTCTTGAAGGGTTTGAGAGTGAGGGTATTGTGATTCGAAAACTTATTGTTAAAAACTATGTTATATTTTATCGTTTTGTTGGAGAGGTTGTAACTGTACTTCGAGTATTACATGGTACTTCTAACATTGATACATTATTGAGAGATATCGCAGAAGATAATGATGTGAACTAATATTGGCATCTCCAAGCGGAGGTGCTTTTTCTATTCAAAGTGTTCAAAAAATAGTTGATAATATCGCCAAAATGACTTGATAAGTCCTTGCTTCTACGGTAATATGTGACTACAAAAAGAAGAGGGGAACAAGACAATGGCAACAAAAGCACGGATTGGATTATTGACTAAAAACCATACAGCACAAACAATCGAGGTAGAGTATGAAGGATATCCAGAATACACAGGGGAACTTCTAAAGAAACACTTTAAATCAAGCAAAGAAATTCGTGCATTACTTCAGAAAGGTGATATCATTCAGCTTGAAGATAGTCTTGATAAAATTGAACACGATGACTTACAGGGGAATGCCCAGCAACATCGTTTCATCGGTGACATCAGTCAATTGGCAGAGGATACCTTGGCAGATTAAATTTATCTTTTTCAAGAAAGTGATAGAACATGGTATCTTCTTGAAGAAGGAGAGATGGAAAACATCTAAGAACAAACGAAAAGCACTTCAATCGAGGTGCTTTTTTCGTACTCAAAAGGAGGAACTATGGGACTACTAGATTTACTGGGACGTAAGCGTGCTAGGGATAAACCACGGAATAGTTATGAAGGCCAGGACTTTTCATATCTGTTTGGACGAACTAGCAGTGGGGAGAATGTGGATGAGTTTAAGGCTATGCAGACAACAGCTGTTTATGCTTGTGTCCGTATCTTGGCTGAAGCAGTAGCTTCACTACCCATTCATGTTTACGAGAGAACGGCAACTGGAAAGGAGAAAAAGGTGGAACATCCCCTTTATTTTCTCTTGCATGATGAACCTAACCCTGAGATGTCATCCTTTGTTTTTAGAGAAACCTTGATGACCCATCTATTGATATGGGGCAATGCCTATGTCCAGATTATCCGAGATAGAAGTGGACAGGTTATTAGTCTTTACCCACTTTTACCAGATAAGATGTCAGTTCATCGAGATGAGAGTGGTAAGCTCTATTACAAATACAAGCGTCAGTCAGACGAAAATCCAAACTTTAAGGAAAAGGGAGATGCTATATTGAAAGCAGATGATGTTCTCCATGTTCCGGGTCTGGGGTTTGATGGCTTGATAGGTTATTCTCCAATTGCCCTTGCAAAAAATGCTATCGGTATGACATTGGCTACGGAAAACTATGGTGCATCGTTCTTTAAAAATGGTGCAAATCCAGGAGGAGTTTTGGAACACCCAGGTATTCTCAAAGATCCCAAACGAGTGAGAGATTCATGGAATGCAGTCTACAATGGGGTAACCAATGCCCATAAAGTAGCAGTTCTTGAGGAAGGGATGAAATACACTCAAGTAGGCATTCCACCTGAAGAAGCCCAGTTTCTCCAAACCAGAAAATTCCAAATCAATGAAATTGCAAGGCTCTACCGAATTCCACCTCATATGGTTGGCGACTTGGAGAACTCCTCATTTTCAAACATTGAGCAACAGTCTTTAGAATTTGTTAAATATACCTTAGACCCTTGGGTAGTTCGTCTCGAACAGGCTTTCAAGAGGTCTCTTTTTTTTACCTGAAGAAAAGAAAACTTACTTTGTAAAGTTTAACGTGGATGGTCTTCTTCGTGGTGACTATCAGAGTCGAATGAATGGCTATGCGATTGGGAGACAAAATGGCTGGCTATCGACAAATGATATTCGTGAACTTGAGGACTTGAACCTCCTTTCAGATGAGGAAGGAGGTAATCTCTACTTGATAAATGGAAACATGACGAAACTGAAGGATGCAGGTGGCTTTATGAAACAAGAACCGCCAGAACAAGAAACTCAATCTGAGGAGGATATGGATGCATAAGTTTTGGAATTTTACAGACGATGATAGTGGTCGAACTCTTAGAATAGAGGGGCAGATTGCTGAAGAGACGTGGTTTGGCGATGAAGTCACGCCACAAGTATTTAAAAATGATTTACATGCAGGAAACGGAGACATTACCCTCTGGATTAATAGTCCAGGGGGTGATGTTTTTGCGGCTGCTCAAATCTATAACATGCTGATGGATTACAAAGGTGATGTCCATGTAGTGATTGATGGATTAGTCGCAAGTGCTGCTAGTGTCATTGCCATGGCAGGTACAACAGTCTCCATGAGTCCTGTTGCCATGATGATGATTCACAATCCTTGGACAGTCGCACAAGGTGAAGCCAAGGACATGCAGAAAGTCATTGAAATGTTGGGAGAAATTAAGGAATCCATCATCAATGCCTATGAATTAAGAACAGGACTTTCAAGAACCAAGCTATCACACCTCATGGACTCAGAGTCTTGGTTCAATGCCAAAAAGGCTGTTGAACTAGGCTTTGCGGACAAGATTCTCTTTGACAAACAAGAGGAGCAGGGAATGGGTACTGAGAGTTATTCTTTCAGTCGAAATGCTGCCCAACAAGATTTACTTGTAAAAATGCAGGCGAAACTTGAAGTCCAACAACCAAAGAAAACAATCCCTATCAATCAGTTGGAAAAACGATTGAATTTGCTCAAATAACGAAAGGAATATGAACTGATGTCTAAATTACTTGAATTGAAAGAAAAACGTAACCAAGCTTGGCAACAAGCAAAAACCTTCCTTGACTCTGTTCGCTCAGAAGACGGACTGGTATCAGAGGAAGATTCCAAACGCTATGATGATATGGAAGCAAAAATCAACCTCTACAATCAAGAAATCGCTCGATTGGAGCGACAAGAAAAGATTGACCTTGAACTTTCTCAACCAGCATCACAGGCTCTAATTGGTCAGCCCACAACAGTTTTGAATGACAAGACTACTGAAGAGGAAAAGAAAGGTGTCGCTTCAGATACCTATGCCAAGACATTTTGGACAAGTGTCCGTAAGCGTCACTTCTTTGATGTCAAAGATGTCCTTCGAGTAGGAGAAGATACCGAAGGTGGTCATCTTGTTCCTGATGAGTATGAGAAGAAACTGGTTCAAGGATTACAAGAAGAGAATTTCTTCCGTAGCCTTGCGACTGTCATTAAAACCTCTAGTGGTGAGCGTAAGATTCCTGTTGTGACAGGACATGGTTCAGCATCATGGATGGATGAGAATGGTCTCTATCCTGAAACAGAAGAAAACTTTGGTCAAGTGACACTCGACTCTCATAAGATTGGGACTGCTATTCGTATTTCAGAAGAGCTGCTTAACGATTCAGTCTTTGACCTTGAGTCCTATATGACGGCTGAATTTGCTCGTCGTATTGGAACGGAAGAAGAAAAGGCGTTCTTGATTGGTGATGGTTCTAAGAAACCGACAGGTATCTTTACTCAGGCAGAAGTTACAGGTCCAACGACTGCTACAAAGGATATTACCTTTGACGACATGATTGAATTGTATCATTCTCTATCAGCACCCTATCGTAAGAACGCAGTTTGGATTTTACATGATACGACTGTCAAAGCTATCCGTAAACTCAAGGATAATAATGGCAACTATATCTGGCAGCCATCCACACAAGCTGGACAACCAGATTTGATTTTAAATCGTCCATACTACACATCAACCTTTGCCCCACTTCCTGAAGCAGGAAACAAAGCCATTGCATTTGGCGATTTTTCTTATTATTGGATTGCGGATCGTCAGGGTCGTACCTTCAAACGTCTGAATGAACTCTATGCCAATAATGGACAGATTGGATTTCTTGCTTCACAACGTGTGGATGGTAAGTTAGTCCTACCTGAAGCCGTTAAGACTTTAACTGTGAAGGCTAAGTAATGATGGTCAGTTTAGTAGAAGCAAAACAGTATCTCAAAGTGGAACACGATGATGAGGATGGACTGATTGAGCAATTGCTTGAAACCAGTCAACAACTCTGTGAAGATATTTTGCGACAATCAATTTATTCAGAAGTTCTAAAGACGGCAGTCCTATACGGGGTTGCCTATCTTTATGAACATAGAGAAGATGCAAATCATAGAGAGTTGAAGGAGACGCTTTATCACTTGTTGTTGGCTGAACGAAAGGATGTGTTCTGATGAAGATTGCACCTTTGAGGGAACGATTGTCATTTCATGTTCGACAGATTGTTCAAGATGAGATTGGCAATGAAACTTCGACATGGCTCCCTTTATTTGAACGGTGGTGCTCTTATCGTCCTCTCACCTTGACCGAAAGGGATGGGAGGGTGACAAAACTGGAACAAGAGAAAGTCCAGTTCACCCTCAGGTATGAAAAGGCGATTCTTGGACTTCATTCCTTAACGACTCACATTCAATTTCGAGGTCAAACCTATGAGATTAAGTCGATTGATGGAGATACAGTACCAAGGCAACTGATTTACATCATTGCTATTAAGGAGAAGAGTTATGACTAAAATTGGACTGAATGCACTAGAAACTGCCATAGCAAATGAGCTAGCTGAGTATGTGCAGGACACTACAGAGGTGATGCGTGAAGTTGTAGAGGAAGTCACTGAGGAATCAATCGAAACCTTGAAAGCAACGTCACCGAGAAAGAGTGGTTCCTATGCCAAAGGGTGGAAGAGTAAAGCAACGATTGATACCAGTACAGGTTTAACCAAAACCATTCATAATCGAACACCAGGCCTGACGCATCTATTAGAAAATGGTCATGCCAAAAGCTCTGGTGGGCGAGTTGAGGGAATCAAGCATATCGCTCCCGTTGAGAAACAAGCGATACAATCCTTAGAGGAAAAGCTGAGAAAGCGAGTGTGATGAGACATGTTACTGAGTGAAATGTACTCCATTCTCAAAGAATTACAGCTCCCAGTCGCCTACCATCATTTTGAAGAAGGGAGTCATCCAAGACCACCGTATCTAGTATATTTGGTGACTGATTCAGATAATCATGGTGCAGACAATTGGACCTATCATAAGCAGAATAACCTGCAAGTGGAACTCTATACCACTAAGAAAGATTTAGCAACTGAACAAAAGGTGGAGTCAATATTTGACTGCCGCCTTATTTATTTTGAAAAAGTAGAGACCTATATCTCATTAGAGAAACTCTATCAAATAACCTATTACATCACATTACATGGAGGATAGTATGGCTGAAAAGAATAAGGTTACCTTTGGACTACAAGATGTCCATTGGGCAGAAGTTACAAGCGAAGGTTCTGATGGTACGTTGACATACGGCAATGTAGAACGCCTTCGTGGTGCTGCAGAATTAACCCTAGAACCAACAGGAGACAAGGGTTCTTATAAGGCAGACAATATCAATTTTTATACAACGGAGTCAAACGATGGTTATGAAGGAACACTAAAAGTTGCTCTTCTAACGCAGGAATTTTTGACTCGAGTCCTCGGAGAACAGTTGGATGCGACGACAAATACCATCTCAGAAATCGCAAATAGCGAAAAGAAAAATTTTGCGTTGATGTTCCGTTTTGAAGGGGATAAAAAAGAAACATTACACGTTTTGTATTATTGTTACGCATCTCGTCCGACTGTTGGTTCAAAAACCAAGTCAGGTTCGGATATCAATGAGGTAGAGTTGACCTTTACTGCCAGTCCTCGCCCTCTTGATAAGGTTGTACGTAGACGAACAACGGAGGAAACGAGCGATGAGATTCGTCAAAATTGGTTCAAGGCAGTTTTTGAACCTCGTAAGTAAGGGAGAAGGCCATGAGAGAAAGTATTACCATAGCAGGCACGACCTACGAGTTAGCAACCAATGCCTACACCCCAATCGCTTATAAAGAGCAGTTTGGCAAGGACTATTTCCAAGATTTATTCTCGATGGTCAATAGTCAAGCTATATTGGCAAAACTTGACCAGTTGGAAGAAGGAGAAGATTTGCAGGCACATCATATTGATGTTTCTATTTTGTCTGATTTCGATATGACATTTTTCCATCGGATTTTTTGGGTCTTTGCAAAGTCAGCCAATCCACGAGTGAAACCATTCGTAGATTTTTATATGGAGATGGAAGAACTTCCTGTGCAGGATATTGCCCCTGTCTTGATGAATATGTTGAATCAAGGGATGTCAACCAGAAAAAAGCAGATGAAACAGAAACAGCGAGTGAGGAAATCTTCACAGTAGAGAGCTATTTCTCCTGTTGTAAGGAGACTGGTTTGACCATTGACGATTTAAAACATATCTCTATTGGGATGGCACTTGACTACCAAACGAATTATGTGGAGATGCGTACTCGGGAAACTTCTCAAACACGCCCAGCAACTCAAGCTGATTTTGATAATTTCTGATGGTAGAAAGGAGGGACTATGGCTGGAAACATAAAGGGAATTACGATTGAAATTGGTGGCGATACCCAACCCTTACAAGATGCCCTAAAGGGTGTAAATAAGCAAGCTTCTGAAGCTACCAAAGAACTAAGACAGATTGATAAGGCTCTCAAGTTTGATACTGGCAATGTCACCCTCCTTACTCAAAAGCAGGAAGTATTAGCTAAACAGGTTGAAACAACTAAAGAAAAGCTAGCGACATTAAGGCAAGCACAAGCTCATGTTGAGGCCCAGTTTAAGGCTGGGGATATTGGGGCAGACCAGTACAGAGCTTTTCAACGGGAGCTTGAAACCACAAAAAATGTTCTGACTAGCTATGAGGGGAAACTAGCAAGTGTCACACGTACCATTTCTGAAAACGGCAGTCAGGTTGATAGTAATAAGGCTAAACTACAAGCACTTCAGGAAGAACAGGCTCAATTAGTATCTGAGAGTGAGAAGTTAACAAGTTCTATTAAGCTTCAAGAATCAGCTCTTAGCTCAAACGCAAGTGAGTCCGATAAGCTAGCACTTGTCCATCAAAAGGTGACTGGGCATTCAGAGATACTGGAGCGACAGATTCAAAATTTAGAGAAACAACTGGAACTAACAAAGAGTGAATTTGGTGATCAGTCAATCGAAGCCAATAAGCTTGAGAAAACGCTAAATGAAACCAAGGTAGCCTACAACCATCTTCAAAGTGAGATGAATGAGATGGCATCTAGTTCAGATGTTGCAAAGTCTAGTCTCTCTGAAGCCAATCAGCTCCTTAAAGCTGACCTTCTAATGGAGTTTGGTGACCAAATTAGTGAATTATCTCAGAAACTAGCTGATTTTGGGAAACAATCCTTGGATGCCTTTCTTGAAATAGATGAAGGGATGGACGTGATTGTCACAAAGACAGGAGCAACTGGAGCTGCCCTTGACGAGATGACTGATATGGCTAAGCAGCTTGCGACAGAGATACCGACCGATTTCAATACCGCTGGGACTGCGGTTGGTTTATTGAATACGCAATTTGATTTGACAGGCGATGCCCTAAAATCAGCATCCACTCAATTGATTCAGTTCTCGGAAATCAATGGTAGTGATGTTTCAAGCTCTGCAATTTCTGCAAAACAAGCCATTGAAGCATATGGCTTGCAGGCTAGTGATTTGGCAAGGGTTCTCGATACAGTCACTTACACTAGTCAAGAAACTGGAGTCGGTGTTCAGGAGTTGATGGATAAGGCAGTTGCAGGAGCACCTCAGATAAAATCACTCGGTTTGTCATTTGATGATGGTGTGACGCTTATGGGGCGGTTTGAGAAAGCAGGTGTGGATTCATCTGCGGCTCTCTCATCATTATCCAAAGCAGCAGTAGCTTATGCCAAAGATGGATTGACCCTGAAAGATGGCTTGGCTGGGACGGTTGAACAAATCAAACAATCCACCAGTGAAACAGAAGCCTTGTCGTTAGCATCAGAAGTATTTGGCAGTAAAGCGGCTCCACGAATGGTTGATGCCATTAAACGAGGGGCCTTAACGTTTGAAGACCTAGCAGGAACAGCAGAAAAAGCTGTAGGTATCGTCACTCAAACCTACGAAGGTACGCTTGATCCAATTGACCAGTTCACAACAGCACAAAATAGTGCCAAGTTGGCAATGGGAGAGATTGGCGATGCCATTGCCTCAACACTTGCCCCAGTACTTCAAATCTTGGCGGAGTTATTGCAGCAGGTTGCGACATGGTTTTCCGGTCTTTCAGAACCAATTAAACAGTTCTTGGTAATTGTCGGACTTCTAGTTGCTGGCTTTGGATTGTTACTCCCAGTTTTTCTTGCCCTCCAAGCTGCCGCTATGGCTATGGGAACAACTATTGTCGGTTTACTAACAGCAGCAGCTCCCATAGTTGGTATGGTATTAGGAGTAATTGCGGTTATCGCCCTCTTGGTTGTTGGGATTCAACAACTCTGGCAACATAACGAAGAATTTCGAACGGCTGTTCTGGAAATATGGACGGCTATCTCCAGCTTTATATCGACCGTCATTCAAGAAGTTTCAAGTTTTATTATGTCCATTTGGGGTACGCTTACTACGTGGTGGAGTGAAAATCAACAACTGATTCTTGATGCTGCAAACACAGTATGGAATGCCATTTCATCTGTCATCACTACTGTAATGACAATTCTTGGACCATTGATTCAAGCTAGTTGGGAGAATATCAAACTTATCATTACAACCGCATGGGACATGATAAAGATTGTGGTTGAAATAGCTATCAATGTGGTTCTTGGAATCATTAAAGCTGTGATGCAAGTCATAACTGGTGATTGGGCGGGTGCTTGGGAAACGATTAAGCAGGTACTTTCAACGGTATGGGAGGGAATTACATCTCTTATATCCATTGCATTAAACTTCATTGCCCAATTTATTTCAACTGCTTGGACGGGTATCAAGAATACCATCTCAAATGTACTTTCTGCCATTAGTTCAGTCATTTCAACTATATGGTCAGCTATTCAGTCGACAATTTCCAGTGTCCTGTCTACGATTGGTTCAACTGTTTCAACTATCTGGAACGGTATCAGTAGTACTGTATCCAACATCTTGAATGGTATATCTAATACTGTTTCATCAGTTTGGAACGGTATAAAAAATACCATTTCAAGTGCTATCAATGGTGCAAGAGATGCCGTGAGTAATGCCATCAATGCCATTAAAAATCTCTTTAACTTCCAAATCAGATGGCCACATATTCCCCTTCCTCATTTTCGAGTATCAGGCTCAGCCAATCCACTCGATTGGTTAAAGGGTGGAATCCCAAGAATCTCCATTGATTGGTATGCCAAAGGAGGAATATTAACCAAGCCCACTGCATTTGGGGTAAACGGCAATAGCCTAATGGTAGGTGGTGAGGCTGGGAAAGAAGCAGTCTTGCCTTTGAATGAACAAACATTGGGTGCAATTGGTCGAGGAATCGTAAAGACCATGACAAGCAATCTACCAACCATTCACATCACCATTACTGGAAATACGGTAAGAGAAGAGACTGACCTTCACCGAATAGCGGAGATGGTTGGAGAGAAACTAGTGTATGAATTAGAACGTCAGCAAGGATTGAGAGGAGTGAAACCATGATTAGACATAATGCATTAACCATTGGTGGAGTGTCCACGGCTAGTTTTCCTTTTAAGGTAATCGTGGAAGATAGCCCTTCTATCACAGTTAGTGAAAGTAAGACGCAATTGATAGAACACCAAGGTCTGTCAGGTGCGGTTCTTCAAACCAATCCTCGCAGAAGTGTCATGGAACTGAGTTACATCCTCTATCTTGTTAAACCTAGTGAAGAACAGTTATTTTCCTTTTTGAAGCTATTTTTGAAAGAAGGATTTTGGCTTGAGAACGCTAGTTTCAAGACCATACACTTTTGGTGTTACAAGGTTCACCATACTCCAGTTCAAAAGGATAAGCTGGGGGTGTATGAGTTTAAGGTTACATTTTCTTGTCACCCAACCAAGTGGTTCAAAACGACAACCTCGCAGGTGTTTAGAACCAGTGGTGTTTTGCGATGTCAAGGTTCAGCCATCGCTTTTCCAAAGATTACCATAAGTGGCAACTCGACTAGTGAAACTAGCTTTACGATTGGGGATGATGTCATCCGCTTGGAGCGATTGCAAGAAACACTCATTATGGATAATAATCCTAGTCAGCCAAGTTTTAAGACACAAAGAGGTCAGTTCATTAAATGGGCTGGCGATTTTATCTCCATTGATGCAGGCAGAAATGACTCAGTTGGAGTTGTCTTAGGTGCTGGCATCACATCATTAACAATAGAAACGAATTGGGGGTGGGCTTAGTGCTATCATTATTAGACAAAACGGTTCTAACGGCAAAATGGCATGGGAAACCACTTCCAGAGACCATAAAAGCAAGTGTCAAGGAAACCTTGAATGGGGATTTTGTCCTGAACTTTACCTATCCGATCACAGATAGCGGACTATTTCGAGAGATAAAAGAGGACTACCTTGTTCGTAGCCCAGTTCCAGTATTGGGACACCAGTTGTTTCGGATAAAAAAAGTCATCGAAGGAGACACCAGTCTTGAAGTTGTGGCCTATCACATATCAGATGATATCATGACTAGGTTGGTATCGCCATTTAGGTGTGAACAGGTACCCTGTGTAACAGCTCTATCAAGCATGGTCATGGCAAGCAAGTCTCCATTGGGAGATTTTTCTTTTACCAGTGACATTGTCAAGAACAGAACCTATACAACAGACAAGGAACAGACGCTGTACTCCGCACTACTGGATGGTAAACACTCTATCCTTGGAACTTGGGAGGGAGAACTGGTTCGTGATAACCTTGCCCTAACTATAAAGGGTGAGCGGGGACAAGACCGTGGAGTTGTTATTTCTACTCACTACAATTTGAAAAAGTATCAGCGAACCAAAGAAAGTTCACAGATTATCACTCGAATCCATGCCACCTCAAGCTTCAAACAAGAGGGGCAGGATAGGGAGACTGTCCTTCAAATCACTGTAGACAGTCCGTTGATAAACTCCTATCCTTTCATCAATGAAGTAACCTATACCAATAATAATCTCAAAACGCGTCAAGAGTTAATAGAGTGGGCTAGTAGCAAGTTTCGCATAGAGGGAATGGATAAGCCCAAAGATGCCATCATCATTGAGGCATTTGAGTTAGATGGTCAAACTGTTCATCTAGGCGATACAGTGACTTTAAAAAGCAAGCTACACGGCATTGATGTGAGGAAGAAAGCCATTGCTTATGATTATGATCCTCTAGCTAAGAATTACCGCTCTATCACTTTTGATGATAAGGCAAGTTTTGGAACAGGTAAGACTAGTGGTAGCTTAACTACACTAGCAAATAATCTCCTTGATGGGAATAAGCGGAGTGAGGATGTTGCCGTTGAAATTGCCCTTGAGAATGCCAATAAAGCCTTTGATGCAGAATTTGAGAAACGTCAAGTAGCCATTGATAACGCTATTGAACAGGCTCAAAGTCATGGGGAGGTTTATGCGGATCGATTAAAGGCCAGCATTGATAATGAACTTAGTTCTATTCACCAACAGATGCGGCAACATGAAGAGGAGCAGCAACGCACAACTCGTGATTTATTGGCAAAGGCTGGGGTAAATACCAACTTAGTCACAGAAGCCAAACAAAAGGCAGAACAGGCTCAAACTGGGGCAACTGAAGCCCTCAGAAGGGCAGAACAAGCCAAGCTTGATGCCATTCAAGAAGCTAACCGATTGACTTCAACGGAGCGTAGTCAAACAGAGTCAAAGATTGCGACAGCTAAATCACAAGCTATCTCTGAAGCTAGTCGATTGGTTGATGTAGCAAAATCACTCTTAGTTGGTCAGTTGGCAACTGTAAGTACCAATCTCTCACAAACCAAGGAGGATATAAAACTTCTTGCGAGTAAGCAACTGGTGGATAGTCTGACTGGTCGAGTAACGGGTGCAGAATCCATGATTCAAGTGCAAGCAGACCAAATTTCCCAGCGTGTAAAAACCAGTGATTTTAACCAAGTGAAACTGAGAATCGAAACTGCCGAGTCAGCGATTACGCAATTGGGGAATCGCATAACAACTGAAATCAGTCAAGTGGATGCGAAAATTCCAACTAGCCTAGATGGACTCAATTTGATGACTGGTACTCGTGATTGGTCGAATAAAGGAAATGCCTGGCATTTAGGAAACAATTGGTCAAATGAAACGGAGAATTTTAGGGGACTGGTTGTTCGTTCGACCCAAGCGGGTTATAACGGAAGTCATCAGAATATTGTTGTGAAAGCAGGAGATGTCATTACTTTTAGCTTTTATGCCAAAGCGAATCAGCCACTTTCTTCCATCAAAGTTTCAGCGATTTGGACTGGTTCGAGTGTCTATCGTGCTCCAGTCGCAAGAGTGCGGGAATCGGACGATATTATATCCGTCACAAGTGACTGGAAACGCTACTGGAAAACAGTTCATGTCATATCTGATGGCTCACTTCAATTTCGAACGGAGTACAATGCAAGCACCATCCCAAATGGCAATAAATTCTATGTGGCAGGATTGAAAGTAGCAAAAAGTTCACTGGATACAGGGTATTCAGAAAACCCAGCAGATATTGCTGGTGAATTGACCACCCAACGGACACTCATCACTCAAACGGCTTCTGGTGTGGAGCAGGTTTCTACAAGATTAACCGAGACAAATGGAAAGATTTCTAGTAGTGAGACACAGATTCGACAATTAGTTTCGGATGTATCATCAAAGGTTAGTCAAACGGATTTCAATAGCTTGAAACGGAATGTTGAGGGACATACTACATCCATTCAACAGACGCAACAATCTATTTTGCTTAAGGCTGATAAGACCGTTCTTGAAGGGGTCAAAACAACCGCTGACAATGCCTTGGCTAAGGCTAACACAAATGCAAGTCAGATTACTCAAACCAAGGCAGACCTGCGGATTGCCAATGACGCCATCTCACAGAAAGTCGCAAAGACTGATTTTAATAGCTTGACTAGTCGAGTAGCAAGTGCAGAAACCACTATCCGAACACAAGCTGGGCAAATTGAACAACGACTAACAAGTACGCAAGTTGAATCTGCTATAAATTCAAAAGGCTACCAAACTAAGTCTCAGGTTGATTCCAATATTACTGGTCGTGGCTATCTTACGAGCAGTTCACTACAACCTTATGCGACGACAACCAGTGTTCAGAACTTGGTCAAAACCACCTCTGATAGTTTTATCCAGCGAATCAGTCAAACTGAAAGCAGAATTCCTACCTCAGTTTCACATCGTAATTTGATAGCTGGTACTTCGGATAGATGGGGTGCTTATCAGACGATAAATACCAATAGCAACTGGGTAGCCTCTTTAGGGAGAGTTCAATTTGGAGATGGAAGTGGAATATATGTTGGGTCAAAAGTGCATTTATATGTTCATATCTCAGCGGATGAGATTACCTTTGACCCGGTGGTGACGACTCGTTCTATGAAACTCCAAGGTCCAATTTTGGATAATAAAAATGCTTGGACATGGACCAACTGGAATTTGTATCACCCTTTCTACAATAAATGGAGCAGCAATCTGACAACGGGTAACAACTATCGCTTGATAAAACTGACCGCCACCGTCACTCAAGAGATGTACCAACACTCTAAAGGTTTTGAACTTCAAGTCAGAATCGATGGAGTTAAGACTGGTAAGTTCCATGTGAGAGCCTTAATGGTTTCAACTGGTGATATCTTTCCAGACTATTGGACACCGTCATTAGACGACTTTACGACAGTAACCGCCTTTCATGAAGTGCGGGATACTGTCAGCAGTCACACTCGAACAATTGGAGATCACACCAATCAAATCAGTCAGGTTGTTCAAACGGCTAATGGGATTGTGACACGAGTGGGCAATCTAGAAACAAGTCGAGCTACAACGGCTGCCGTCAATGCCATTCAAACTCAGGTTTCAACACTTGCAGGGTCGTGGTCGGTTCGAAATTTGACAAGTGCAGGGACAGTCCTCAGTCAGCTCAATCTCAATAAGGATGGCACAGTCAAGATTGATGGAAAACTCGTTCAAATAACAGGTACAACCTATATCCAAGATGGTGTGATTGCGAGCGGAAAGATTGCCAGTCTTGATGCAGGAAAGATTACTACAGGTATTATCTCTGCAGCTCGAATTGGAGCAGAAGCTATTACTGCGGATAAGTTAAAGGTTGACCAGGCTTTCTTTACCAAGTTTATGGCAACAGAAGCTTACCTCAAGCAGTTGTTTGCGAAATCAGCCTTTATAACTCAAGTGCAGTCAGTAACCCTATCTGCCAACAAAATTTCTGGTGGAATCTTGTCAGCAATCAATGGAGCTATGAAAATCAATCTCTCACTTGGAAACATTAAGTTCTATACCAACTCTCCATCCATTTCTCGTGAGGTTAGTGGGTATCCTCACCAATGGGTTTCCTTTGAGACAGGAACATCAAACGGGAAGCCATGTGGGGTAACCATTATCGGTTCAAATCGATGGAATAACTGGAATGCCAATGACGGTGGGTTTGTAGGGATTAGAGCATGGAACGGTACTGATACTGACCAAATTGATGTGGTAGGTGATAAAGTTCGCTTAGCAAGTGCTCCATTTACCAATCCAGATGGGTGGGAGATTGTAACGTTGCCTAACCGACTGAGTATTGATGCCTTTAAAGCATCCGACCGACCAAGTTCCATCTTGAATATCGGTGATATCCGCATCTATCGAAATGGGACAACCTATGTCAGCTTGAAAGACGTACTTCATCAATTCAATCACAATTTTAAACACTTAGTAAACATCACAGGTCGAGGTGACGTCATCTTGACATGGGACACGATTAAATAAAGGAGTTCACAGATGAATCTAGAACAAATCAATCAATCACTTAAACTAACTATCCAGGAGCTTGTGACCAAGCTATCTGATGAAATTACCGCTAAGAACCTCATTGCCATCCAATTGGTGGAAAGGGATGAGGAACTTAGCCTATTGCGTAAAGAAAAACAGGAATTGACTGAGCTATTAGAAGTTCAGACAAAACCTGAAGAAGGGAAAGGAGTATAGTTATCATGGCACTCCTCAATATTGACAAAGTAACAGAACCATTTGATTTGGAGACAGCTCTCGCTTACATGCGTAAGAATGGAGAGTTCATTCGTTGTAAGACAGCAGAGCAGGATTTTTACATGTATCTTGAAGAGGTAAGGCGCCCTGCCATAAAAAATGGAAAGCGGCAGTTGGTTACAACAGAAACAGTTTGGGCTTTTAATCAGTGGGGTAGTACGACATTAACTCTGAACCTTTCTGATTTATTCCATGAATGTTTTTATCTGATGCGGTTTGATGAGAACGGTCAACCGGATTGGTCAGACCCTACCATTGTGCAGGAAGGTTCAGTAGAAAGTGAGGTGACCGATGAAGGAACTGTTAACTCTTAATAAGATTTTATTTTCCATGATTGGAGGCTTGATTGGTAGTCTATTTGGAGAGTTGGATGGGATCCTATATGCCCTACTTGTCTTCATTATTATTGACTATCTAACAGGGATTTTTGCGGCAGTTGTAGAGAAACAATTGTCGAGTAGTATCGGTTTTCGTGGCATCTTTAAAAAGATAGCCATTTTATTTTTAGTTTCGCTAGGTCATCTGATTGATACTGCAATTATCAAGCAGGGTGGAACCATTCGAACCATGGTCATTTTCTTTTATCTCAGTAATGAGGGGTTAAGTATTCTAGAAAATACCGTTCGAATTGGTTTACCAATACCTGAGAAACTACAAGCAATCTTAAAACAAATCAATGAGAGGTGAGAAGATTTGGGAAAATATCTAGTCTTTTGTGGTCATGGACAAGGGCGAACTGGCTATGATTCTGGAGCAGTGAATGTCAAACTAGGCATCACAGAAGCAGGAAAGTTTCGAGAATTAGCCAAGTTAATGTCTAAGTACAGTGGACAGCGAATTGATTTTATTACCGAACAAAATGTTTATGATTATCGGAGTATTACTAGTATTGGTAAGGGATACGACTCGATTACTGAATTGCACTTCAATGCCTTTAATGGAAGTGCCAAAGGGACAGAAGTCTTGATTCAATCTTCCTTAGAAGCGGATAAGGAAGATATGGCAATCCTATCTCTTCTTTCGCGTTATTTCCAAAATCGTGGCATTAAGAAGGTGGATTGGCTCTATAATGTCAACCAAGCAGCAAGTCGTGGATACACCTATCGTTTGGTCGAAATTGCCTTCATTGATAATGAACAAGATATGGCGATTTTTGAGAACAAGAAAGAGGACATTGCGAAAGGTCTTGTATCAGCAATAACAGGAGTTGAAGTCAAGACCATAGTTCCCTCGACCCCCAGTTCAACCGCTGGGAGTTCAGGAACTCCTTCAAAACCAATCTATCTTGTTGGTGATAGTCTTAGGGTGTTGCCTCATGCGAGTCATTATCAGATTGGTCAGAAAATCGCCAACTGGGTCAAGGGGCGCACCTACAAAATCCTCCAAGTAAAAAATGTTCACCAGTCCAACAGTAAGAGAGCTTATCTACTAGGTAGTATCACTTGTCGTGTGAGCCGGTAATGGATGGCGAATGAGTTCCTCTATTTATTCAACTGAAACAGTTAAGACTGGTAAAGTTGTAGGTTGGTTTAGAATTTCATTATTAAGTTATAAGTCTGGTTGGAACATCAAGCTTTATTTTTTACTTTTTTTCCAATAAATGCGGAAAATCTTCTCTTAAGTCTACCTAGTAAGGTAGGAGGATAAATAATTCAGATTTTTTTGAACAAAATCCTCTCAAACTGTACTTAGTAAGTAAGGAGGTGATCGAGATGATTAATATGAGAAGTCCAACTCATTAAATGGTTTCTAACATAAGTAAATATACAAATAAAATAAATAGAGAAAGATAAAGGGTAGAACATTATGGCAACAACAGCTAATAATATTTTAGTAGAGGCTAAAAAATATATAGGTGTATCTGGAGGAACAACTACACATAAAATGTTTATTGATACGTACAATTCAGTATATCCACTTCCTCAAGGGTATGCCGTTAAGTATCAAGATGATTGGTGTGATGCGTTTATTTCTTTTCTAGCAATAAAAACCAATGCGGTAGACATTATCGGTAGAGAATGTGGAGTTGATAGACATATTTCAATTTTTAAACAATTAGGTATTTGGAATGAAGATGGTAATATTGTGCCAAAACCAGGTGCAATCATAACTTTTCATTGGAGTAAAACTACTCAACCTAATGATGGCTTTGCAGACCATATTGGCATTGTTGAAAAGGTTGAAGGAAATTACGTACACACAATAGAGGGAAATTCTAGTAATGCTGTCGCTCGAAGAAGTTATGTTATTGGAGATGGAAGAATTAGAGGATATGCTTTTCCGAGATATATTTCAAGTTCTGCAGATTATTCTGGAGGTTCATTGGTGAATGCTGGGAATATGATTTCTCAAGAAAATATCCGTCTACTTATTAAGTATTCTCAAAAATATTCATTAAAACCTAGTTTTTTATTAGCTCAGATGTTTATTGAAAGTCACTGGGGCAACCCTAATGTATCGTCAGTGGGGCAAGTCGATAATAACTGGAGTGGAATTTCTGAACCGTTTCATGCACCAACACACTTAGGAATTTCTATGCGAAGAGGAACAGCAAGACCAACCTCGGAAGGCGGATATTATGTCCATTTTAACTCAATGGAAGATTACTTCAAGGCTTATACATATATATTGTCAAATGAGAATGGTTTGTATAAAGTCTCAAATGTTAACAACATAGATGATTTTTGCAAAGGATTATTCAGGATAGGAGGAGCTAAGAGCGATTATGCTGAGAGTGGCTTTGAACATTATAAATCATTATTATTACCTACATATGAAGCGATTAAGCGACAAAATAATGGGAAACTTGAACTGATTGATAGTAGTGTGGATCCTGCATTAGGAGATTATACTGACTCATCAACTACTCCAAACATACCTTTTACTCGGATTCCAGAAACAGGTAGATTCTATCCAAATCAGACAGTAACGATTCGTAATCATCCTAGTCGTAGTGGTGGAGTAGTTGGACAATACAACTCAGGAGAATCCTTTAGTTATGACTCCTATGTAGTTAATGATGGTCATATTTGGTTAAGCTATGTTTCATATTCTGGCGAACGTCGCTATGTTGCGTGGCGTGTACAAAATGGAACGAAATTTGGAACGATTGATGAACCAAATTCAACGTCTGGTTCACAAAACTCGACTCAATTTACTCGGGTTTCAGAAACAGGCAGATTCTATCCAAATCAGACAGTAACGATTCGTAATCATCCTAGTCGTAGTGGTGGAGTAGTAGGACAATACAACTCAGGAGAATCCTTTAGTTATGACTCCTATGTAGTCAATGATGGTCATATTTGGCTAAGCTATGTTTCATATTCTGGCGAACGTCGCTATGTTGCGTGGCGTGTACAAAATGGAACAAAATTTGGAACGATTGTGTAATTTTACATATCCAACATTTTATTTAGAATATTGACTAAAGATTTGAATTAATATTGATTGAAGAAAAGTCTAGTTTAGGCTAATTTCTTCAATCAATTCTTTGATTGCTATAAAAAATAGTTTTCTGTCCTACTATTTCTGATTGAAAAATAGAGCAATTACTTGTATAATAAGGATAAATTAATATATAGAAAGGATTTGCTCATGAAAAGATTTTTCATTTTAACAGCAGGTTTACTGGTATTCTTGTCTGCATGTAATTTTGAAAAAACAAATATTACATCAAATAATGGTAGTTCTACTTCATCAACTATTAGGAAAATTGAGCAATCTCAAACAAATTCGGAGGAATCTGATATAACCTATTCGAAATCGGAAAGTTATTATCGTAGTATTCTTATTCAATCTCGAGATGAACAACGTCATTATATTGAATCTTTACCTCAAGAACAGCAACAAAGCGTTCAAACAACATTTTCTGCAATGGTAATGAAAGCAGAGGAACTCAAACAAGAATTTTCCTCAGACAAAGAGTTAATCGAAATGGTGTTGCATGACTTGTTGGGGGAAGAAGGACAAGTAAGGGATTTTTCTACTTCGGAAACTTCTGATTTAATAGAAACTTATGCCAAGAAAAAAAATATACGTTATCTTCAAGGGACTCCAGCTACACAGCAAAAATATTACGGTTACTCAGTACCCGATGAATTACTTAAGTTCGTATTTTTGAACGGTAATCCAATATCATTCCAGTTTTATGGTTATGTGATCGGAGAAGGAGAACTGTATATCCTCAATGATTGCTATGTGAATGAAGCAGGAACAGAACTTATTTTATTTGTTGAAAGAAATGGTCAGAAGTATGTCTTAGAAAGCAACAAGTCACCAGATAATCAAAAAATTGATGTTTTCTTTAGTCAAGATGAAATTTTGACTTCTTATTAACGGTAAAATATTAGATAAAATTAATATTGATTATTTCTCTCCTTCCCGCATATCAAATTTCTTTTGGATTGATTAGTTGGTAATAGGGAAAACTACCTTGAAATGGAGTGGGAAATTAACCTGTATAGGGCGGTTTCTATTTGAGTTTTTTATTAAATTTGGCCTGGTGGAAACATCAGGCTTTATTTTTTTGCCTTTTTTTCCAATAAGTGCGGAAAAATTACTCCCAAACCTACCTAGTAAGGTAGGAGGAATATTTGTATTCCATGAACTGTGGCATAAATTTATCAGGTCGAATTAGTTGGTCTGATAACTTGACTAATTTTCCCTTTAGAGTGATATATAGTGTGCCATTACATAGGAAGGAGAGTAAATGTCCGTAAAAAAGATTAGAGTCAATAAACAAAAACATAAGCAGAGGATCTGTGCCTACATTCGAGTTTCGACGACCAATGGAAGTCAGTTAGAATCGTTAGAAAATCAGAAACAGTATTTTGAAAACCTGTATTCCAATAGAGACGATATTGATTTTGTAGGTGTTTATCATGATAGAGGTATATCTGGTTCTATGGATAATCGTCCAAATTTTCAAGCCATGATTGAAGATTGTCGTAAAGGTATGATTGATGTTATCCATACCAAGTCTATTGCCCGCTTTGCTAGAAACACGGTTACAGTTCTTGAAATTAGTCGTGAACTGAAGGCAATTGGAGTAGACATATTCTTTGAGGAACAAAACATTCATACCCTTTCAAGTGAAGGGGAAGTGATGCTTTCAGTATTAGCTAGTATTGCAGAGGACGAGTTAAGGAGTATGAGTGGCAATCAACGTTGGGCTTTTCAGAAGAAATTCCAACGAGGAGAGTTAGTCATTAACACCAAGCGATTCTTAGGATACGATGTCGACGAAAACGGTGAGTTGATTATCAATCCAGAAGAAGCCTTAATAGTAAGGGAAATATTTGCACTTTACCTTGCAGGAAATGGTACACATCGTATTGCCAAACAGTTAAATGAAAAGGGAGTTGAGACTGTTACAGGTGCTAAATGGCATGACACCACAATCCGTCAAATGTTAAGCAATGAAAAATACAAAGGTTCAGTCTTACTGCAGAAGTATTTCCATGATGGTGTGAATGGTCCCAAAAAATTGAACCAAGGCGAACTTGAACAATACTTGATAGAAGATAATCATGAAGCCATTATTTCAAAAGAAGATTGGCAAAGAGTCCAAGATAAGCTAAATAGTAGAAGATGGCAACAAGGTAGAAACAAAACCTATAAATTTACAGGGTTGTTAAAGTGTCAGCATTGTGGTTCGACATTAAAGAGACAAGTTTCCTATAAGAAAAAAATTGTTTGGTGCTGTTCCAGATACATAAAAGAGGGAAAAGTAGCTTGTCAGGGGATGCGAGTGCCTGAAGTAGATATTTCAAATTGGGAGATAATCTCACCAGTTACAGTAATAGAAAGGGATAGAAATGGGGAAAAGTATTACAGTTATTCCGGCCAAGAAAGTGCAGACCAGCGTTCTTCATCAAGTCAGGAAGAAAATCAATGTAGCAGCATATTGCCGAGTGTCCACCGACCAAGAAGAACAGCTATCAAGTTATGAAAACCAAGTTAATTACTACCGAGAGTATATCTCCAAACACGAGGACTATGAGTTAGTTGACATCTATGCGGATGAGGGCATCTCAGCAACCAATACCAAAAAACGTGAAGCCTTTAACCGCTTGATACAAGATTGTAGGGCAGGTAAGGTAGATAGGATTTTGGTCAAGTCGATCAGTCGGTTTGCCAGAAACACCCTTGATTGTATCAAGTATGTCCGAGAGCTGAAAGAACTGGGTGTTGGTGTAACTTTTGAAAAGGAGAATATAGACAGCCTAGATTCAAAAGGTGAGGTTCTTCTAACAATCCTTTCTTCCTTGGCACAGGATGAGTCACGTTCCATTTCAGAGAATGCGACATGGGGAATTCGTAAGAAGTTTGAACGTGGTGAAGTGCGCGTGAATACCACAAAGTTCATGGGTTATGACAAAGATGAGAACGGTAGGCTTATCATTAATCCTCAGCAAGCTGAAACAGTTAAATTCATATATGAGAAATTCTTAGAGGGGTATAGTCCTGAGTCCATGGCTAAGTATTTGAATGACAATGAAATACCTGGTTGGACTGGAAAGGCAAATTGGTATCCAAGTGCTATACAGAAAATGCTTCAAAATGAAAAGTACAAAGGTGATGCCTTATTGCAAAAGACATATACAGTTGATTTTCTGACTAAGAAACGAGTTCAAAATGACGGTCAAGTTAACCAATACTATGTAGAAAATAGCCATGAAGCTATTATTGACAAAGACACTTGGGAATTAGTACAGTTGGAATTTGCAAGGAGGAAAGCCTACCGAGAGGAGCATCAGCTCAAGTCCTATATCATGCAAAATGACGATAACCATTTTACAACTAAGGTGTTCTGTACAGAATGTGGTTCAGCCTTTGGTCGAAAGAACTGGACAACCAGTCGAGGTAAACGCAAGGTTTGGCAATGTAACAATCGCTATAGAGTCAAAGGACAGATTGGCTGTCAGAATAACCACATTGATGAAGAAACGCTAGAGAAAGCCGTAGTAATGGCTGTAGAACTATTGAGTGAGAACGTGGATCTGTTGCATGGGAAGTGGAATAAGATTCTAGAAGAAAATCGTCCGCTAGAAAAGCATTATAGTACAAAGTTGGCTGAAGTGATAAACAAGCCATCCTGGGAATTCGATTCGTATGAGATGTGTCAGGTGTTGGATAGTGTCACAATTGCGGAGGATGGGCAAATAACAGTCAGATTTTTAGAAGGAACTGAGGTAGACTTGTAAGTGACTGTGACCATTAGGTTGCAGTTTTTTGTGGTATAATCGAATGGTAGTACAATTTGGAGGTCATAAGATATTGCAGACATTGGTTGAATTTGTAGCAATTGCAGAGGAAAAAGTGGTTGATAATTTCGATAGTTACATGATGGAATTTCAAACTTTTATGGTCGAATCAGGATTAATTGATGATGAATCTGTAGATAGTCAATTTCATAGCCTAACTGAAGTACCACTTTATGTTATTGATTTCCATTCTGAAGAGTGTATTTGGAAAATCGGTGTAAAATTTAATACCTATGGAAATAGTTATGAACTTGAAGTTTCAATTCAAAGTGAAAATTACAGCCTTAACTTTAAAAATGACTATCTTGAACGATTAAAGGTTCTAGTGAAAAACTTTATCAAAGCTAAACATAAAAAAATATTTTGGTTGTATGATGCTGAGTCTGAATTTTTAGCAACTGATTTATACCCAAGAATTTTTATGGTTGAAAATTTAGCTAGAAAATTTATTACAATGGTAATGAATAGGAAATTTGGGATTCATTGGTGGAAACTTGTACCATTAAAAATTCAAGAAAAACACAAAAGTAGATTGGGTGGTTACAAAGCAATCATTGATAATTTCAAGGATGTAGATGAGCGTTTGATGTCTATAGATACGGGGGATTTACATGTTATATTATCGAATAAAGTAAAGAAGTGGGAGTTTTCCGAAGAGAACATAAGGCAACTATCTAAGCCCAACTTACAATTGGAAAGTCTGACAAAAATTTTACAAAGCCAGCAAGTTGTATATAGTGATTGGTGGCAAATGATATTCTCAGATTTTTTGCCAGAAAATTTTCTAGAAGCTTTCCGAACATTTGAAGTAAATAGAAATCACATCGCTCACAATAAAATGATAGATAAATCAGCCTATAGGAAAATATTAATTTCAATTGAGGCTGTCCAAAAAGGATTATGTGATGGTATACAAAAGATGTCATCAGAAGTTAAATCGGAGGAGGAGCGTAAGGAGGAAGAATTTGAGTCTGAATTATTCTTTTTACAAGAAGAGTCAATTCTATCAGAAAGAATTCTTGAATTAAAGGAAAGTGAGAGTGGGGTAGCAATTCGAGATAGAAATCAGATTCTAGCTATATTCAATGATGAATTGAGTAGACTTTATGATTCGATTGAAGAAAGCTTCCGATTCAGTGGGTATTTAAAGTTCAGCGATTATACTGCACTAAATGATTGTGATTCAAATTGTGTTGTATTCGAAATTGAAAACAAAATAGATGGTCAGTTAATTAGTTTTGAGGCTGATACAGATATTAACGCCTATGAGGGTTCCGAAAGTTTCCTATATTTAAGATATCAAAAAGATGGAAGTTCAAGTTCAGAATCAATTGGAAAAGTGTCTTATACTAATGGGGAGGTTGAATTTAATGAGTTTCAAGGTACTTATTTGCCTGTCCAGATGGATGGTGTTTCAAAGAACGAACTATCTAGGCTAGGTAATAGATTGGTTGAAATAATTAACACTGGATTCACAGATTATAAGGCTTTAGTGGAAAGTTCCAGATATTCTATAATTAAAGATGGGGGCTCTGATCCCATTTTAGATTTACCGTGTGAAGAGTGTGGGGAGGAATGGATATGTGTTGATGAAAAGATCACAGATTTTGGTAAATGTCTGAATTGTGGAGAAGTCAATGAAGTAACAGACTGTGAGAGTTGTGGTCGCTATGATTTGGGTTCAAAAAGTGACGATTTTCCTTTTCTATGTGATGACTGTGAAAATATCTATTTAATGGATTAGTATTATCGTTCCACAGTATTATCGAAAATTAATCCAATTTCAATTCGTTCCATAATATAGGTAAGACCTATCAGCACACATAGAAGTAGTCGGTTTGTTAGAAAAACGCATTTAGGTTGTCCAGCTTGCTTACCTGTTTTCCGGCAAGCTGCTTCAAAGGTCCACTGGACCTTTGAACTCCCAAATACGCATCACGTCGAGTGTGTTGCTCTGCTTGTAAAGGACTAGAAAACTTTAAACGAAAGGATTCCATAGGAGAAGTACCCATTTTCTCTAATTAGATAAAAATGCAACCTCTGTTATTCTTGTATAACTACTTTACAAGTTTTGAAAATTAGATATTATCTGCATCATTTATATATTTGTATATTTATGTTCGAGAAAATCTATACGCATAGTTAAGAAAGAAAAGAGCCGCGAAAGCGACTCTTTTTGGTTTTATAGTCATTTAGTTTTAAAATAGTATTCCAAAGAATACTCAACCGATTGAAATCTCCTCAATAACTCAGC
>NZ_ALMY01000002.1 GCF_000440115.1 Streptococcus suis YS56 | reverse complement strand
TTATTCCCCTGAACTTAACCCAATTGAACGATTCTGGGCTGGATTGAAAAGAAAAGTGGCTGAGTTATTGAGGAAATTTCAATCGGTTGAGTATTCTTTGGAATACTATTTTAAAACTAAATGACTATATATCATTTTAATTACTAACAGTCCAATTATAGAATATATCTAGACAGCCATTAATGATAAATACCACATCCGCTAAAAATAAATAGAATCCATTCCCGTAGAAACCACAAAAAACACCCATGAGGTAAACTCTTGAGTGCTTTGAAACGTTGATATATCGCGGTATATTAACGTTTACTGAATTGTGAAGCTTTACGTGCTTTCTTAAGACCTGGTTGGAGCATCGTTTATTTCAACCAATTTCAAAAGCTTTTAATATCAACGTTTTCACGGGTTTTCAAAACTCAAAATTTCATCCAATTTCAACTAATTTCATCAAAATAAGGTAAATTTTCAATCAAAATAAGCAAAATCGGACCAGAAAATACCAAAGTTTACCTTATTCTTGATTCTAGAAAATACATCAACTAAAAATATTCACTTTTAATTTTCACGCATACCATGTATAATATAGTTACAAAATTAGGAGGCGTAGCTAATGAATGTTCCACTGAGTATCAGTACTACAAAAGTTTGCAAAGAGGAACCTAATGTAGAAACTAGTATTCTCAAAGCTGAGCCAACTTTTGACTTTGACAAAGAATTAGAAAATGCTAGGAATCAATACGATGAATTATTGAAAGAATTGGTGGATAGATGAAATGTCCCCCCTAAACGAATTTGACATATTCACAGCCTATTCTTGAAATAAACTCTATGATGAAAAAAGTGGTTATCGACCTGATTGTTGACAGCCACTTTTCTGTATTCTACTGTATTCTACTGTATTCTACTGTATTCTACTGTATTCTACTGTATTCTACTGTATTCTACTGTATTCTTATTACTAATAGTATCCTGACTGCAATCATTTATCAACTAAAAGATAATACTGATTGCGGTCATTTTTACTTGAACCAAACCAAGTAATAATTTCTAGGTCACGAAGATTATGAAGTAATTTAACAACAAATGATCGACTCCTACCTGTAAGCTCAATGGCTTTTGCTGTTGTCATTTTATTGCCTGAGTTATACATATAGTGGACAATCAATTGCTCGTCTGCTGTTAACTCACCAAAATCAGAGAACTGTTTTTCCAAACTGTCTCGTGTGCGCAGATGACGGCTGACAATGTTATTCTCAAGCGTCAGGACAACCTTATTCCCAGGTTCTGAGTATTTTGGTTCATGGAGAAAAGCAGATTCCATCTCAGAATAGATACGCTTCACCCCTTCATTCATCTCACGAACCCAACCAAACTCTGTCAGAGTTCTGGCAATGCGAGGGTTTCTCGAAAAACGTTCATGCTTGATGTTTTCAACTGTTACGATATTAGGTAATTTCCCTGGACTATGGATTTCTAAGCGGTCATCAAACATAAGGACACGAATGTGATCTCCATAAACAGAATAATCACGGTGAGTTACGGCATTGACAACACCTTCAAACCAAGCAAATTCAGGATACTCAGGTAAAACTTGGAATTGCCCGTTGTCATCTAAATACTGAAATTCACGAAGCTGAGTACGGATAAAATCTCTAACCTTGATAATCAAAGTTGGGAGAGCATCATCAAAAGTCACTTCCTTAATAACATTAAAACTACTTCCAGTCCCCATATCGGTACCATCAAAACGCTGAAAACGGACACGAGCTTGAGGAAAGAATGCTGACGGATATTTACCAAAAAGTAAAATGGCTGCCTTGGTTAATTTCCCATTGATTAGAAAACGACGAGCTTTGAGAATTTCTTCTGTAGAACGATCTGAAATATCAAAACGATTTTTAAAGTCCTGAACCAGATGGTCATCAATATCTTCCAAGGTCGCATCAGGTACAACTTCATCCTCAAAGAAACGTTGTCCCTTATCATAGCTGAGCTGAGTGCGTTGCTCGTAGCTCAACTTAACTGTTTCATCACCCTGACGAAGATAAACCTCATCATTTGGTGCTGCAATCACACGATTTGACGACAATTCAACTGAGATAACCAAAATTAAATCGTCTTCACCCTTATGATTAACCACAGGGATTTCTTCAAAAGATAAATCTAAAGGTGTTTCACGCATCTCACGGTCAATCTTTTTGAAATCGTCTATGGGATAAGCCCTGCCGTCCTTGAAACCAGTGATAATGTTATCCTGTTTCTCATCTTCAATACCAATCACCAACTGACCGCCATCCGCATTGGCAAAAGCAATGAGGTGTTTGAGAAGTTCAGACGGTTTCTTTCTGGCTGATTTTCTGTCTAGATATTGACTTTCTGGAGAAAATTGGTAATGGGATAATGGTTTCTTATACTTCAAATTAAAATCTCCTTTCTAGTGTCAAATTCGCCTTCTTTTACCGAGAGGCACTCTTAGAAAAATCAATATCTTGAATAGATACAGCATTATCAGTTAGTTCAAATAACTCTTGACCTTTTATTGTCATATCAAAATCATTTATAGAATCTAGTGAAAACAAGACATAATATTCACTTTCCTCAGGTAAATCAAAAATCATTTTAATTTCTTCTCGATTTTCATCTATCTTTTGTTTGAAAGCCATCCTCGGATAAATAGTATATTCTAAAAATTGCAGTTCAACCCCAAATAACTCCAAAGATATTATCTCTCTAGTATTGACGACCCCTATTTCGACTCCATCCTCTAATTCAGGATGACTTGAAGCATAAAACTTCTCCTTATCAAAAGTAAAAGCAATTTGGTTTTTATTTTTGATTGCTACTAATCTATTATTGATAAATGATTCAAACAAAATTTTTGTAAAATAGACATCATCATTACTAATTTTATGTGGAAACTCAAAAGTAACAGAAAAAAATCTTTGTATTTCTCTAAGTGCTTCAAAAAAAATGTGGTTCTGCTGAAACGCTTCAATTTGATTATTATCAGGTACCAAAGTTTTATTAAATATCTTTATGCCAGTTGTAAAGAACGACCTGATAATACCTAAATTTTTAAAATAATCATCCAAGGTTATTAAATGTTTATAATTTAGCTTCACTGTCATCTTGATGTTATTTGATTCTTCATCCAATATTATTTCCAAATCAATCAACTGATCTCTACGTGAAACGATTTTTATTTTCGTTAAGCTTGGATACGGAACTCTTTCAACAGGTAATAGAAGTCTTTCCTCTCCACTCTCGACTTCTAACGGTTCCAGCGCAGGAAATTTCTCAGCAGAACCTATCATTTGTTTTGTAACACCTGAACTCCCTAAATGAATAATAGTTGGAGGATTCTCTTGGAGCGATTCATCTAGTATAAAAATTTTTTGAGTCCTATACATAGCCTCAACTAATTCATTGATATTCTGTATTTTCATACCTTCAAATTCTAACGGAAACTTAATCCTCACTTGAAAGCTATTCTCTTTACGATTCTTTCTAGAACGCAAAACATACATATCCTCCGTCCCTTCCATCAATTCATATGAGTAACCTTTTGGAGCCTCTAGATTAAGTTTTTTCCTTAAAGCTGTTGGAGCCTTTATTTCTTTGTTATTCGTTCTAGAAAACACTGAATTAAACTTTGAAATAGCCATCACCAATCCTCCTTCAACTCATCATAAACCATTATTTTTGATATTAGAATATCTTTTTCTTGAGATGATAGTCGCCGTCCTTTTCGTTTTCCACGGATAAATTGAATCAACCTATTTCTATTTTGAACCGTATCGACAAATATATATCTGATATCTTCTACATCGAATTTTAATACACCGTCACGTGTTTGCAGAATACTATCTGTATATATTTTGTTAATTTCTTCAGCACGAATTTCCTCTTCCTCAATTAACATTAATGGAAGTTCCCTAGGATTTAATTTAGGAATATATCTCCACTCATGCTCATCTTGAAAATTCTTTTTTATTTCGATAACATTGTTATCTCTATCTCGGCGTTTCATTTTACCTGTGTAAGGTTTAATCATCCGGATATACTCAAAAATAAAGTTCATTAGGATATCACTATCCTCTGAGTAGTCACTATCCTTATTTATCAATATATTCAAAGCAGCTGTAAGTTCTGCCACTTGGACAGAGCTAGTATTTAAATAATGAATTGGCTGTATCCCTTTTCTAATACCAAACTCTTTATGAAAAGCTATTGAAAATTTACCATAGCCCTTATCATTTAATAATATTGAATTTCCTTCAGCATGATAACTTATCTGATGTAACGGAATATCACAAAAACATGTCATAGGAATATACCACTCCGTTAAATCTTTAGAATTGTATTTCAAATTTAGATAACTGATATCTTCAGGATAATACCTCGGACAAATCGCCATATTAAGTATGGCTTTTTCCAAATAAGAATACTCTCTCATAAAATTAAATAGCGCATTAGCAGTAATCTTTGATTGAATAACCTCAAAATCATCTAGCTCCTCCTTAGCTCGATAATTTACAATTGTTGTCATTGCCCCCTCCTAAATATTAACTATTGTCCTTGATATCCTTATAAAATGCTCTATTTTTTCTTAGCCTTAGAAAAATTTCCTAATTTAGATTTTATAGTATTTGCGCATACTTCAGTCAAAGGCTCCCCTATTGCTTCTCTGTAGTTAAAACCTAACAGTTGCATTGTCTTCAAGGTGTCTTTATTCAGTAGTTCTGCCATCTGTTGAAACGATACAGTTTGTTCTTCAGTAACATTCCCAAATGAGCTAAATAAAGAAATAATTCGAATAAGGGTATTATGGAGATATTCTATATCCTCATCCTTAATAGTGACCTTTTCATATTCTTCTTTATAGATTTGTGCAATCCGGAGAGCCTCAGCCCTTTCAATAATTAACTCATTAACAATGTCATCGTAAGCACTTCTAAGTTTATCCGCTTCACGCTCAGTTTTCATTGATTGGATTTTACTATTTATTTTAGCTGTTGTTCCTTTGACAGCTAATATACCTAGTTCAATTCCAGCATTGACAACTGATTCTGTAATATAAGGTTCCATATTCCTACCCCATCTCCTTCACTTTACTTTCAATAAATTCAATCTCATCATCCGAAAGTCCATATTTTCGATAGAGTTGTGCGTCTATCTCAGCGATTGATTGCGACCAATCAATGTCCGAGTGGGATGTAAAATCTTGAAGTGGTATAAATTTATACGTAGTTCTTGCGGCATCTTGACTAGATTTAGCTGTAGCATGCAATAACCTGGCAAATTTCGTTTTCATATAATTTGATAGATTATGTGCTTGTTGTTCAGTTAGATCTAAATCAGCTCCCAAAACTATATATGTCTCAGTACAAATAGTACCTGGTCCTGCAATAATTGTATTAAAGTTATCATCATTAAGTTCTGTCCCAATATTATTCGCTCGCGCCGTCAAAACTTTCCAACAATCTATCCACTCAGTTTTTGTTGTAATCTCAGCTCGCTCAACATAGCCGACCGCCCCCTTCCCATAGCACACAACAGGATTTGTCAAGCCATTAGCGTCAGCATAAAACCTTTTATCTCTGATAAAGAAGCCGCTGAAGCCGTACGGCTTCCGCGGCGACGCGATTTCAGAGATTTTCCCTTTATGTTGATGCGTCGCTTCTATTTTCGTAAGAATATTTAAAATTCGATGATCACGAATGAATATATCTACATCATCCTCAGCAAGCCTACGTTGAACTTCTGCGGCTACTTTTCCGCCTTCCATTGTGATTACTCGCGTTAAATCTTTTTGATTATTCCAATCACTATCCCAATGCACTACACAAACACCACCACGGATATTTGTATTTGGAAATACCTCATCAGGATTCGGAAAGTCATATAAATCACGAATGGTGACATCAGATAACATTTCTGCTCTAAAGTTATCCAACCCTTTACCACCTGTATACCAACGACTTGGCATTATTAGACTAATATGATTTGGATTTAATGTTTTGGCAAGTTCTACAAATTTATGATAAATAGGGCTAGCACTTGCTTGCGCTCCTCCATCACTTTCCTGATACGGAGGATTTCCTATCACTACATCAAATTTCACCTTGTTAAATGCCTCCTCGACTAGTTTTTTACCTTGTTCACTATCTGTTTTTAGGGTATCTATCAAGCTTTCTATGTAAGTCACATTGGTTTTGTACTTCCTATAACCTGTCAGTGTACGTTCGGTAATAGTTTTTGCCATTGGTGTTTTCGCAATAGCATAGATGTTATTCGCTAAAATCTCCTGATAAACTTGGTCAGCTTCAAAACGGTTGTCATCATTTTCTGCCATTCGTTGATAATACAAACTAATGGCACTATGAAGGGGATAGAGACCTGTCTTCGAGTTGATATCTAAAATTTTAGTTTCTCTCTGATAAATAGATGAGGTAATCTCATTGTCTACCCAGTGAAGATTTGACGTCGCACCATCTGTCACCGACTCAAAGTTATCATCATAGAAGTTCAATCCGCCTACTGACTTAGATACTTGTAGATTGACCACTCGCCAAGGTGTCAGTACAGTTTCCTTGTCAGGGTTTTTAAAGGTCCCAAACAGCTCTGCAATCTGCTCCGCTCGCTCGATGAAGTCCAGGTCATCAAATGATTTGGCACGCTGACGGATAATACGACCCGCTTCGATAAAGACCTCAGCATCATAATACTTGGTAATCTCACTAAACATTCCCTTAGTGAAACCTTTTGGCATGAACTCTTTCCACGATTCATCATCCACCTGCTTGATAAAGTCCTGAATGGTGATATCTTCTGATAAATCGACCGCCATACCGTAAATCATCATCGGAATACGGATAGAAACCCCACGCAAAATAGAAATCATGTTTTTCCGTTGCTTCTTAGCTTCTTTTTGTTTTTCGATAGCTTCCAGATCTTCCGGAGTCCGCTTAGCTTTTGGTTTCTTTTTAGCTTTTTCAGCTTGCTCATGCTCTTCAGTTGTCAAGCCATTTTCATTGATAACAACTTTCTTAGGCGTTTTTTGACTCTGCGTTTTGCCGACAATCGCATTGAGTTTGGTAAACATAGACGCATCATCAGCGGTTAAAGTTAGAAGATTATCATTATAGAGACTGTCGTCTTCGAAACCTGACCGCACTGCCTTTTCAGCATAAACTTTCTTGAGCTGTGTCAGCATTCTATCCACATCATAGGATTTCATGCCAGTATCAGATGCGCCTAAGATAGGCATGAAATTGAGCAAGCGAGCCATGGCTTGTTTTTGAGCCTGCGTATTCTTTTTCCCTACGCCAGAGTTGATTTGAGCACTCTCAGCCATGACAGTCAAAGCGCGATCTGGTGCAAAGTCAAAGACATAACAATTGGTCTTCATCCCCAACTTTTCATGGGAAAATGGCGTCTGCGCTCGAAAAGCAGCTTGGAGGTAGTTCATGGCGCTATTGGTATTTGACAAGAACATGACCGCCGTCCACTCTGGAATATTGACCCCTGTTGTCAACTTACGAACAGTTAGAGTAATCGTTTTTGTCTGAGATGGGTCTTGACCAATAGCAGTGCGAACTTTCTCTATATCCGCATCGTTAGCAATTCCATCATCACTTTTCGAACCCCTGACAACATTGACGATTTTATACTCTTTTCCAAAAATCGGATGTTCTTTAAGCAAATCTTCAAAAGCATTAGCTTCCTTAACACCTGGCATGAGCCAAAGCGTATGACGCAATTCTTCTCGATAAGATTTTGTTGAAAATGGATAATTTGTTGTACTATCCGGATTCGTAATATTATCTAAAAATGCTCGAACACTAGACTTATGAACAAGCTCCCCAGCTTCATCAACGCGGAAAAATTCTCTAAAATTAAACGACTTTGACTCATCTGAAAATCGCTCCTTATGTTTCATTTCAAATGTATACATTGAAACTTTTGGTAAGGTTTCATAGGGATTCGGTATATCCGGATGTTCCAATTCCCATTTCTTTTTAGCCGTTTGTTCCATAACATAGTCCCAAGTATAGACTTGTTCGTCATCGAATTGATCAAGCAAATTAAATGGAGTTCCTGATAATTCCAGTACTTTTGTATGCTCTTTAACCAATTCCTTCATAACGGTGTCGCTGAGCTCGGTTTGCGTTCCCTCGTGTGCTTCATCAACAATAATCAAATCCCAATCTACATCCGCAAAATCTTTCAGATTGGTTTGTCCACCATTATACCGAAGCAATTGAATTGAAGCGAAATACACAAAAGGTTTCTCACCTCGCTTCAGGTTTTCAAGCGTTTCTCCTTGATTGACTGAGCCATAATCATATCCATCGGCGCTCATCTTCATTTTCTTGAAATCATCAAACCAAGAATCTGCCACAACAGGACGATGAGTCATGATGAGCACCCTTTGAAAGGCTTCATTCTTGACTAATTGCAAGGACGTCAAGGTCTTACCAAAACGCATTTTGGCATTCCAAAGCATCTTATCTTTTTTCTTAAAGACTTTTTGCGTCTGCTCGACTGCGGCTTCTTGTTCTGGACGAAGGGTGATGACCGGTTCCTCAATAAATGATTCTTTGGCAGTAATATTTAAATAATTTCTACCTTCTTTAACCGCTTTAATGGCAGCCTTTGCTGTTTCTAAATCCGTCTTGAACCACTCTGTTCCCTCCAGTTGATCAGCCTGTTTAATCCCCGAACGCTTCAAGACATTATGCACATCATAATCATGAAACCATGACTTGGTTGCCTTTTTATAAGCAAGCTCTACCCAGCCAAGCGTGTAAGGTAGACCAGACGTTTTCATGTATTGATTAATACGTTTTGGGGCAACAGTACGTAAAAAGTCACTATTTGGCGACCAATCCGTTTCAATGTCATCCGAAGAAACAGTCCCTTCACCGATTTTTTGAGTTCCTTCGAAGGCATTAAATAGTCCACTTTCATTGTTAACTGTTTGAATATAGATAAACTTCCGCTCAGCCGTAGTGTACATTTCTTGTGCTCTCGGTTCTAAAAACTGACCAATTGCACTCGCTTTAATATCCGGTTCAATATAGGTCAGCATGACCCAAGCTAGTATGTCAAAGACTTGTTTTAGTGATTTTAAGGCATTTTCTTTTGTCGCATCTTCTGGATTAAGGACATGGGCAGAATTATTCCCCTTTCCCTTGATATCATAAAAGTGATCGACGATTGTTTTATTGGGAATAAAGTCTCTTATCTCTCTTAGTACGTCATTAAAGGTAGCGCGCTCACTAATATCTAAATATTCTCTATCGGCAACCAACCTCGCTGTATTCTCAGCAACTTTCCTCACTTTTGTTAGCGTACCTTCATAATCCCCGTGCGTATAATTTTCTTCAGCCATATTTATAGTTCTAAAAAGCTCGGCTGTATCTATATCAATTGCCAAAAATTCGAAATTTGAAATCATAGCCTAATCTCCTAGCAAATACACTTTCTGAATACTTATCTCTTCTATTGCATCTGTTTTTTCAACAACTTCATCTTCTATTTTAAATTCATCATCGATATCAAAAAAGCTCAGTTGTCCTTCTACGACTGCCCTATCATCTTCAACCTCTTTACCTAAAAGTTCTGATAATGCAAAAGGAATTTTTCTCACCAAACTAGGATGTCCTTTAACCATTTGCCATTCATTAAACCTGATAGGCTCCCCTGTGACTGGGTGCTGCTGAGTCAAGGTATTTCCTCTCACAATATTTTTATGAATAAGATAGTGAGCTGATTGATAGATATCATTTTTGCTATTTAGTCTAGTTCCAAAAGCTTGCTCGTACCAGTCTAAATAACAAAGAAACATCCGTGAACGTGCCACTTCCAAATTATCTTCTAAAAACTCTATGCCATATATGGACGAGAGAGCAATCAAAGACTTTGTTTTCCAATTTCGTTTGTCATACTGTCTTACCACAGCCTCTAGCTTTCTCTCTAAAATAGCTTGCAAAAAATTTCCATCGCCTGCAGATGGCTCTAAAAAGGTCTTATATACACTTTCACAAGCTTCTTTCACTCCAGGAGTATCCAGCATTTTCTGAACCATCCAAGCAGGTGTAAAGACTTCTCCATGTTTTTGAACACGTTGTTTTGATTTAATTAAGCTCTCTTCCAAAACCTACTCCTTGAAAACGTTTATATCTCCACCTATTATACCATTTTCTATGCCTAACTTTAACTATTTCTGAGAGCGTTTGAAGTTCCCTGAAATAATGTAACTTAGCTCTCAAAAAAGCCAAAGCATGAACAGAACTTAAATTTCATTTACAATACATGGTGTCTGATACTGACAGATAATCAGAACACAAGAAAACCGCAGATCATTTACTGCGGTTCTGTTTACATATTTTATATTTACTAAACTTCTTTTTGACACTCACTCAAAATTCTCACAATCCTTCATAAATCTAAACACCATCTGATCTAGTTCCATAAAAATCTGTCCTAATGCTCAGTACCACTAGTTTTTTTACTGAACGTCTCTTGCAACAAACAAGGTTATAGTATTTAGATACTTCTCAACAAATCTTACAAATCCAATAACTTCCATCTCTGCCATCGTTTCTGTCCAGTTTCCGATAATATAATGTCCCAAAATAATTTTCATAGCAATGCAAAATTGATAAAAATCATTTCCCCAATCCTCAAAATTAAATTTCACATGAATTGATTCGTGCAATCCATCTTCCAAGTCTATCGTAACGAAACAATCCGATTCTTCCGTTTCATAATATATTTTAAAATGAATATTACAATCTTCGTTTTCAAGCAATAAATCATAATAATCGTCATCAAAGGTTCCAGGAATAAGTGCAAAATCTTTTTCATGATGGCAATCAATAGCTTTAATGTCTGTTTCAAAAATCGTTTGCTTTAAAAATTTGATAATAATTCTGTGGGATTCTAACATTATCGATCCTCCTTTACTGTTTTCGAATCCATATTGAAGTAAGTAATTGTATTCTGAATATCACATGATATGCCTCCTTTTTCTTCTATGTTCAGTATGCCACTTTTTTCAAAATATAAAAAAGTGTGTGAATTCTTGTAAACGAAAAATGTTTTTTGTTTTTTTATTTTTTTGAAAAAGAGACATAATAATATTGAAAAAAATTGATGTGAATAGAGAAAGAAGGTGATAAGTTATCTATTGTTTGAATTCGCACTGGGCTCGGTGAAAATTGTTAATTCGAATGATTGTGACTTCTCTTTTTTAAAGGTGTCATTGACTTAAGAAAAGAGATCGAAAACGAAGAGAGTAAATGGTTATTCTGCGGAATGAAATGACGTACAGAATAACCATTTATCACATAATATAGTACAGTAAAAGATGTTTAGTGAAGATAAAAGTAGAAAGTTCGGTTTGAAAAATAACCAGTTCAATGACAAAACGAAGATTTCAGAGATATTCGACGGTGCTACTGAAGAGTATTGAAAACGATAGTCCCATAGGACAGCCTCATCGGAAATTTTCAAGAGCATACCCAGCTCATTACTAAAAAAGGGTGGGAGGCAGTTTAACAATAATATGCATTTTATCAAAGAAAGGAGACAGAAAATGCCACGAAAAAAGAACTCATTAAAGCACGATATCTTCGTCGTAGCAACAAAAAATGTTACAAATAATACATCTCGCACATCATATAAACGTTCAGCAACTCGGTTCTCAAAATGGGCAAAAGAAAATAGCATCAAAAAAATCTCAGAAATTTCAGAAGAAGTTCTTCAACAATATCATGATGATCTTCATCAAGATCCAAAAGGATATACAGCTGCCACAATTCACACATACTTAGCACCTATTGCGAAAGCAGCCAATATTAACTTGAATCGGATCCGCAAACAGAAACGGACAAGTGACAAGATTGTCCGTGGACGACAATTCGAGTCTAATCAACAAGGGAAAAAACAAGAATTGAACTCTCTCTTCTCTCGCCTAGTCGCATTTTAGAAAGTAGTTGGTATTCGTCGAAACGAATTAAAGAATTTAACAGGAAAAGATTTGAAATTCGATGAATATGGGAATTGCTATATTCACGTAAAGAGGGGCAAAGGCGGAAAGAAACAAATGCAATACATCTTGCCAAAAGACGTGGCAATCGTCAAACAAACTTTCGCAGGAATTGAAGAAAATGAGCCAGTTTTTACAGATGAAGAGATGAACAACCAAATCAATCTACACGCATTACGCGCACATCATTCTCGCGATAGCTATTTCTATTATCTAGAAAAAATTCAAGCTAATCCAAAAATGAGACACGCACTCTCACATTTATTAATTACACGATGGGAAGAAGGCAATCAGAAATTGAAGAACGAGTCACAAAGTAAATACGAACGACAGCGTAAAAATTTTATTTATGAACTACGCGACGAAATTTATGTTCTTCGCGGTTCAAATAAAGTCAAAGCCTTATCGTCAGGAATGCCAATTGAGTACAATCGCCTTGCTCTCATGGCCGTATCAGTATTAAATCTTTCACACTGGCGATTATCTGTTACAGTAACAAATTACATTCTGTAATGATTTTTTAATTTGAGTTTTCTGGCATAATTTCTTTGTAGATATTGAAGAAATGGAGGACAAAATATGAGGAATCAAAATAATCTACAAAAAATAAATCGAAACACAATTTTAGCAAGAGGAAAAATCTTTGAAGTAAATGACCAAGATATCGTACCATATCTTGGTCTTTTTATCAGAAACGGCGCCGGTCGTAAGCACACATATTTGAAATGTTATTTTAATCGTGAAAAATTTCAATTGAAGAAGGGAATGACGGTATCGATATCAGGTCATATCGAAAACATTAATACAAAGAATAGCTACGAAATTATTATAGATACCATCCAAGAAGAGCAGACTGAACTGGCGGTATTCTTCAATAAAAAGCCTAACTTCGGTTTTGCATATCCAAACCATTTCGCAAAGATGTTTGTTTTTGGAAAGGTTATTGATAAACATTTAAAACCAAATTCGAATTGGATCGAAATGATTATCAAGGATAACTGTGAAAATAGAGTCAAAGTACAATACAGCACAAAAATGCGTGTCAATGAAACGCGTGTTGAAATCGGAGATAATGTGTATCTATCAGCTTTACCAATTTCAATTCAAAAGACCTTTCAGGAGGAAACATTTAATTTCGAGAACTATATTCTTGAAGATCTTGTCATAAAAAGAAAATAGAAGAATTAGAGATAAATTTCTTTTTGGAATTTATCTCTTTTTTGTCATTTTTTGTTCTGAAAACATTGTGTATCTGGCATAATTCATTTCGAGAAATGAAAGAGGAAAAAATGGTCTCAAAAGTTACAAGAGGTATGTCCGAAGAGGAAAAACAAAAAATCTACGATGAGAATGCAAAGGAAATGGAAAGTTGCTTTTCTGTGACCAACGCATTTTGGGGTATAGATAAAGTAGTTCTTTCATTGAAAGGACAGTTCCACATCAACAACCTGGAATTAGATTTAGCTGCTTCTATGAAAAATAATTTTTCTATCAAGAAGAAATACGACAAGTTAGGTACCATCTCGGAATTAGTTATCAATTCACCCACTTTCGGTTTATTCTACATGGGAAAAAATCCATTTGATGGCAGTTATTATTATCGTATTCAATTGATTCATGGCGGATTAAACATTGCTACTGCTTCAATTGATGGAATTAATAAAAGATTGAACAGAGCTCTATCGATTTTGGAACATGAAATAGGAATTTCATGTACGATATATCATTGCGAATTCCAAGAAATTGAACTTGCATTTACAATGGCCATACAATCACCATTTCACCTTCAAACAAGAACGCTATTATTACGCTGTCTAACAAATAAAAAAGTGAATTTCGCTTCATCATCAAATCGTATCAAAGACAAGGAATATGATATTTTAACAACCAATAGATCTAAACATGAGGAACAAGTTTTGTACAACAAAACAAATAAAGCAAAGAGGTTAGGACAACTTGATAAAGCAAAAACAGAAGCATTTGAAGTTTATCGTTTCGAAACAGTTTTGAAAAAAGATAAGATTAAATCTCTTCTTACTACCTGCGATCTGGAAGAAATTGATAATCTGAAAATCATTCAATACTTAGAAAACTTGATTTCAATTGGAGTCTTCAATTTCATAAAAGAAATCGAACAATCAGTAATAAATACTGACAGAGAATTATCCAAAATTTTCAAAGAAAAACCACGTGCGACTTTCGAAGAATTGTTGAAAAAACAGATTAACGTTGCACATTCAACAAACACTCCGCTAGTTTTAGATGAAGAAATACTTAGTCTTATAAATGCTAAATTTGTTTCGAAAGAAAATAGATCGCGTTATAGAAAAAATATGATTATTAAAAGTCAGAAAGAATTAAATATAAATTCTGAAGCTTTTTATTTATCAGAGATGGTGACATGGAATGTATTAATCATTTTACGATTGATGTTTGATGCTCTTGATTTCGCAAAGGCACATGGTTTAGGTTGTCATAAAAATTACAACACAAATGAATTACATATTGTACAGATCCCAACTTTTTCAAAAGAATTCAGAAATAAAATCTATTCATTGAACAATAAATTGCGTCGAAAACATCATTATAAAATTGATTTATATGAATTAATTTTGAATCGATTGTTGAATTTAAAAGAATTATTTAACGGTTTTTAATATGATTTTACAACTTTCCAAAACCTCAAAATCCTTGATACTACAACATTTCTTTAAAAAATTGTCTTCCTAAATTGAGGCAAAACAGACTATTAATCTATACATTTCTAAAAATCATCCGATTTGAGTCCGCAATGTGGCATAATGACTAATGTCAAAATTAAATGAATTTCCTATTAGAAATAAGGTTAATATGCAAGTCATTCTACCAGAAGAGCAAGTACATCAAATTCAGCTTTTAATTGCTGATTTAATAAAACAAGAAGTCGAAAATAGGTTGGATAACAGCAATCTTAGTAGTCCATTTTTGAACAAACAACAAGCCTACGAATATTTAGGAATTTCCAACAACACGCTTGATAGTTGGATCCGGAAGGGGTTGCCTGTCATTCGCATCGGAAAAACTGTTCGATTCGATAAAGCTGAAATCAATCGCTGGTTACAAAATCAGTAGCATTCTATCCGTGGTTTGATATAATAAAGCCACGGTATTTTTCTAGCTCAATTCAAAAGGAGAATACTATGTCAATTACCAAAACAAAAAATGGAACTTATCGCTTACGTATTTATATTCCAGAAGAAGCTAAATCTTCACTTGGAATTGATAAAAAAGTGATTGAGAAACGTTTTAAGTTAAGGAGTGAAGCAAAAAAATACGAACTCGAACTACAAAACAAAATTGATAAAATACTAAGCGGAGAATCAACTCCATTGGAAACAAATGGGGCAATCCTCTTCTCAGACTTTTATCACAATGTTTGGTGGGAATCTTACAAAGCAGGTCAAACAACCTCAACTACAAAACCACCTTCAAAGGCTACTATTGACGGAACAGAGATTGTCTTTAGAAAGCATATTCTACCTATGCTTGGGAATTATTCCATTGACTTTCTCAACCAAAATAAACAAGTCGTCTTGAACCTATTGACCCAAAAAGCAGAAGAATATGCAAACTTCAAGGTAATTAGAAGTTATGTAAATTCTATCTTTGATTGGGCTGAGGAATTGGAATATATCGAGACAAATCGATTATCAAAAACAATAAGTCGCATCAAGGCTACTAAAAAAATCAAGTTGCAAGAAGCCAAACATGATGAAGATTTGTATCTTTCACAAGCAGAACTTCAAGCATGGTTCACAGCATTTGAAGAAGACCTAGGAAACGGTAAACTCTTTTTCAAAGATTATGTACTATTCTATACTACTTTTTTCTTAGGAGATAGAAAATCCGAAAGCTACGCTTTGCAATGGAAACACATCAATACCAAGAAGCAAGAAATCCAATTAGTGCAAGCCTTGGATAAGTACAAAAATCCAAAGTCTACCAAGGGCAACAAGAAGACAACCTTTCAAATCCCTATTGAACTAGCGGACTTACTTCAATCTTGGAAAAAGCAACAAAAAATTGAATTGGCAAAATTCGGCATTATCCAATCTGATGAACAATATGTCTTTACCTATATTGATACGAAAGGCAACGTGAATAGCCCCTTACACGCTGATTATCTCAATAACAAGATGAAGTCAGTCAAACGCCGTCACAAGGCGCTAAAACACGCAACACCGCACAAATTACGCCACACTGGAGCAACATTAGCTAGACTAGCAGGAACATCACTAGAGGCTATTTCAGAGGCTCTAACTCATAGTGACACTATTACAACGAAGACATATGTCAATACTTCAAATGTTGTTCCAATGGCTGTAGGGGAAATTGCCTACCGCAATCTTAAAAAGTAATGGTGTGAATTTGGTGTGAAAAGTGGTGTGAATTTTGCTAAAAATACATCAAAAACATACTAAGATTAGTAGTGAGGAAATCTCCGACGGGAGAGAGTACTCATTACTTTTTCTTTATGTTA
>NZ_ALMY01000001.1 GCF_000440115.1 Streptococcus suis YS56 | reverse complement strand
TTTAGTGTACCCTGTTTTCTAAAAAAACAACTAGAATTTTCTCAACTTTCTATTGACTTTTTACCACTAGACTTTTCTATGGTATAATGTGGTTGAAAATTAGCATAGATAAGGACAGCAATTGCTGGCCTTTTTTATTTTTTATCTACCTCCGAATAGAATTTATCACCTTTCGCCTTTACTTCTTGAAAGTAGGCTCTGTAGCTTTCGTCTTGAATATCATCAAGGTCGATTTGCTTTGCCACTTCATGTACTGGTTCGTTATAGTCACAGCAATGTAAGTGCCACAACTGGTTCTCCTTCAATGCATTTCTATCAAATGCACAGGAACTTTGAGCAGCTGCGAAAACAAGTGCTGTCAATAGTTCTTCGTCTAGAGTGATTGTAATCATTTCGCCCTCCATTTCCGTCTATTTGCTTTTCTGGACATAGCAGAACTGAGCACCTGTTCCCATACCTGTCTGCCGATAGCAGCGAAAAGCTGATGGTTCTGCTGTTTGAGAAAATCAATCTTCTCTTCCTGCTCTTGCCGGTCCTTAATCAAACGTTCATTTTCATTTTCCAAAAATTCATATCGCTCAATAGCATCCTTCAAATCATCAATGACATCACGCTGTCTGGCTGTAATGCCGTTTCCAAAATTTACAATCCGACTCATGTATACCTCCTAAAACGGCAAGCCATCATCAGTAATATCCATCGGCTGACCAGCAAAATTCGGTGGCATCTGCTCATCCATACTGGAATGATTAGCAGTATTGTCACGCTTTTCCAATACCTGGAAACTCTCCGCGACTACCTCAGTCACGAAGACACGTTGCCCTTGCTGATTATCGTAGCTACGTGTCTGGATTCGACCAGTAATACCAATCAAGTGACCTTTCGTAGACAGACAGCTTCGTCACACCCATTTCGGTCGCAAATTGGTCTCTCGTCCATCCTGTCTTTTGCAGGATGTATTTGATTTTATCTGCTGTGGTCATCTACCACACCCCCTCAATTTCCAGACGATTGTCTGATAAAAGATTGAATTCAAAGCCGATTTGACAATCCGACGAAAGACGAACCAACCCAGTTTCCAAATCTACTAATTCATGCAAAACTGGATGCACGTTGGCTATCGTTAAAACAACCTCCTTGTCCTCGTCGTACATCTGCAATTCTTTGATTAGTTCTTTAATGGTCATTCCAATTCCTCCAAATTAAAGTAATCTGTTAGTTCCTCCTTCAATTCTTCTAACGAACAATTTTCCAGCATATCAGATATATCTCCCATCGTAGTTTCTTTGTCTAGGGTATTTTCTTCAACTGCATCAGCTACCCATTTTGGATGTGCTCCAGCGTATGAAAACTGCTCTTGCGGTAATAAGTCAAGTAACACTTCATACCGTTCCTCAAGTGATATGAGTGCGCCTAACGTATTGATAAATTCAATATCGTCTTTTCTTTTTTTGTAAACCGATGGTTGATTTTGTTTTACAATCTCTGCATATATTGCTGACCACTCTTTTTCTGTAAAGCTTGATTTTTCAACCAATGCTCCATATTCAATTTCGTTTCCATCAACTTTAACTTTGTAGTTCATATCATTTTCCTCCTGTATTTATTTTTGTAATTCCTCCAACGCTACCCATCTGCATTGTGGGTATTTTTTAGCCTCTTCTTGGGTGTAAAGAGTTGCGTATTCTTTGACTACTCCTGAGATGTCTGTTTTCCCTGTGGAGAAAAGTTGCCTACCGCCCAAATTATGAACACGGACATATGTATATTTCCAATACCTCGGCTCTGTCACATCGACCAGCAGCACACCTAGTTTTTCGTTAGTCATTAGTTACCTCCATTGACAAAGCTATAACTTGCCTCGCTTCCTCACTAATATACATGAGCGTCACACCCTTTTTTAAATTTTTAATATCATTTTTGGTCATATTAACCGTATGAACTTCGTACTCATCGCCTTCAAAATGAATTTTAGTCACTTCTCTATTTGTCATTGGTTGCCTCCATCAATTCAGGATTTTCATAGATTCTGTTTTTTACGGTTGACCAATCGCAATTGTAATACTGTGCAAGCCAATTGACTGATTTCCCCTCACTAAGAAACTTTTTCAATTCTGGTAATGGGATATTCACACGCTTTTTCATCTTCATTCCAAGCCTTTTCCTATTCGCTTCTGCTATCTTTGATTTATGTTCATCCGTAAAAACTCTGCCTGTGTTATGGCTTCTATTATGGCTAGAATTTAATATAACCGAAAGATTTTCTTTTCTTGCATCGAGTTTATTTCCGTTAAGATGATGAACACTAAATTCAAAAGAAAGCCTGATTCCCAACCAATATTGCATCAATAACCTATGAATATGCACTTTTTCATTATGAATAGAAATTGCTGGGTAGTTCCCATGTAAATATATCTTCTTTTGAGAAAGTGTTGGTTTCGATTGATACCACAGCACAGCTTGCTCTAGGTCATATAAATCAACAATACAGTCACACTCGTTTACAAAATTAATCTGCCTCTGGATTACTAAGGTCAATTAAATCGCCTCCTTCCCATACGTTGCCGATGATTTCGCAGTCTTCATTGCGAAGCCACAACTCACATCCTCTTCTTCGGTTATCGATTCTCCAAGAACCTCCTCGAAATCTTGTTACTTTGAAAAACTCGTAGTCAGATGAAATGGTATATCTCAGTTTAACCACATCCCCCTCAAAAATCTCCTTGCCGTTGACATCCAACAGCCCTGTGGATTGCATGACAATCAAATCTTGACCTATAGGCTCAAACCTATTAACGCCATCGACACCTCTAAAAGAACCTTCGTCATCTAGCCATACGCTATCTGGGGTTAGCCAAATCTTATAACCTTTATCCCAAAATCTAAACTTCGGTATCATTTTCTGCCTCCGCATCAAACTTTACCTCACTAAGCACAGCGTGGCCTAGCCTGCCGTTAATTTTGACTGCAGCAACTGGTCTTGCATATGGTCGATCAAACAAATCTGTGCCTGCGTCTTGAAAAACACCCAAAAATTCAGCTTGTTTCCATTCTTTGTTAATCCTTACCCTACAGGGCTCAGAATGGTAGCCTACAGTAATTTTTCCTCTCATGATTCTATCTCCTGCAAAAAATTCTTTAATTTGTCAAAATTGATAACGGCCACTTCTTCAACCCTGCATCTCCCAATATCGAAATTAGGGTCATCTTTCCCAAATTCTCTTTGGATTGCCGTTTCAGCTTCTGACGGTAAATAGAATACACTGGCACCATTTTCCAAAGTGAGTATGTTACCATTTTTGGAAACGACTCTGTATCCGATGCTATACGGTCTGATGTTAGTTGGCACTTTACACCTCTTTGACTCATCTTTTGATGTCTGTTCTAGTGTTTTGACCATCACTCCACCTCCTTCGCAAACCCTGCATCCCACGCCCACTCAAAATCCTCTTTGATTTCGGCTTCGGTGAGATGGCAATAACGCGACTGCTTATATGTTTTATGATTCTGTTTGGAAATGTGTATCTTACCGCCATCTTTTCGCAAGCATAATACATTAGCGCTAGTATTATTCGGATTCGGTATCTCAACCGTGTACAGAGGCTCTTGCTCGACCTCATAGCCGAACAGCCAAGCTAGCATAAACGTTTCTGTATTGGTATCCAGCCATTTATTAAGTTCAAGGTCGTTAGGATACACAGTCCAAACCCAACGAAGGTTGGGATGACGTTCTTTGGTTTCTTTAATCCATTCCGCCACAAACTTCGGCACCACAACCTTCTGCGGTTGTATATTTATTTCAGAAATAATATTACAAGCATTAGTATAGGAAATCCAACCAGTTCCGTTTGCTATTTCTGTTAACTTCTCAATCGCTTCATGCTTATTCATCTGTTTCCTCCTAAAATAATGTAATCTGTGATTTATATTCTTCAAGTCTGGCCAGAGCTGATTGGTAAATTTGTCCGTCTTTCTCGCAACCGACGTACTCCAACCCTGCCTCTTCAAAGGCGATTAAGCTACTAGCCGACCCGACATGGGTATCTAGGATTTTGTCGCCCTCTGTGGCATATTTTTGGATTAACCAACGATATAGATTAACAGGTTTCTGTGTAGGGTGTATCCTTTTCTCGTTCAATCGCTTGTTCCCTTGCTGGACATGACCCTCAGAGATAGATTTCCCCTGCATCATGCCATTCCACATATACCTAAACAACCGCACGCTGTCATGCATACTGCAGTAAGCAATCTCACAATCCGAAAAGCTCGATTGTCCATTGACTTTATCCCAAACGATGCGACCGGGACCAAAATCATATTGGTAATAATTTACACCCCATATAATCTGATTTTTGGAAACTCTGATTAGTTCCTCGAAATAATCCTTGCCGGGTACATCCCATTCACTCGTCTGTCCATACAAACGTTGGACGCCAATTGGGCTGATTTTCCGTCCGTAGAATTTCCGCTCTTCGGGCCCACTAAAGTACGGAGGGTCCACAATAGCAAGGTCAAAATAATTGCCAGGATACTCACGCATCACATCCATACAGTCTGCATGAACAAATTTACTCATCTGTTTCCTCCACATGTCCCGCAATAGCATTTTGCCTTATTCCCGTCTTTGTCATAAAATCTAGGCGACCTAGCTCCGTTGTATTCTAATTCAGTTGTCACGCCATTCATTCGACAAAATGGACATGTATCTTCGCTGTATGTCCATTCTCCACAGACTGGACAAGTCGGAGTGACTGAGTATTCCAACTCACCTAGCATGTTCACGCCAATTTCTCTTTTGTAGATTACCTTTGCCATCAGCTCTCCTATCTCCTCGTTGAAAATGTGATTGATACATTGGCTTGATATACAAAATCATGTCCACATTCACCGCAATCAGTTGTGTGTTCAGATTCATCCATAAACGAATAGTTTTCATCCACATCAAACGAATCATATCTTGTACCGCACCAAGGGCAAACAATGTCATCCTCGCATTCGGTTTCTTCTACTTCGCCAGAAAGGATATCATTCGTAAGTTTTTTCTCGTTCTCTTCATTCATGCAAGAAAAACAATATTGTGAGAGAAACCACGTTCTGTCCTTGCCGCATTTAATACACGTTTCTTTTGTCATCAACTCCCCCGTCCTTTCAAATACTCAGGCATATCATCTCCGACACTAACACTGTCATACTGTTCCCTGGTCACCAAGAACTTCCCATAGGGACCAACTTCGACATAGTAGTGACCATTGACAATGCCCTTATCTGTGACCTTGCCAATCATCTCAGTGCCAGCGTTGTCTGTCTGGTAGATGATTACGGGTTCGCGGGATTCTAGCTCAGCAATCTTTTGCTTTGCTTGCCTTAGATTAAATCCAAGGGAAATCACCAATCCTACAAGGATGGGTATTAGAACCTTCTCAAATCGTTCCATTCGCTTTCTCCTCTTTTTCTGGCACTACCATCAACTACCTCCATACCTGGTCCGATGATACTCCACCGCCATACGATCCAGCTCTGCCACAAACTCATCACCAGGCAAAGCCATCAAGCGAGCCTTTTCCGACATCCGAAGCGGATAGTTGGCTACTTGCCAATCCAACATCTTATCTAATTTCAAAAATCCGTCCATTAGTCCTCCTCAATCAAGTAGAAATTGCCATAATCTTTCAAAGCCCTAGAAACATGGATAGCAGCTGCACGACTAGCAAACCGCATGGCCTGTCGCTCGTTTCCGTAAAAAATATCAATCCCTGTACAGTTGACTCGTACTTCTCGGATGAAAGGCCTATCCTGCTTCGAGCCATGTTTAAGTTTCACCATTTTCCATAGCCTCCAGTTCCGCATAAATAGCTGCCAACTTAGCCTGCCCCTCGGCAGTCTGTTTACCTGCTAAGACTTTTTCAGCCCAGTCAGGCACAGGCTCTCCCTTTTCGTCAGCCAGCATTTTTGCCTTCAAAGCCTGCATACGTTGCATGGCTTCTTCTGAATTGTCCTGCTCAATTTCTTCCAAGGCCCAGTCAGGAATGTTGGTTTTTCTAGGCTGGGAAGTATTTCCATTCTGGAAAGAGTTGCTTTTCCTATCGACAAAGTTCCGTTGCTCCTCATCCTGTTTGGCTATGGTCCTGATGTCATTCTTGGCCCAGTTCTTCAAAATGGCATTGACATAGCCAAAATTACGCTTGGCGTTGTCTGCAGCCCTATCGATAGCTCTCTTGACAAGTGCAGGCTCAAGTTTGTCAATGTCTAAGTAGTCCTTTAGTTTCTCATACTGATAGCCGTCCAAGGAACCAATTCTATGTTGGTAATAATCATAGATATTTAATTCAGTAGCAGGTTTAACAATATCTACTTCTGACTTTATCTCTTTCTCTATATCTATCTCTTTTTTTAACTCTATCTCTTTTTTTAACTCTATCTCTTTCTCTAACTCTAACTCTGTTGGACAGTTGTTGGACACCTGTTGGACATTGTCCAATCTCAAAGTTTTTCTTTGTTCACGTTTGTACCTTGCCCAATCCGTTTCTTGCTCCATCAGAGCTGGCACTTGCAACATTTCAGCATTGTTTTCATCATCAACTTGTACCAAACCGACACCTTTAAAATATGCAAGTGTCATCTGGATTTCCTCCTCTTTGATGTCTAGGCGGACAGCGAGTTCCTTTTCCAACGTTGGCAAAGTACCCTCATAGTATATGACGCCATCTGTCGCAAGTGATTCCAGCATGATCATTTGATAAACAATAATCATATCCTTTCCGCCTGGCATACGGAGAGCTTGCTTAATAGCCAAGTTTTTGAAGAAGTTCTGGTCAAGTTTTAACCAAAAAAACACTTTTTTCTTCTTTTTCATTCCTTCTCCTCCCACATTTCAGCGTTGATACCTTTATTAAACAAATCCTGTTGGTAAACTCTGGCTTCTTGCCAAGTATTAAAAGATTTCTTGTAGTGGTACTTCCTGCGACCACGTTTGGTTTTCTTCGCCACAACCCAAACCATAGCTAGACCTCACGTTCTGCCAATAGTTCCGCCTGGCACTTGTTAACATTCTCCAAGAAGGCAATCCGTCTGCGTAGCTCATCAATCAGCCTAGCCTGCCCGACACATTCCTGATTTTTCAGCAAAGCCAGTTTTTTGTATTCCTTGGCTGTGTGTCTAGCGTTGGCCAATTCACGTTCGAGCTCATGTTGACTTTGAGGAATGTAATCCTCTTCCTCCACACTCAAAAACTTCTTCATCATTTCCAAAAATTTCATCCTATCCTCCGTAGTATCTGTGAATCTGCAAGTAACGCAGATTCCGTTCTGGTTGCTTTTCTTCAATCACAGGCTCTTTGACCTCTATTTCAATCTTCATCGGCTTTCTAATTAGCCAGATAAGGATAGTGGTCAAAATAGCAATGAATACCAAACCTTGCTCAGTTGTCAACATCAATTCTTCTGTCATATCCCACTCCTATGCTAATGCTTGCCAATTATCCCGAAGCCAGACACGAACGGCATCCCGTGGAATGCGAATACTCCCGTTCTCGTTCTTAATGGTCGGCATACCTTTTGAAATGAGATACTTCACAGTCGCATCGCCAATTTTCAACCATTTTCTAAACTCAGCTTGGGTCATAATTGGCGGATAGGTATTGTCAGGGTCAAACATCTCCGACTTTTCAGCCCATGCCATAGTCATGATATTTTCCATTTTTTCTTTAAAAAAGCTTTCAAAATCAATCATAATATGTTACACTTTCTTTGTATCTTTAGATTTGAGCCTGATTGCCGTCAGGCTTTTTTGCGTTTTACAGTTCATAAGCGTTCATCTCCGAAATTTTCATTTTGGTATTTGTGCTTGGTTCCCATGTCATCCAGTAAGACAATGCCGCTTCAGCAAATTTCTTTGGCAACATGTCATAGCGATTGATGTTAAAATGGTCTTTAAAATCAACCTCAGCTTGTCGAAAGACTGACTGTGCAAAGACTTTATCAGCATAGGCTGGACTATCAATTCCACCTAGACAAGCGACGACACGGGCTTTTCTCTTCTTCAGCAAGGCTTGGGCAAAGCTAGGATGAATCGGTTGTTCATTTTTGAGATAGTCAACATCTTGAGCCAATGCCAACTGCTGCTCTTTCAGTTTCTTCTGACCAGTAAATAGAGCAATGAAAGCTTCATCAGATAAATTCTCTGGCACATAAGCACCCTGTTGGCGAATCTGTGGTAACACCTCGCTAGTAACCCAACGTTTGAATTCTTTCGCCTGTGGCAACTTACTGGACAAAATTAGTGAATAGAGACCAGATTCATTGATGATAACCATTTCTTGAATGCCACCGCTTGTAGGGATGCCCTGTTTTAGGGCGTCCTCTGAATCAACATGAAGTGCAATCGCATTTCGTGATTTTGAGTAGCCTAAAATATCTGCTACATCTTTCCCAACAAACCAAGGTTCGTTATTAATGGTTATAGTACGGACCTCCTGTCCGTGAAAAACAAAAATTTCGTTCATAAAATTCCTTTCTAATTTGGTATAATAAAAATAAAAACGATTGGAGAACTAGCGTGAAAAAGTATATTGTGCCTGAAACAAATTGGAAAATGTTTTTTCAATCAATCAACGAATTACCAGAGCCGTTTAGCTCCGCTCTGCACTCAGCTATATTTGATTATCTAGCAAATACTGCTCAAGACATTTTCCCAAATTTTAAAGATGAAAACTTAACAATTATCTTCGCTCCATTTATTGACTGCCCTGTATCCTTTCCAGATGACAACTTGATTTTCTTGCACTTGCAAGAAATTAATGAGCATTCTCAAGTCATTTACCAGCTGGGTCATGAACTATTACACGCTTACTACAAATCACCTTCTAATACACCAATGTTTTGGTTTGAAGAAGTCTTATGTGAGGTATCTTCCCACCTATTTCTACATGGATTTGCGAAAGAGTGGTCTAATTCTGATAACCCTCTTGTTCAAAGCTTTGCTGACTTTACGCTTTCCTACAGTAATTCACAATTACAAGAAAGCGAACCTGTAAATCTAAAACAATTACCTTTGGACTACTTAAAAGATAATCCCACAGGAAATCGTAAGATAAACACTTACATCGCTGCAATGATGCTGCCAGTATTTCAAAAAAGACCAGATTTTCTAGCAGAGTGTCGGAAACTGTCAGAACTTTATACAGAAACTGAATTAAATACCTTTTTCGACAAAGCTTATAGCCTAGTTTCTCCCGAATATCATCTAGAATTAAAGAAATTAGAAATTTTGTTTATCTAACACCTTCTATCCCCTGATGAATCTTTGACTTACTCTTGAGACCGTCAAGATTACTGTCAGAGATACCTCTTCCTTTCGAAAGTGCATCGTTAATCAATGCCAGCACCTCTTTTTTATCTGTTTCTGTAAGATGTGGATATAATTGTTCTCCAAGTCTATCCACCCTCTCGGCTATATAAGTCACAGTCCTCAGTATTTCATTGAGGGCTGTTCTTTCTAGTTCGTTCATGTCTTCCTCCTTCCTAGTTCGGTTGAAAAATTTGATATAATGTCTTTATGAAAAAATTAATTAAATACCTATTCACGGTCGAAAATATTATGAGCATCGGAATGATTGTTCTCTTATCATTCTTATATTTTTCTGTACCCCAAATTGAAAACCCAGCTATTAATATCCTTAAAAGTATTGATGGAAAGAAAATGCTTCTTGTCTTGTTAACATCAATTTTCTTATCTGGAATATCCGCCTTTTTCATCGTTGACTTCCTGAAATACATTTTCAAAAATGACGACGATATTCATTTAGATATAGTCTATATACTTTTCACTGTATTGTTAGGGCTTGGATTACTAAGAGTTCTGACAGAAGAGCAATTCAGTTTAATCTCCACATTCATCGCTTTCCCGCTCTTCGTCACATTCCCTAAAATCATCAAGAAGATAGTAAAAAAGCGGAGCGTTAAACGCGAAAACGACAAGTAGGACAATTCCGATGGTTGCTAGGTCTTCCATAGTCCCTCCTTTCTAGTTCGGTTGGTTGAACCTCTGAAAAACCGTTTATTTTTGTATCGGCTGCTTTATAGCCCGTTCTTTTACTAAATTTATAAGTGATTTACGGACATCGAACTGAGAAGACAGCCTAGCATGCCATAAACGATCATGTGCTTCCTCATAAGTGGAGCATTCTTCAAGGAGCTTATCGACTATTTGTTCCAAGCCATCCCGAATAATCTCTTCAAAAATCTTATCCTCTGTTTGTTTTGCACTTTCCGGCAATTCCCTCTTGATAATCATGTCATTCCCCTTTCCGTAAACAGCAGAGCCTCACCGCCCTACTCCTCTCGCAACTTCTCCGCCAGCACCAACCGCACATAAGCCGCCATTGACAGCCCTAACCGCTGGCACTCCACCCCCAACCGCCTCTTCATCTCATCCGACAAAGACACATGGATAGACGTCATGGTCATCACCCCCTTACCTGTTAGTTAAAGTTCTTGAAGAAGTCAAGAACTTTTTATACAAGTATTGTATAAAGTTTGACCAAAGACTGACCATTGGGGAAATGGCAGAGCTTCTATGTTTATTAAGACAAACCGTGTCTCTTTTTGCCTGCTTCAATAAGATTGCGTCGGATTTCTTCCGCTTCTTCCATGCCAACACCGAAAATATCAGCAACAATGCCAGCCTGTCCACGAGGGTCATTCTTTATCTTGTTGAGCATCTTATTATAATGTTCAATCTTTTCAACAGTCTTGTCGTAGTCCAGCAGACCATTCTCGTCAAAAATTTCAAAACTGATACCGTGTCCACAGGCAGGAGTTTTATCAAATACTTCCTTATTTGGAGCAAGTAGATGAATTTCTTTGCCGTCATCATAAATGTGAAATTCTGTAAAATCAATAAGTTCTTCCATAATTTTTTTCCTTTCTTTTCAGTTCCTGACTGACAGCTAGCACGGTCATGACCAGGGCAATGAACAAAACCTGCCGACACGATAGAAAGAACCCGAAGGTCGGAAAGCCGGAAAAGGTTCGTGTCGGAAACCGTACTAGGTGACAATCAAGAACTGATAATGTGCTGTAAATAGCAGAGCTGGTAAGTTTGTTACCTAATTTTTTGGTATACTAAATGTAAAAATATGATTGGAGAGTAAATATGCCAGACTTTTCAAAATGGGAAACTTCTGATTTAATCGCTTTTGTTACTATTGTCATCTTAGGTGTCTCCTTGATTTCACCAATGATTGTAGCCTTTGTCCAGAGACGTACAGAATTGAAATCTAAAATGTTAGACATATATAAAGAAAGTTACAGTAAACGCTATAACAGAGAATACTATATATTCCAAGATTACATCGAAAAAAGCGGTACTATCATTGCCAAATTGGATTCTTCTCAAAAATTATCAGATAAAGAAATTCAAGAGTTCGAATCTGCTTCACTAAAATGCTTAATATTTTTATCTGAATCAGAACGCTCTGAGTTCGATGTATTTCGGATAAATGTCAAAAAAGCATTAGGTATTGAAGACCCTAGAGAAAAGAAGACATTTATGCATCCTGATTATTTTAAAGAGTTAAACAAAACAATCGTAGGATTTTCACGACTTTCTAACAAAACAATAATTGTCAGTCCTATTTATTCTTCCTTCAACAAGTGCATCAATATAGCTGCACAACGACTGGCCACCATACAGGCAGAAGAAAAAGTGCAATTACATTTAGTACAAATAACACTACTGGAGCACCTTCATCGAATATCATTAACGATATTGCGAAAGTTAGCATCTCTATGTAAGTCAGTAAAATCAAAAGTATGCAAGTAATTCCTATCCAAGTCATTCTATGTCATCCCCCCTTTCCATAAACAGCAGAGCTGGTTAGTTTGTTACCGTTTTGGTGACTTTCTTGGTAAAAAAATTTCTTGAATAGGTTTGTTAAAAAACTTACCCAAGAAAAACATTTCGTCTTGTGTAAAAGGTCGTTGCCCTTTTTCTTTCTGACGATACGCATTTTCAGAAATACCAATTTTGTCAGCCATTTCTTCTTGCGTTAAATTTCTTTCTTTACGCAAACCATACAACAATGTTTGCAATAACCATCACTCCTTTCTATGTAAATAGACCAATCAGCCACCAAATCAAGCCAACCAGCCCGACCAGTGCCAACAGATTAACCAACAATCCACCCTTGATAGAGATAGTCGTCTTTGCCCTGCCATCCTGACTGACAAAGGTCTTTTCATAACTACCAAAGAGAATTTTTTTCCAACTCATAAGATACTCCTTGCTGGAAGTACAGCCCATGTGGTACACTATACCTATCCCTCTCACGAGGGAGGGAGGCTTTCTGCCCCCCTACTTAATCAAGTTACCACTCGATTAAGTATTTTACTCGAAGTCTAAACCAAAAGAACTGAATGTCGAATTCGATTTCTCTGCGTTTAGGCTTTTTTTCGTGTCTTGCCATCGGCTGTACCTCCTGTGTTATTAGGCTAATTCCTTAACCTTGACTTAATTATATCACCGCTTCGGTGACTTGTCAACACTTTTTTTACGAAAAACACAAAATTGTTTCCTTTTTGGTGATTTTTTTGTTATACTACATTTAATAACAAAAGAGTAAAGGAAAAATATTATGGAATTGAATGTATATATCGGTCAAAAAATTAAAGACTTTAGAAAATTGGCAGGTATGACACAGACCGACCTTGCTCAACGATTAGAAACAACAAAGCAAACAATAAGTAGGTATGAAAAAGGTGACAGAAAACCAGGTCAAGATACTTTGTTTGAATTAACGGATATTTTTAAAGTAAGCATTGACGATTTCTTTCCACCTACCACCCCCACCACAGCCCCTAACAGCCTCATAGAGCAGATTTCGGACAAGGTGGTGCAATTAACCGAACCCAACCAGAAAAACGTGCTACGCTACTCCAGTGAACTGCTAGACGAGCAGGAAAGAGGCAGGACCATCTCGGACAATGTCATTGATCTCTACGACACCAGAAAACGCATCAACCTACCCGTACCAGGCAAAGTATCCGCAGGCACAGGCTACTGGCAGGAAGACGACTACGACACCATGGTCAGCTTCTACGAAGACGACATCCCAGACCAGAAAGACTTCGACACCATCGCCATAGCCGTCGGACACTCCATGGAACCCAAAATCAAAAACGGCGACTTCCTCTTCATCAAATTCACCCCTACCATCGACCTAAACAAAATCGGCATCTTCCAAATCGACGGAGAGAACTATGTCAAAAAACTAAAAAGCGACCACTTAGAGTCGCTCAATAAAGACTATGACAATATCCAAATCACAGAAGGCATGCGAACCATCGGCGAAGTCGTGGATGTGTATAGGGAGGGGTAGGAAGAAACATGGAACAATCAAAAATTTATAAAACTAAAGAAAAATTCGACAGTATTGTTAATCAAACCGAAGATGAAGCCATCGACTACTGGTACGCCCGTGACCTCATGCCATTACTCGGTTACGAACGCTGGGAGAATTTTCACAAAGCAATTCACAGAGCCATGAACTCCATAGAAACCAGTGACACCAAGGTGTCAGACCATTTTCGTGAGGTCACGAAAATGGTTCCGCTAGGTAGTGGTTCTGAACGTCCAGTAAAAGACTATATGCTCACCCGCTACGCTTGTTACCTCATCGCTATTAACGGTGACACCAACAAAGAAGAAATCGCCTTTGCCCAATCCTATTTCGCGGTCCAAACCAGAAAGCAAGAATTGATTGAGGAACGACTTCATTATATCGAACGCACCGAAGCACGAGGAAAACTCAAAGAATCTGAAAAACGTCTGTCTCAAAACATCTATGAAAGAGGTGTTGATGACAGAGGTTTCGGACGAATTCGCTCAAAAGGGGATATGGCACTATTCGGAGGACACAGCACTCAAGAAATGAAAGAACGCCTTGGAGTCAAAAACAACCGTCCGTTAGCCGACTTCTTGCCAACTCTGACCATCGCTGCGAAAAATCTAGCCACTGAGATGACCAACTACAATGTTGAAGAAAATGACCTCCACGGCGAAAAATCCATTACAGATGAACACGTTTTAAACAATACAACCATCAGAAACATGCTCGCACAACGTGGCATCAAACCAGAAGAACTACCACCAGCAGAAGACTTAAAGAAATTAGAACGCAAAGTAAAACAACAAAACAAAAAGCTCATCAAAGAGTCAGGTAAATTACCTTAATCCCCCCGCCGAAAACATGTGCACCATCGGCGAGGTTGTGGAGGTGTATAGGGAGAAATAACATAATTTACTTGACAAAATATAAAAGAGACTCTATAATAGAACCATACGAAGTGGCCCGGATGCCCGATGCATCCTACCGAAAGAGTCTCAATTTATTTGAGGCTCTTTCGTGCTTTTATATTGAGAAACTTAGACAAACCATCAATCTCTACAGACTACTTAATGACAAAAACTAGTTTATTGGATACAATATAGTTACTAACCTAGGTTTCACCTAGTGCAAAAACGGAGTTGGCACAAGCTGCCACATCTGAGCGGTAACTATTCGTAGTTGCCGCTTTTATTTTACAACAAACAAAAAAAGCCCTACGCTCAACTTTGGACGATCCGAGCGTAAGGCGGTGGATAGTCAGAAACCTGCTTTGCAGTAGGTCTCTTTACTATACCCATTTTATCAAATTTGAAAGGGTAAATCAATGGCATCTTATAGAAAACGTAGCAACGGCTGGGAATATCGTATGTCTTACAAGAAACCAGACGGCACTTTTGGCTCCAAGTCACAAGGTGGATTCAAGACCAAGGCTGAAGCGGTCATTGCAGCTTCCCAGGCTCAAATCGACTTAGAAAATAATGTTATTGTCGATAAGACCGTAACTCTCGCAGATTATTTTGAGCATTGGGCTACTGTACATAAGAAACCCCACATAGACCCAGTCACATTCGAAAAATACGAGTTTACCCATAAGAAAATACTGGAATACTTCCCTGATGTCAAGATGCACAAAATCACCCCTACAAGCTACCAGAATGTGCTGAATTTAATGGCAGATAGATTTGTCCACTCAACTATTAAACTCTTCAACCAGCACGTCAGAGGAGCTCTCAAGGTTGCAGTCTATGAAGGAACCTTGAAAAAGGACTTTACTACTCTTGCCAAAGTACATTCCAATGTTGATTCCAAGGACGAGGCAGACAAGTTTATTGAATTGGAAGAATACCTTGAACTAATCGCCCACTCCAGAAAGAATATCAAGCACCAATCCCACTTCTTCATCTATCTGGTATCCAAGACTGGACTTAGACCAGCAGAGGCTCAAGGACTGACTACGGATGATATGTATGACATACTAGAGTTAGACATCAATAAGACCTACAAGATCAGCGGTAAGAATAAAGGCTGGAAAGGGACTAAGAACAAACAATCAATGCGTAGAGTGCCATTTGATAGTGATGTCTGGGAAGCATACCAAGAATATCTTCAAACAGGCTACATAGACAACCCAGAAAAACGGCTTTTCATCAGAGCATCTGACACAGCTATTAAAAAGGTTATCAGGAAGAGAGCCAGCAACCAGTTAGCAACACCGCACAGTCTTCGACATACTTATGTGAGCTATCTCAAACATAAAGGGATTGACATTCTAACCATCTCCAAACTGATTGGCCATAAAGATGTACTAGAAACACTCAAGACCTACACCCACCTATTCCAAGACCAGAAAGAAGATGACTTTGAGAAAATCAGACAACTATTCTAAAACTTTTTGGACAAATTTTGGACAAGGAATGAAAAAAGCCCGATTTAACGGGCTTTTTAAGGTGGTTCTAATCCACCCTGAGGGAAT